>NZ_JARWQD010000026.1 GCF_029869545.1 Nocardia wallacei | reverse complement strand
CCACCCGCGACGTGACGGGCTACCGGGCCCTCGCCGCCGACCCCCGCGGCGCCACCCCCCCCACCGCCGGCGTCCACGCCACCAGCCCCGCCGTCGTCGCCGCCCTCGCCGCCGCCCGCCGCAACCAGCGCCCCGCCCCGGTCGGGCAGCTCATGCCGTGGAGCCCCGCCACCGTCCTCATCGCCCGCCCCGTCGGCACCGGCGTCCAGGTCAACGGCGCCGTCCTCATCCAGGCGGGCACCGACCGCGCCCGCGCCGACATCCTGCGCACCTGGGGCATCGCCGCCGCCGGCGCCCTCGCCGCAATGGCCGTGTTCACGGCCCTGGCCCTGGTGCTGACACGCTGGGTGCTACGCCCGCTGGCCGACCTGTCCGCCGCCGTCGCCCACCTCACCGCCACCCTCCCCAAACCCCGCACCGACACCCGCGCCACCACCATGACCCGCCGCCACGGCGGACCACCGGAGATCCGCGCCGTCGCCGAATCCTTCGACGCCATGGCCCTGGCCGTCGTCGACTCCACCGAGGCCCAGCACCAGCTCGTCGCCGACACCGCCCACGCCATGCGAAACCCGCTGGCCGCCTTGACCATTCGCCTCGACTCCCTGGAACCCGCCATACCCGAACACGCCGCCGCCACCTTCCGCGGCGCCACCGCCGAACTCGAACGGCTCACCGGCCTGCTCGACGGCCTGCTCACCCTCGCCGTCGCCGAGGGCACCGACTTCGAACCCGGCGCCACCCCCGCACCCGCCGCCTGCGACGCCGTACAGGTCGCCCAGGACCGCGCCGACGCCTGGCACAGCGCCTTCGAACACGCCGGGCTCACGCTCACCACCGAGACCGGCGCCGAACGCCTCGACGCCGCCATCGACGCCGACGTCCTCGCACAGATACTCGATGTGGCACTGAGCAATTCGTGCCGCTACGCCGGAACCGGCGCCCACACCCGCCTGCGCACCGACAGCACCGCCGACACGATCACCCTCACCGTCACCGACGACGGCGTCGGCGTCCCCGACACCGAACTCGACCGCCTGACCACCCGCTTCTTCCGCGGCTCCACCGCCGCCGCCAGCGGCTCCGGACTCGGCCTGCCGATCGCCGCCGCACTGCTCAATGCCCGCGACGGCAGCCTCACCATCGAATCGGCACACCCGCACGGACTCACGGTCACCATCAACCTGCCGCGGGCGGCACGCTCGTGAACCGCCGCCGATTCCTGTGCACGACAGGCACACTCGCGACCGCGGCACTGGCCGCCGGATGCGGCGAGGGCGGCCCGCCCACCGTGCGCCTGGCCGCGGGCGAGGTCGGCGGCTTCTACCACGCCTTCGCCACCCAGCTCGCCGCCACCGCCGCCGACGCCGGAACCGTCCACATCGAACCGGTCACCACCAGCGGATCGTTCGCGAACCTGGCCATGCTCGACCGCGGCGACGCCGATGCCGCACTGGCCCTTGCCGATTCGATCGAAGCCGACCCCGGCACCGACCGGCTGTTCGCGCTCGGCCGCGTCTACGAGAACTACATCCAGCTCGTCGTCCGCGCCTCCAGCGCGCTGCGCACCGCCTCCGACCTGCGCGGGCACCGGGTGAGCCTCGGCGCGCCCGGATCCGGGGCCACCTTCACCGGCGAACGACTGCTGCGCGCGGCCGGTCTCGATCCCGATATCGACGTCCGCGTCACCCATCTGCCGCTGCGGGGCGCGGTCACCACCCTCACCGACGGCGTCATCGACGCCCTGCTGTGGGCCGGCGGCGTCCCGACACCGAGCTTCGACATCCCGCGCACCCTGCGCCTGATCGACCTCGGCGACCTCGCCCAGCCCATGCGCGACCGCTTCGGCTACCTCTACGACCGCGTCGTCATCCCCGCCGACGCCTACCCCGGCACACCCGCCGTGCGCACCATCGGCGTCGCCAACCTCCTCGTCACCACCCGCACCCTGCCCGATGACGCCGCCGCCGCACTCACCGAACTGCTCATCACCCGCGCCGACCGCCTGGTACCCAGCGAGGCCGCCGGGACCCAATTCCTCGACGCGCGTTCGCTGATCGGCACCGACGGGGTGGCGCTGCACCCCGGCGCGGCGACGGTGTATCGCCGTCATCACGGGTGAATGGGCCGGGATGTCCAGGGGGACAAGGTAGTTCACGTTTCCGGCGCATAACGGAACACAGGAAGGGGCCAGGGGAGGGGAGAGCGCCGACGGCAACCGAACCACCGCCACCGCACGTATAGAAAGTTGCGCGACAACGGTGCGCTCGTGTGGGATCAGAAGGCCGACCCCGCGTCGGCGCGGCAGTACCGGGGAAGGAACCGACACCAATGCGCCCACTGGGATCCGACGACCCGACCACCATCGGCCCGTACCGGATACTCGGCATCCTCGGCAGCGGCGGCATGGGACGCGTCTACCTCGGCCGCACCGCAGGCGGCCGCACCGTCGCCGTCAAGGTGGTGCGCCCCGACCTCGCCGGAAACACCGAATTCCGCACCCGATTCCGGCGCGAGGTCACCGCCGCCCGCCGCGTCGCGGGCCCCTACACCGTGCCCGTCCTCGACGCCGACGTCGACACCTACCGCCCCTGGCTCGCCACCGGATTCGTCTCCGGCCTCGCACTCACCGACGCCGTCGACAGCTACGGACCACTGCCCGAACCCTCACTGCTCACCCTCGCCACCGGACTCGCACACGCCCTCACCGACGTCCACGCCACCGGCCTGGTGCACCGCGACCTCAAACCCTCCAATGTCCTGCTCGCCGTGGACGGCCCGCGCGTCATCGACTTCGGCATCGCCCGCGCCGTCGAGGACACCGCCCTCACCACCACCGGCCAGATCATCGGATCCCCGGGCTACATGTGCCCCGAACAGATCACCGGCGACGCACCCGTCGGCCCGCCCGGCGACGTCTTCGCCCTCGGCGGGGTCCTGGTCTTCGCCGCCACCGGCAACGCCCCCTTCGGCAACGGCGACTCCATCCCCATGCTGTGGCGCGTGGTCCAGCAGGAACCCCGCCTCGACGGCGTCCCCGACACCCTGCGTCCCCTGATCGCGGCCTGCCTGGAGAAGAACCCCGAATCCCGGCCCACCCCAGCACAACTCGTCCAGGACCTGGCCCGCCTCGGCCACTCCGACACCCGCGGCTGGCTCCCCGGCCCGATCCTCGAAGACATCAGCCGCCGCGCCATCGCCCTCCTCGACCTCGAGCCCACCACACCACCCACCGACGCCACACCACCACCCGCGTACGTCGGTGCGCGCCAACCACATCCCGGCCCCACGGTCGTACGCGACCTCCCCGGCAAACCCACCCGCCGCACCAAACGCACCACCCTCACCATCGCCGCAGCCGCAACAACCCTGATCACCGCCACCACCGGCGGCATCATCGCCTACAACCTCACCTCCGACAACAACACCCCCGCCACCGCAGCCGCCCCCTCCCACCCCCGAACCTCCGCCGCATCATCTGCCGCGATGCCCCGCGACTACATCGGCACTTGGAAGGGGACCGCCACCGACGGGCTCGCGACATTCGACGTCGTCGTCACCCTCAAGGCCGGAAAGGTCGGGGAGGAGGTCGGATCCGCCACCAACACCGGAAGCACCAGCCATATGACGTGCAAGCGCGCGGAGACATTGACCGCCGTCGACACCTCCGGCATCACGCTGCGCGCCAAGCTCACCAGGGGCGACACCACACCGGGTATCGGCTGCGACGACGACGGCAAGACCTCGACATTGAAAAGGAACGGCGACGGCACCGCCACCTACAGCATGACCGGCCGGTTCGGCGATATCACCGGCACCGTGCGCCGCCAATAACCCTCAGACCACGAGTTCGAAGATGTCTCCGTTGTTTACGTGGTCGTAGAGGGCCTTGGCGCCGTCGGGGGTCATGCGGATGCAGCCGTGGGACTGTTCCTCGATGGGGCCGATGTGGGTGGCGATATCGCCGTTGAAGAACACTGCCCAGCGCATTTCGGCGTGGTGCATCGTGCTCCAGTGATATTCCTTTTTGAATGCCGCGCGGAAGACGCCCGGGGGAGTCTCGTAACCCGGTCGGCCGTGCGAAATCGGGGTCGGTCCGTAGACCACCTTGCCGTCGCCGTCCAGCAGCCAGGCCTCGTTGGTCGACAGGCGCATGCACACCTTCGCGCCCTCTTTGGTGCACGGCGCCAGCACGGGCGCCGGAGGCACGATGGCGGGCATGCCCGGAATGGCCGGTGTGCCGAAGTCCGGTCCACCCGGCCACAGCGGTTCGGCCGCCGCCGGTCCCGCCACGCACAACCCCGCCGCCGCCACACCCACACAGACGGCCGATCGGACCGTCCAACCCAGATAACGCTTGCCGCTCATCGAGCCACCGACCTCTCTAGCCGCGCCCGCCGCGAATGACGGGTGACAGGACCGTCTCGAGCATTCCGACAAACCGGAGATAATCAATAGTAATCCGCTACTGTGCGCACGGATCCGCAAATGAAAGGACTTCACCACGATATTCGCTACGGAAACGACATTTCCGCGGCTACGACCAGGAATCTGCCGAAGTATCACCGCTTCGTCACATCTCACCATTTCGTCACTGTGACGAATTATCAGGATCGTCCGGGCCACAGGGGACCGGCAGTCCAATCGCACCAAAGCGACCGATTGGAATCTTTTCGCCCAAATGGCCAGACGGCCGAAAAATCTCCTAGCGCGGATCTGTGAGATTTGAACCCCGGAGACCCGCGCACTCAACCACGCCATCCGCGGGGAGGATGCGTACGCCAAACCCAGGCGAGACCACCCAAAGCCAAACCAACTGCAGCGCAGCGCATTTACCAAGCCCAGCACCCCCGTTGTTACGCCGATAATCGACATTATGTCAGGTAATCTGCGGGAGTCCGGGGAATCGCCCCTCGCCCCAGCCTGGGACACGACTATGCCCGGAATGTGGTTGAAGAACCTCGGCGGGGTGTGAAGTGGCGGGCCTTGTCCGTCCAATGCGGATCGAACGCGGATTGGTGCAAGTAGGCGCCACTCCCCTCGGTCTGGGGAGGCTCCGCCTCATCACGTTAAAACGTCACGGTGACGAATTGGGGTCTGCCGGGTCTTCTCTCGGCGCACGCTTGCGGTGAACCCTGCCCGGGTCGAACGTTGCGATCTCCGGGATCGCTTCGGTCAGGGCGGTGACCGTGGTTGTGAAGAGTTCGGCGCCGATTTCGGCGGTGGCGGCGGTGGGGTCGCCGATCACGCCTGATTCGGCGAAGTCGTCGGCTAGCCAGCCGAATCGGACCGGCTTGCCGAAACCGATGTGCGAGTTGGCTTGGATCGTGTGTGGCACAGCGGGTTTCGCCGCGCTCATATTCACCAGCTCCGGGCGCAGGTGCAGCATCATCGACGTCTCCGCCCAGCCCGCGTGGATGCCGAATCCCGCTTCGGTGGGTCCGGGCCGGGCGGGCGCGGCGTAGAGGAAGGTTTGCAGGTCGAATCGGCGGCGCAGTTCGCGCAGCGCGACCTCCAGCAGTGCCGAATTTCCGCCGTGGCAGTTGACGAACAACAGCCGCCGGGCGGGTGTCGCGGCGATGCTGCGTCCGAGGTCGACCACGGTCCGCATCAGGGTGTCGGCCCGCAGCCACATCGCTCCCGGCAGGTTCGCGTGTTCGTCGGATTTCGTGTACGCCAGCGGCGGGAGGAGCCACACGTCCTGCCCGTCGGCGACGGCCCGGGCGTGTGCCGCGGCGGTCACGGCTTCGGCCATGACCAGGTCGGTGCGGAGCGGCAGGTGGGGTCCGTGGGGTTCGATCGCCCCGGTCGGCAGGATCAGGATCGAATCTGGGTGCAGCGCGTCGCCGATCTCGGCGGTGCTGAGGTCGGCGAAATGCCTTGTGGCCGTGGTCATTGCTGCCACCTTCCCGGGTTCAGCAGGCCCTTGGGGTCGGTGGTGGCGGCGAGCGCCTTGACCCGGTCGGCGTCGAGGTCGACGTAGGACTGGTGTGGTGAGTGCACGCGCACGCCGAGCGCCTCGAGCTCCGGTACCCCGGCGTAGACCTGCTCGGGGTCGCGGTAGATCCCGTTGATCATGCCGAACATGGTCCGGTGGCCGACCTCGAGGTGCAGCATGCCGCCCGCGTAGACCTCCTCCACCTCCCGTAGCCGGGTGACGAGGGCGTCGCCTTGGCATTCCATGTGAAAGTAGGTGCCGGGCACGGCTTTCTGCAGCCACCAGGTGGGGTGGTTGTAGGACAGGGTGCTCAGCCGCACCGTGTCGGCCAATCCGGAGCGGATCGCCTCGATGCGTCCGCCCGCGGCCTCGAGCGTGGCGGCGGTCTCCCCCACCGCGGCCGCGTCGATGATGCCGCGGACGTTGGCGCGTCCGCGTACGAGGGCCGGATCGTGCGGCAGTGCGTCGACGATGGTGGCGCAGTCGGCGGAGAGCAGCCGCGGCAGGGGTTCGATCGTGGCGGCGCGGTAGGCGGCGGGGAACGCGTCGTGGTGGGAGTCGAAGCTGGCGTACAGGCATCGCCAGTCCTGGAGTGGTTCGATGCGGACGGTCGCCGCGACGATGATTCCGGCGACGCCGTAGGTGTGCACCATCGGTTGTGCCGCAGCGCCTTCCAGGTGCACGATCTCGGCGTTCTCGTGTGCGAAGACGACGTCGAGGGATTCGACGAATCCCATGTGGTTGCGGCCGTGCGCGATGGTGCCGGTGCCCGCCGAGCCGCCCGCCAGGAAGCCGCCGAGGGTGGATTGCACGGTCGAGGGGTACATCCACAGCTGTTTTCCGGTGTCCCAGGCCGCTTGTTCGAGGGCGATCATCCTGGTGCCCGCCTGGGCGGTGACGGTTGTGTCGGTCATGGCGGTGATGCCCGCGAGCGAGGTCATGTCCATGACCAGTCCGCCGAAGCGGGGCACCACCTGCCCGTAGTTGCCGGTTCCCTTGCCGCGGGCGGTGATCGGGATGCCGTGGCGTACCGCGGCGCGGACGATGGCGGGTACCTGTTCGGTGGATTTGGGGTAGCAGACGGCGTCGGGACGTCCGAGGGGTTGTCGGGCCGAGAGGATGGGGCTCATGCCGGAGCCGTCGCGGGCGGCGCGGTCGAGGGCGCGGTCGAGGGTGCTGATTCCGCGGGGGCCGAGCAGGGCGAGTAGTTCGTCGATGAGGTCGTCGAGTTGGTCGGGGCCGAAGTCCGGGCGGCCGGTGATCAGTGTGTCTGTCACTGGGCGAATCCGATGCTGGGGTCGAGGAAGCGGTTGGTGGCGAGTTGTTCGGGTGTGAGGCCGGGTGGTGTGGTGATCTGTTGGGTGGCGAGTATCGGTTTGTTGATGTCGATGACGCGTTGCACCCGTGCGGTGTCGAAGTCGCCGACGGTGGTGTCGGTGCCGTTGCCGACGACGCCGGTGGTGCGCATTTTCTCGGTCGCGTAGGCGGCGCTCTCGGCGCTGTAGACCCATCCGGTGTCGTATTGGTCGACGGCTCGCAGGATCACGTCATTGGTCTCGGCGGGGTCGGCGAAGTAGTCGACGGCGGCGCGCTGCATGACCGGGACCAGGCGTTGCAGGCAGGCCGAGTTGGCGTCCAGCTCCCCCGTGCGCACCGACAGCGCGGATTTGTAGATCGGGTATCCGGCGTCGTGGAGGAGTTGGTAGGCGATGGGTTTGTGCCACTGGTCGATTTCCTTCTCGTACAGGTGGGGTTCGGCGCTGGCGAATCCCTGCTGTGCCTTGGTGCCGCCCGCGGCGACGAAGGTGGAGGGTGATCCGTCGTAGCTGCCGTCGACCTGGTTCTTGTCGAGGATGCCCGCGCCGGTGAGGTAGTCCATGTAGGCCGAGCCCTCGAAGTAGAGCACCGTGGCCTTGGTGGCGCGCAGGTCGGCGATGGTTTTGACCTGTGGGTAGGTGGCGGGGTCCCACATGATCATCTGGGGGTTGATGTCGAGGGAGGCGAAGACTCCGGTGGTGGGGTTGGTGGCCGCGGATTGCAGGGCCTGGTCGGTGTCGACGTAGCCGAGCAGGATGGCGGGGTCCTGATACATCTGTGAGGTGACGGATTGGAAGCCGATCGCGGGTCCCCCGGATCGGATCTCGAGGTCGACGCCGGTGTATTCGCCGCGGTCGAACAGTGGTGCGGTGACCTTCTTGGCGCCGGCGTCGTAGGTCGGGTCGGGGCCGAGCATCTGGTAGAGGCTGCCGTGTTCGGCCTCGGGGTTCCAGTCGGTTTGTACGACGATCTTGGCCGGGCAGACGGCTTTCAGGTCGACGTCGCCGATCGGTCCGCTGTAGCCGGAAGTGGCTGTGGTGCTGTCGGTTTGGGCGCATCCGGTGAGGGCGGCCAGGCCGAGGGCGGCGGCGCCGGCGGTGGCGCGCAGGGTGTGTGAGAACCGGCGTGGCGGGTTGGGCATGGTTGCTCCCGTGGGGTGTTGCGGGGTCGGGTGTGTTCAGTGGCGGCCGGTGTCGTGCCAGGCGCCGACGAGGCGTCGCGAGAGCCATCCGAAGAGTGCGAAGACGCCGACGCCGAGGGCGGAGGCCAGCAGGATGGAGGCGAACAGTTGTGGTGATTGCAGCCGTGAGCGGTAGTTGTCGATGAGGATGCCGATGCCGGGGTCGCCTTGTTTGAAGAAGAAGTCGCCGACGATGGCGCCGACGACGGCGAGTCCGGCGGAGATGCGGATGCCTGCGAAGATGGCGGGCAGGGCGGCGGGGAATTCGAGTTTGCGGAGTACGGTCAGTCGTGGTGTGGCGCGCAGGGCGAACAGTTCGCGCAGTCCCTTGTCGACCGATTTCAGTCCGAACAGGGTGTTGGACACGATCGGGAACAGGGCGATGAGGACGCAGACGAGGACGCGGGCGGTGAATCCGAAGCCGAACCAGAATCCGATGAGCGGGACCAGGGCGAGGATCGGGATGCATTGTAGCACTACGGCGTAGGGGAACAGTGCGGTTTCGGCCCAGCCGGCTTGTGACATGAGGACCGCCCAGACGATGCCGAGTATGACGGCGATGGCGAGGCCGGTGGCGGCGACGGTGGCGGTGCGCTGTAGGGCTTGCAGCATGTCGGGGGCGGCGGGCCCGAGCAGGCCTTTGGTGACGACGTGGTGCGGGGGTGGCATCAGGAATCGGCGTGCGGGGGTGAGTAGGACGTAGGTGATGAGGTACCAGGCGCCGAGGACGAGGGCCAGGACGGTCAGCGGGGCGATGACGGTGCTCGGTTTCCAGTGTCGCGCCGGGGTTTTCGTTTCGGTGCTCATGGCTGGCCTGTTCGCAGTGTTGTCGAGATCCGGTTGGCGAGTGCGGTGAATTCGGGGGTGAAGCGGATGTCGGGGGTGCGTGGGAAGTCGAATGGGATGTCGAATTCGGTGATGATGCGGCCGGGTCTGCCGGACATGACGGCTACGCGGGAGGAGAGGTAGACGGCTTCGGTGACGGAGTGGGTGATGAACAGTCCGGCGAATCGGCGGGCGGCGAACAGTTCGGTGATCTCGTCGCCGAGGTGTTCGCGGGTGATCTCGTCGAGTGCGGCGAAGGGTTCGTCGAACAGGAACAGTTCGGGGTCGACGGTGAGTGATCGGGCCAGTGAGACTCGCATGCGCATGCCGCCGGACAGTGTGCGGGGTAGCTTGCCGGCGAATTCGGTGAGGCCGACCAGGTCGATCGCGGCGTCGGCGCGGCGGTAGCGTTCGGTTTTGCCGATGTGGTCGAGTTCGGCGAGCAGTGCGACGTTGTCGCGGACGGTGCGCCACGGTAGCAGGGTGGCGTCCTGGAAGACGTAGCCGATGCGGTTGGCGCCGATCTGGGTGTAGCCGCCGGTGGCGGTTTCGAGGCCGGAGGCGATGCGCAGCAGGGTCGATTTGCCGCAGCCGGAGGGTCCGACGACGGCGACGAATTCGCCGGTGCGCACTGTGAGGTCGATGCCGCCGAGGGCGGTGGTGCCGCCGGGGTAGGTGAGTTCGGTGGATTCGAATCCGAGCACCTGGGTGCCGGGGCGTGGCGCGGCCTGTGCCATGGTGGGTGCTGTGGTCATGAGGTCTCCAGTACGGCGAATCCGGCTGTGCGGTAATCGGTTCGGCTGATCGAGACGATCGCGCCGTCGCGGATGACGATGCGGTCGGCGGGTGCGTTGGCGATGATGTCGACGAGTCCGGTGCCGCGTACGGCGAGGAGTTCGGCGCGGGCGCCGACCCGTGTTCCGGCGGCGGGTAGGCCGAGGACTTCGCGGGCGCCGTCGGTGACCATGTGCACGGCTTGTGCCGGTGTTGTGTGTCCGGCGGTGATGAGGAGTGCGGCGGTTTCGAGGGCGTCGCTGCGGCCGATCGGGTTGAAGGGGTCGCGGACGTTGTCCGCGCCGGCGGCGACGGGGATGTTCGCGTCGAGCAGTGCTGACAGGGCGGTGAGTCCGCGGGGTGTCGCGGCGGGGTGGTCGCGGCCTTGGAGGTACAGGTTGGTGATGGGGAGGCTGATGATGCCGAGGCCGCTGCGTGCGACGGCGGGTAGCAGGTCGGCGAGTTCGTCGGGGCTCATGGTGCCGAGGCGGCAGCAGTGTCCGGCGGTGCGGGTGCGGTGGGCGGGCCAGGTGCGGACGCGGTGGGCGTAGTGGGCGAGGGTGTGGTGGGTGCCGTGCAGGAATTCGTCGACGTGCAGGTCGATGCCGGTGCCGCGGGTTTCGGCGGTGTCGAGCAGGCGTTCGAGTTCGGTGATCGGGTTGGGTGCGATGTGTGGTGCGCCGCCGACGAGGTCGGCGCCGGTGTCGAGTGCGGCGTGTAGTAGGGCGTTTTCGGCGGTGGGTGGTGTGAGCGCGACGATCTGGATGTCGATCAGTCCGGCCAGTTCTCGGCGGACGCGGTCGAGGGCGCGGATGGCGCGGAGGGGGTCGGGGCCGTCGAGGATGTCGGCGTGGGTGCGGATGGCGGTGGTGCCGTTGCGCAGCAGGGTGGTCGCGGCGGTGGTGGCGCGGTCGTGGAAGGACTGTTCGGTGAGGGTGGCGCTGCCGTGGCGCCAGGATTCGATGGCGGCGCCGAGGTCTCCGAACGGTGGTGTGAGGGTGTCCCAGGACAGGGCCTTGTCCAGGTGTGCGTGGGGTTCGGCGGGTGCGGTGAGCAGGACGAATCCGGTCATGTCGAGGATGTCGTCGGCGGGTTCGCCGGGGGGTGCGGTCGGGTGGATGGCGGCGATCACGGCGTGGCCGTCGCGGTGGCCGATGTCGATGTCGACGACGGCGCCGTCGGGCAGGGTTGCCCCGCGCAGCCGCGAAATATGCTGCGGCAAGGGAGGTTCCATGGTGGTCCTTCGGCGGGTGGGGGGTGTGGTGGCCGGTGCCGTGGCTGGTCGGCGGGGCGGGGGCTGCTAGTGTCGATGTTGATGTGATCAACATTTGAAACTATTCAGCGACCGTATTTCCGGCAGGTGAACTCCTCGGCTACGGTCCTGTTAATTCGACGGATGGTGATGTGCCGGTGGGGAACACGACCAGACCGATGCCCGACGACGCGCAGCTGGCGCTCGGCGCCGAGATCCGCCGCAGGCGGCGCGAACGCGGGCTCACCCTGGTGCGGCTCGCCGAACAGGCACAGATCTCGCATCCGTTCCTGAGTCAGCTCGAACGCGGACTGGCCAGGCCGAGCATGCTGACCCTGGCGCGCATCGCGGATGCGCTGGACACCACGCAGGTCGAGCTGATGCTCGCCGCCGATCCGCGGGGCGGTGAGGCGGCCGGGACAACTCTCGGCACACAGGTCGTTCGCGCGGGCGAGGGACTGCGGCTGCCGCGCGGGGTCGCGGGGCGGGGGGAACCGGAGGGGTCGAGCAGGCTGCTGGTGCACGGCCGCGCCGCCTTCTATCCGCAGGAATTCGTCGAGGTGCACACCGAGTTCGGGCCGTACTTCGAACACGACGAGGACGAATGGATCTATGTGGCGGGCGGCGCCGTCCTGGTCGATCTCGGTGGCGCCGGGCGGGCTCGTCTGGCCGAGGGCGACAGTCTCTACTACACTGGCGGCACACCGCACCGGTGGCGTGTGGTGGATTGCCCGAGCGCCAGGCTTGTCGTCGTGAAAGCCGCTGGGCGCCAGGCGGATTCCGTGGCTGGGATCGATCAGGCGGGGCCCGACGAGAGGCCCTGATGCAAACCTCGGACGTAGTGCCCGTCGTCGTGCGGGACCGTCGCCGGCTGGCCGACGACATCGACGAATTCACCCTCGCGCGCCCGGACGGCGCTCCCCTGCCCGGCTGGGCGCCGGGTGCCCACATCGACCTGCTGCTCGACGACGCCACGGTGCGGCAGTACTCGCTGTGCTCGGATCCCGCCGACACCACCGCGTATCGGATCGCGGTGCTGCGTGAACCGGACGGGCGCGGCGGTTCGGTGCGGGCGCACGCGTTGCCGATCGGCGCGGCGGTGGCGATTCGCGTGCCGCGCAACCACTTTCCGCTCGTCCCGGCGCTGGCCTACGTGCTGATCGCGGGCGGCGTCGGGATCACCCCGATACTCACCCTCGCCGCGGCGGCGCGCCGCAGCGGGCGGCCGTGGCGGCTGATCTACACCGGTCGCGACGAGTCGAGCATGGCCTACGCCGACGAGGCGGCCGACAGGTTCGCGGCCACCGTCCACTGTTCGGCCCGCGACGGCCGTCTCGACCTCGGCGCCGCGCTGGCGGATCTGGCTCCGGGTACCGCCGTATATGTCTGCGGCCCAGCGGGTTTGATCGATGCCGCGCAGTCCGCGTGTGCCGGGCAGCGCGCCGTGGACGTGTTCGCGGAGCGGTTCGTCGCACCCGATCTCGCGGTGGCCGCCGGGGGTGCGCCGTTCGAGGTGTCGCTGGCCGTCTCGGGGCTGACGTTCACCGTCGATCCGGGCGAGTCCATTCTGGCGGCGGTCGAGGCGCGCGGCGTGGCGGCGGTGGCGTCGTGCCGCGAGGGTACCTGCGGGACGTGCGAGACCGAGGTGGTCAGCGGGGAGGTCGACCATCGCGATGCGGTGCTGTCGCCGGAGGAACGCGCCGAGGGCGAGTCCATGATGATCTGTGTGTCGCGCAGCATGAGCGCCCGGCTGGTATTGGAGCTGTGATGAGTGCTACGCCCATCGAATGCCGGTGCGGCTCATGACATTACGCGTACGTGAGGCCCGGGCCGTCGTCGGGGCGCCGGTCGCGGCGGGAGATCTGGACATCGCCGGTCCCGACGATGTCCTCGACGCCGCCGGATGCGTCGTCACGCCCGGGCTGGTCAATGCCCACCACCATCTGTTGCAGTCCGCGTTCCGCACGCTGCCCGGCACCCGCGGCGTCACGATGTCGCGCTGGCTGCCGACGATGGCCGAGGCGTATGCCCGGGCGCGGGTCGACGAGTCACTGGTCTACGCGGCGGCCCGGGTCGGCGTCGCCGAAGCCCTGCTGTGCGGTGTGACGACGGTGGCCGACCATCATCTGACCTGGCCCGCCGCCCTGGTTCCCGGCGACACCGTGGCGCTGGCTCGCGCCACCGAGCGGGCCGCGCGCGAACTCGGCGGGCGGCTGGTCTTCGTGCGCGGGTCCGCCGGTGACGATCCCGAGAACGCCGCGCTCAGTGCGGATCTCATCGCCGGGGCGCTCGCCCCCGCCGGGGTGAGCGCGGACGGCATGGTCCAGGTCGCGGTCGGCCCCGCGGGGGTGCATTCCGACAGCGCGGAGACGTTCCGGCTGCTGGCGGACGTGGCCGACCGGCGGGGGCTGCGGCGGCGCACCCAGGCCAACGAGCAGGTCGACGTCCAGGTCGCGCTGGCCCGCTACGGGCGGCGGCCCCTCGACCTGCTCGACGAATGGGGTTGGCTCGCACCGGATGTCACGATCGCGCACCTGTGCGGCATCACGGCCGCGGAGATCGAGCGGCTGGCCCGGGCGGGCGTCACCGCGACCCATGCGCCCGGTTGTGATCTGCCCATGGGCTGGGGCATCGCCCCGGTCGCCGCGTTGCGGGCGGCGGGCATTGCGGTCGGGCTCGGCACCAGCGGCGGCGGTAGCAACGATGCCGGGCATCTGCTCGCCGATGCCCGGCTGGCCATGCAGGTCGCGCCGCTGGCCGGGCCGCCGCTGTCGGCGCTCGACGTGCTGACCATGGCGACCGCGGGATCGGCCGCCGGACTGGGCCGCCCGGAACTCGCCGCGGTCGCGGGCGGCGACCTCTGCGTCTGGGACGTCGGCGGTGTGGCCGATGCCGGGGTCGCCGACCCGGTCGCGGGCCTGCTCTGGGCGAGTCCGGGGCGGCGGCCACGCCATGTCGTCGTCGCGGGGCGGGTCGTCGTGCGCGACGGCCGTCTGGTCGATGCGGACGAATCCGAGATCGTCGCCGCCCTCGGCCGCAGGCTCGCCGCGACCGTGCACTGAGAGTTTCCCGAAACCACCCCGCGCCAAGACTGGAATCGGTCATACTTCGGAACGTGTCCACGTCTCCGGATTTCGCGCAGATGCTCCGGAACGCCGCGCTGCGCGTGACAGCGCCGCGCATGGCGGTGCTGACCGTGGTGCACGACAACCCCCACTCCGATACCGATTCGATCATCGAACGCGTCCGCCGCACCCTCGGCACGGTCTCCCACCAGGCCGTATACGACGTGCTGCGGGCGCTGACCGCGGCGGGGCTGCTCCGGCGCATCCAGCCTATGGGGTCGGTCGCCCGCTACGAGACCCGCGTGGGCGACAACCACCATCACGTCGTGTGCCGCTCCTGCGGCGTCATCGCCGACGTGGACTGCGCCGTCGGCGAGGCGCCCTGCCTGGCCGCGTCCGACGACAACGGTTTCGTCCTCGACGAGGCCGAGGTCATCTACTGGGGCCTGTGCCCCGACTGCTCCGCCCTGCAGACCACACACCCGTGATCACAGCCCGATTCGCTCACTCTCCGAAAGGAAAACGACGTGCCACAGGAACATCCGCCCATCGGCGAGGCCAATACGGAACCGGCGGAAAACGGTTGCCCCGTCATCAGCGGCCGCCTCAAGTACCCCGCCGAGGGCGGCAGCAACCGTGACTGGTGGCCGAACCAGCTCAATCTGAGGATCCTGCAGAAGAACCCGGCCGTGGCCAACCCCATGGACGAGGACTTCGACTACGCCGCGGAGGTGCAGAACCTCGACGTGGCCGCGCTGCACCGCGACCTGGTCGAGGTCATGACCACCTCGCAGGACTGGTGGCCCGCCGACTACGGCCACTACGGCCCGCTGTTCATCCGCATGTCCTGGCATGCCGCGGGCACCTACCGCGTCAACGACGGCCGCGGCGGCGCGGGGGCGGGCATGCAGCGGTTCGCGCCGCTCAACAGCTGGCCCGACAACGCCAGCCTGGACAAGGCCCGCCGCCTGCTGTGGCCGATCAAGAAGAAGTACGGCAAGCAGCTGTCCTGGGCCGACCTGCTCGTCTTCGCCGGTAACGTGGCGCTCGAGGATATGGGGTTCAAGACCTACGGCTTCGCCTTCGGCCGCGTCGACCAGTGGGAGCCCGAGGAGGACGTCTACTGGGGCCCCGAGCACGTATGGCTCGACGACGAGCGCTACACCGGCCAGCGCGACCTGGAGAACCCCCTGGCCGCGGTCCAGATGGGCCTGATCTACGTCAATCCCGAAGGCCCCAACGGCAATCCCGATCCCCTCGCCGCGGCCATCGATATCCGTGAGACGTTCGGCCGCATGGCCATGAACGATGTCGAGACCGCGGCGCTGATCGTCGGCGGCCACACCTTCGGCAAGACCCACGGCAACGGCGACGCCGACCTCGTCGGCCCCGAACCCGAGGCGGCGCCCCTCGAGGAACAGGGCCTGGGCTGGCGCAGCGCCAACCGCACCGGCGTCGGCGGCGACGCGATCACCAGCGGCCTCGAGGGCACCTGGACACCCACCCCGACCAAGTGGGACAACAGCTTCCTGGAAACCCTCTACGGCTACGAGTGGGAGAAGACCAAGAGCCCGGCCGGTGCGTGGCAGTACATTCCGAAGGACGGCGCGGGCGCGGGCACCGTGGCCGACGCCCACGACCCGGCCAAGAGCCATCCCCCGGTCATGCTGACCACCGACCTGTCGATGCGGGTCGACCCGATCTACGAGCAGATCACCCGGCGCTGGCTCGACCACCCCGACGAGCTCGCCGAGGAGTTCGCCAAGGCCTGGTACAAGCTGATCCACCGCGATATGGGGCCCAAGGTGCTCTACCTCGGCCCGCTGGTTCCCGAGCAGACGCTGCTGTGGCAGGACCCGATCCCCGCCGCCACCCACGACGTCATCGGCGCCGCGGATATCGCGGAGCTCAAGCGCCGCATCCTGGCATCGGGACTGACCGTGCCGCAGCTGGTGTCGACCGCGTGGGCGGCGGCCTCGTCGTTCCGCGGCAGCGATAAGCGCGGCGGCGCCAACGGCGGCCGCATCCGCCTGCAGCCGCAGCTGGGCTGGGAGGTCAACGAACCCGACGAGCTCGCGCAGGTGGTGCGGGTGCTCGAGGGTATCCAGGAGTCGTTCAACGCCGAGCAGAGCGGCAACACCCGCGTGTCGTTCGCCGACCTGGTGGTGCTGGGCGGCGTCGCGGCGGTCGAACAGGCCGCCAAGGCCGCCGGGCACGACGTGCAGGTGCCGTTCACACCGGGCCGCACCGACGCCACGCAGGACCAGACCGACGTGGAGTCCTTCTCCTACCTCGAGCCCGGCGCCGACGGGTTCCGCAACTACCTGGGCAAGGGCAACCGGCTGCCCGCCGAGTACCTGCTGGTGGATCGGGCGAACCTGCTGACGCTGTCCGCGCCGGAGATGACGGTTCTGGTCGGTGGCCTGCGCGTGCTGGGCGCCAACCACAAGCAGTCGCCGCTGGGTGTGTTCACCGACTCCCCCGGCACGCTCACCAACGACTTCTTCGTGAACCTGCTCGATATGGGCACCAAGTGGGAACCGTCCCCGGCCGACGACGGCACCTACGTCGGCACCGACCGCGCCACGGGCGCCAACCGGTGGACCGGCAGCCGCGCCGACCTCGTCTTCGGGTCGAACTCGCAGCTGCGCGCGCTCGCGGAGGTGTACGCGACCGACGATGCGAAGGAGAAGTTCGTGCGCGACTTCGTCGCCGCCTGGGACAAGGTCATGAACCTCGACCGCTTCGACGTGGCCTGATCCCGCCCGACCGGCCCCCGAGCCGGTCCTGAACACCCCGTGGGGGGGGGGGGGGGGGGCCCGCGCCCCGGGGGCGCGCGCGCGGGGGGGCGCGGGGGCGGGGGGGGGGGGGGCGGGCGCGGGGCGGCGGCGCGGGG
>NZ_JARWQD010000025.1 GCF_029869545.1 Nocardia wallacei | reverse complement strand
GGCGGGGGGGTTCGCGGCGGTTATGGGGGGCAGCCAGGCATCGGGGCCAGGGGCTCCGGGGGAATCCATGCGGCCGGGGCGGGCGGGCGGCGGGGCCGGGACGGGGGGCGGCGGGGCGGGGACGGTGGGCGGCCGCGCGCCGGGACGGTGGGCGGCCGCGCCGGGACGGCGGCGCGTGCATGCCGGGGCGGCGGGGCGTGCGGGCACGCTGGGAGGGGGCAACACGCCCAGACGCAGGGGCGACGAGACGGGAGGCGGGGACTTGCTCCCCGCAGGAGAGTATTGAGTAGTGGATCGTAAACCGCCGCGGCCGCGCCGGGTCTCGGATACCTCGTCCGAGCACGAGGTATACCTCCCGACCGGCGCGCTCTCGCCCTATCAGCAGACCCGCGACCCGCTCCCGGACACCCTGCTCAAGCGGGTGAAGCAGTTCTCCGGACGGCTGTCGACGGAGGCGATCGCCTCGATGGAGGACCGCCTCCCGTTCTTCGGCGACCTCGACGCCGCGCAGCGGGCGGGCGTGCAGATGCTGGTGCAGACCGCGGTGGTGAACTTCCTGGAGTGGCTGCAGGATCCGGAGAGCGATATCCGGTTCAGCCTCGACGCCTTCCAGGTCATCCCGCAGGACCTGGCCCGTCGCCTGACGCTGCGCCAGACCGTCGACATGGTCCGGGTGGCCATGGAGTTCTTCGAGCAGTGGCTGCCCGCGCTGGCCCGCAACGACCGGCAGCTGGTGGCGCTGACCGAGGCGGTGCTGCGCTACGGCCGTGAGCTCGGTTTCGCGGCCGCGTCGGTGTACGCCAGCGCCGCCGAATCGCGCGGCGCCTGGGATACCCGGCTGGAGGCACTGGTCGTCGACGCCGTGGTGCGCGGCGACACCGGGCCCGAAATGCTCTCGCGGGCAGCCACATTGAACTGGGATGCCACCGCTCCGGCGACGGTCCTGGTGGGCACGCCGCCGAAGGACCAGGTCGCGGTGGTGGGTTCGGTGCATACCCTGGCGGCCCGGCACGGTCACGCGGCACTGGCGGTAGTACAGGGCTCGCGGTTGGTAATGGTGGTCAGCGGGCACCTCGGCGACACCGCCTATCCGTCGCCGCTGCTGGCCGATCTGCTGGCCGAGGCCTTCTCCGACGGCCCGGTGGTGATCGGCCCGACCACCCGCACCCTGTCGGCCGCGCACGTCAGCGCGATCGAGGCGATGGCCGGTATGGAGGCCGTGGTGGGCTGGCGCGGGGCACCGCGACCGGTGCACGCGTCCGAACTTCTGCCCGAACGCGCCCTGCTCGGCGATCGGGCTGCGGTGGACGCCCTCAACGAGTATCTTGTGCTACCGTTGGCCGCCGCCGGGTCGGCCCTGGCCGACACCCTGGACGCCTATCTGGATTGCGGTGGAGCCGTCGAGACCTGCGCCCGCCAGCTGTTCGTTCATCCAAATACGGTGCGCTATCGGCTCAAGCGAATCGCCGACATCACGGGCCGGGATCCGATGAATCCCCGTGATGCGTACGTGCTGCGGATTGCCGCCACAGTAGGTCGTCTGACACGAACTCGTAACGAATCGCCAACTTCCGCCCCAGACGCCTCATCCGCCACCTTTTACGAAGATGGGATGTAACGGCTCCGGCGAATCGGTCGATCCCGACATCCCACGTGCCGTTTTGTGGGGTCCACACAAAAGCGATCGGCAAGCTTCATTCGCGTCGACATCTCCGCGGAGGGCTTCCACGGTGTTGTGTAGAGGCGTGATCGCGTTGTACGCCCCTGGACAGGGCTCTCAGACACCCGGCATGCTCGCGCCTTGGCTCGATCTTCCCGGCGCGCGTGACCGTCTCGAACTGTGGTCCAAGGCCTCCGGCCTGGATCTGGTGCAGCTGGGCACCACCGCCACGGCGGACGACATCAAGGACACGGCGGTGACCCAGCCTCTGGTCGTGGCCGCGGCGCTGCTCGCGTTCGCGGAAATCTCGGAGAATGCGGTTCCGGCGGATACCATCGTCGCCGGACATTCGGTCGGCGAATTCGCCGCCGCGGCCGTCGCCGGGGTCCTCTCCCCCGACGAGGCCGTGACACTGGCCGCCATCCGCGGTGCGGAGATGGCCAAGGCGTGCGCGCTGGAACCGACCGGCATGTCCGCGGTGCTCGGCGGCGACGAGGCCGCCGTGCTCGACCGCCTCGCCGAACTCGACCTGATCCCGGCCAACCGCAATGCGGCCGGGCAGATCGTGGCGGCGGGTCGCTTGGACGCACTGGCGGAACTGGCGGCGAACCCGCCGGAGAAGGCGCGCATCCGCGCGCTGCCCGTCGCCGGGGCCTTCCACACCGCGTTCATGGCACCCGCCCAGGACGCTGTGACGGAGGCCATCTCGCAGATAACTGCGGGTGAGCCGACCCGGACCCTGCTGTCGAACTACGACGGTAAGCCGGTCAGCTCGGGCAAGGACGCCATCGAGAAGCTCGCGGCGCAGGTGACCCGGCCCGTCCGATGGGATCTGTGCACCGAAACCGTCCGCGCGGCAGGGGTTTCCGGAGTGGCCGAGCTGCCACCCGCCGGCACCCTGGTCGGCATCGCCAAGCGGGAGCTCAAGGGCACCCCGAATCTGGCGCTGAAGACCCCCGAGGACATCCCCGCGTTGGCCGATCTGCTGGCTAACGGATAGCTTTCCACGCGGCACGCAACGACGCAGGCCGTGACGAGGCGGACGAAACGATCATCCGTCCCGTTCCGAAGAAGAACACAGACCGAAGAAACACTCGAACCCTAAAGAGTAACAAGAAGGGAGCCACGAAGTGGCCGCTCTGACCCAGGAACAGATCGTCGAAGAGCTCGGCAAGATCATCGAAGAGGTGACCGGCATCGAGCCCTCCGAGGTGACGATCGAGAAGTCCTTCGTCGACGACCTGGACATCGACTCGCTGTCGATGGTCGAGATCGCGGTGCAGACCGAGGACAAGTACGGCGTGAAGATCCCGGACGAGGATCTGGCGAGCCTGAAGACCGTCGGCGACGCCGTCGCCTACATCCAGAAGCTCGAGGCCGAGAATTCCGAGGCGGCCGAGGAGCTCAAGGCCAAGTTCGGCCAGGGCGAGTAAAGGGCCCGATACCGTGACCACTCCTTCCACCTTGAACGGGAACTTTCCCAACGTCGTCGTAACGAGCCTGGCGGCGACCACGTCGATCGCGGGCGACGTCGATGCGACGTGGAAGGGACTCCTCAACGGCGAGAGCGGTATCGACACGCTCGAGGATTCCTTCGTCGAGGAATACGACCTTCCGGTCCGCATCGGCGGGCACCTGAAGGTGCGTCCGGAGACCCTGCTCAGCCGGGTCGAATGCCGTCGCATGGCGTACGTGGAGCAGCTCGCGACCGTCCTCGGTCGCGAGGTGTGGCGCAACGCCGGATCTCCCGAGGTCGACCCCGAGCGGCTCGGTGTGGC
Organism: Nocardia wallacei; assembly: GCF_029869545.1. Taxonomy (GTDB): domain Bacteria; phylum Actinomycetota; class Actinomycetes; order Mycobacteriales; family Mycobacteriaceae; genus Nocardia; species Nocardia wallacei_A. The sequence continues at coordinate 26,685 of NZ_JARWQD010000025.1, read as the reverse complement.
GATCGGCACCGGCCTCGGCGGCGGCGACGCGCTCATCGACTCGGTCGACAAGCTGAAGAACGGCGGCTATCGCAAGATTTCGCCGCTGGCAGTTCAGATGGTCATGCCGAACGGGCCGTCCGCCGTGGTGGGTCTGGAATTGCAGGCCCGGGCGGGAGTGGTCACGCCGGTATCGGCGTGTTCGTCGGGATCGGAGGCCATCGCGAACGCGTGGCGGATGATCGTGATGGGCGACGCCGACATGGTCGTCACCGGTGGTGTCGAGGGATACATCGACGCCGTGCCGATCGCGGCATTCTCCATGATGCGCGCGATGAGCACCCGCAACGACGACCCGAAGGGCGCCTCGCGTCCCTTCGACTCCGCCCGCGACGGCTTCGTCTTCGGTGAGGCCGGTGCGCTCATGGTCGTCGAGACCGAGGAGCACGCCAAGGCGCGCGGAGCCACCATCCACGCCCGCCTGATGGGCGCGGGGATCACCTCCGACGGGTTCCACCTGGTCGCCCCCGCCCCCGACGGCAAGGGCGCGGCCCGGGCCATGACGCGGGCCATGCAGTCCGCGGGCCTGACCAAGCAGGACATCACGCACGTCAACGCGCACGCGACCGCGACGCCGATCGGCGATACCGCCGAGGCGAACGCGATCAACCTGGCCGTGGGCAGTCACGCCTCGGTCTACGCGCCCAAATCCGCCCTGGGCCATTCGATCGGTGCCGTCGGCGCCCTCGAGTCGGTGCTCACCGTGCTCAGCATCCGCGACGGCATCGTGCCGCCCACGCTGAACCTGGAGAACCAGGATCCGGAGATCGACCTCGATGTCGTGCGCGGCGAGGCCCGCCGCCAGGAGATCGAGTACGCGATCAACAACTCGTTCGGTTTCGGTGGGCACAACGTCGCGCTCGCCTTCGGCCGGTACTGACACTCTCGTACCGGTTCTCCACGCGATCCCCGGTGGGGCTTTCGAATCACGAAAGCCTCACCGGGTCACCGACTGCTGTCGCCGCGTCAGCGACTTCACATCCCTCGAGGAGAGAACGCGATGACCACCATGGCCCCCGCCCAGGCGGACGCCACGACCGATCCCCGTGATCCGCTGGGTCGGTTGCAGCGCTTCTTCGATCCCGGAACCGTGCTCCCGCTGCACCCCCGCGACAAGTCCGGCGTGCTCGCCGCGATCGGCGAGGTCGACGGGGTGCGCACCGTCGCCTACTGCTCGGATGCCACCGTGATGGGCGGCGCCATGGGTGTCGAGGGCTGCAAGCACATCGTCGATGCCATCGACACCGCCATCGATTCGAAGATTCCCGTCGTCGGCATCTGGCATTCCGGCGGCGCGCGCCTGGCCGAGGGCGTCGAGGCGCTGCACGCGGTCGGGCTGGTCTTCGAGGCCATGGTTCGCGCGTCGGGCCTGGTCCCCCAGATTTCCGTGGTGGTCGGCTTCGCCGCGGGCGGCGCCGCGTACGGTCCCGCGCTCACCGATATCGTCATCATGGCGCCGGAGGGCCGCGTGTTCGTCACCGGCCCCGACGTGGTGCGCTCGGTGACCGGGGAGAACGTCGACATGGCCACCCTGGGTGGCCCGGAGACGCACGGCAAGAAGTCGGGCGTGTGCCACGTCGTCGCGAACGACGAGGACGACGCGATGAACCGCGGCCGCAAGCTGGTGTCGATGTTCGCCGAACAGGGTGAGTTCGACATGCTGGCCGCCGAGCACGGCGACGTCGACCTCGCGGCCATGCTCCCGGAGTCGGCCAAGCGCGCCTACGACGTGAAGCCGATCATCCACGAGCTGCTCGACAACGTCGACGGTGAATCCTCGTTCGAGGAGCTGCAGGGCGGGTACGCGCGCAGCATCGTCACCGGCCTGGGCCGCCTGGCCGGGCGGACCGTCGGTGTGCTCGCGAACAATCCGCTGCGCATGGGCGGCTGCCTCACCTCCGAAAGTGCCGAGAAGGCAGCGCGTTTCGTGCGGCTGTGCAACTCCTTCGGCATCCCGATCGTGGTCGTCACCGACGTGCCCGGCTACCTGCCCGGTGTCGGCATGGAGTGGGAGGGCGTGGTGCGCCGCGGCGCCAAGCTGCTGCACGCCTTCGCCGAGGCGCGGGTCCCGCGCGTCACCCTGGTGACCCGCAAGATCTACGGCGGCGCCTACATCGCCATGAACGCCCGCTCGCTGGGCGCGACGGCGGTGTTCGCGTGGCCGGAGGCCGAGGTCGCCGTCATGGGCGCCAAGGCCGCGGTCGGCATCCTGCACAAGAAGGCCCTGGCCAAGGCTCCGGAGGAGGAGCGCGAGGCGCTGCTCGAGCGGCTGACCGCCGAGCACGAGGCCATCGCGGGCGGTGTCGGGCGGGCGCTGTCGATCGGCGTCGTCGACGAGGTCATCGACCCCGCCAAGACCCGCTCCACCATCGCCGCGGCGCTCGCCTCGGCACCGGCGCGGGCCAGCCACAACAAGAACATTCCGCTGTAAACGGTTGTGCCACAAGGGCGGGCGGTCCGAGGGGCCGCCCGCCCTTCTGCTGTCCGAGTCTTGTTGTCCGGCTGAGATTTCCGGCCTGTGGACAGATCGCGCTCTGTGGACAACTCCCGTCCGTCCGGGCCGTTCGGTCATCTGCGGCGCGTAGGCTGCCTGGCATCGCACGCTACGGCACACGAGGGGGATCTCATGTCATCGCTGGAACAACAGCTCGCCGCCGTCCGGGCCGACCTCGCCGCCGCGCGGGCCGATCTGGCCGCCGCCCGTGCGGACCTCGCCACCGCGCGAGGCGAACTCGCGCAGACCCGGGAAGACGTGCAGCGCATCCGCGACGACTACGTCCTCATGCAGCACGAGCAGATCGACATGCGGCACGAGGTCATCGAGCTGCAATTCCTGGTGCGGGAGAAGATGACCGCGATGGCGGAGGAGCTGCGCCTGCTGCGCGAGGGCGACGGCCCGCCGGAGGAGTGAGAAACAACGGTATCCGGGCCATTCCAGGGTACCGGCGGGAGGAACTTCATATATGAATTAGGTAGCCTGCCGGTAACTTGCGCGATACGCGATCGGTACAGGTGGCGCATAGCTTTGCCCGCCATGACGGTGGTGACCGATGTTCCCGAGGTGTCGGGGGACGATGAGGACGGTGCGCGACCGCCCCGCTCGCGGTGGTACGGCTCGCTGTTCCTGCAGCTGCTGGTCGCGATCGTGGCCGGGATCGTGGTGGGCTGGCTGTGGCCCTGGCTGGGCGCGGACCTGAAGCCGCTGGCCGACGGGTTCATCAAGCTGATCAAGATGGTGATCGCGCCGATCGTGTTCTGCACGGTGGTGCTGGGCATCGCGCACGTCGGCGATATGAAGTCGGTGGGGCGGATCGGGGTCAAGGCGCTGATCTACTTCGAGGCCGTCACGACGTTCGCGCTGCTGTTCGGGCTGCTGGTGGGCAATCTGGTCCAGCCCGGCAGCGGATTCCACATCGACGCGCAGACGCTGGCCACCGGCGCGGATCAGCTGGCGAAGAAGACCGGCAACGGCGAGCTTCCGCACACGGTGGAGTTCCTGCTGAACATCATTCCTGCGTCGGTGATCTCGGCGTTCGCGGAGAATCAGCTGCTGCAGGTGCTGTTCTTCGCGGTGCTGTTCGGGCTGGCGCTGGCGAAGTTCCGTGAGCGGGTCCCCACGATGATCCCGCAGGCCATCGATCAGATCGGGCAGATCTTCTTCGTCATCATCGGCTGGATCATGCGGCTGGCGCCGCTGGGCGCGTTCGGGGCGATGGCCTACATCATCGGCCAGTACGGGCTGTCGTCGCTGGGCAGCTACGGCAAGCTGATCGCGTGCTGCTATCTCGCCGCGGTGCTGTTCCTGCTCGTGCTGGCGGGGATCGTGCGGGTGTTCGCGGGCGCGAATCCGTGGAAGCTGCTGCGCTACATCAAGGACGAGCTGTTCCTGGCGCTGGGTACCGCCTCCACCGAGGTGGTGCTGCCGCGCATCATGACCAAGCTGACCGACGCCGGATGTTCGCGCGCGTGCACGGGGTTGGTGATCCCGACCGGGTATTCGTTCAATCTCGACGGCGCCACCCTGTACCTGTCGATCTGCGTGCTGTTCCTGGCGCAGGCGCTGGGCGTGGATCTCAGTGTCGGAGAACAGGTTACGGCGCTGCTGGTGCTCATGCTCACCTCCAAGGGCATGGCGGGTGTGCCGGGATCGTCGTTCCTGGCCCTGTCGGCCACCATCTCCGCCATCGGCCACGGCTCCATTCCCGTCGCGGCCGTCGCGGTGCTGCTCGGCGCCGACCGGATCATGGATTCGATGCGGGTATCGGTCAACCTCCTCGGCAATTGCGTCGCCACCCTGGTCGTCGCGAATTGGGAAGGGCAACTGGACAAGGCCCGCCTGCGCGACACCCTGGCCGCGGCCTGACGCCGCTACCCCACGTCGCGGCGCAGCCAGGTGACCTCGGCGCCCTCCCCGCCCCAGCGGAAGGGCTCGAGGTCGTCGTCCCACGCGGTGCCCAGCGCCCGGTCGATCTCGGCGGCCAGTTCGGCGGGGGTGTGGCGGCCGCGTTCCCGGGCGTCTCGCACAATTTCCCGCAGTCGCATTTCCCCCACCATCACATCGCCGTTGGCGCTCGTCGCACCGCGCCACAGACCCAGTCCCGGGACGAAACAATAACGCTCGCCGTCCACGCCTTCGCTGGGATCCTCGGTGACTTCGAAACGCAACACCGGCCATGCCCGCAAAGCCGTGGCAATCCGGGAGCCGGTGCCGACGGGGCCGACCCAATCGGTGGTCGCACGCAGTTGGCCGGGCGCCGCGGGCTGCGATGTCCAGCGCAATTTCGCGGGAGACTTCAGCGTCGAGGAGAGCGTCCACTCGATGTGCGGGCACAGCGCGGCAGGCGACGAATGGATGTATACGACACCCACCGTCGCGTCCGCGAACTGATTCGATCCGCGCACCAGTACACCTCCAGCTCCGACGTAGGACGTCTTCCCCAACATCCCGTCGAGCCGGCGTTGCCCGAGTTTACTGGAGTGCCCGAAGTTACGGGTGTTACTTTGTGGCCGTGTCGCGCGATCCGTTGATCTCGGCGATCACCGCATCGCTGAACGTCGGCCATACCGCGCGTGCCCAGTCGCCGAAATTCTCGTCGCTGAGCGCCACGCACGCCACTCGGAGCTCCGGGTCCACCCACAGGAAGGTGCCCGACTGACCGAAGTGGCCGTAGCTGCGCGGCGAGTTCGCGCCGCCCGTCCAGTGCGGAATTTTATGGTCCCGGATCTCGAATCCCAGACCCCAATCGTTGGGGCGCTGCGAGCCATAACCGGGCAGCACACCGTTGCGTCCCGGAAATTGCACCTCGGTGGCGTCCGCGAGGGTTTGCCCGGAAAGCAGCGACGGGTTCAGCAACTCTCCGGCGAAACGAAGCATGTCGTCCAGCGAGGATCGTGCCCCGTGCCCGGGCGACCCCGTGAGAACCGAGGATTTCATTTCGAGAGGTTCGAATACCGCCTCGTGCAGATAATCGGCGAAGTCGATTCCGGTCTGCTCGGCGACGAACTGCGCCAGCACCTCGAAGCCCGAGCTCGAGTAGATGCGCCGCTCCCCCGGCTCGGCCATGATCACGTTGGTGTCGAAGGCCAGCCCGGAGGTGTGCGCCAGCAGGTGCCGGACCGTGGATCCGGGCGGCCCGGCCGGTTGGTCCAGCTCGATCGCGCCTTCCTCCACCGCCACCAGGACGGCATAGGCCACAAGCGGTTTCGTCACGGAGGCGAGCGCGAACACCCGTTCGCCGTCGCCCTCGCTCCCCAGCACGCCCCGCGCGGCGACAACTCCCGCGGCAGCATTCCGGACCGGCCACTCCCGAATCTGTTCCAGCGCTCGCACGCGACGAGCCTACGACCCGGCGCCCAGCGCGCCGAACCGGACCCACCACCAACGATCAGACACCGATACGATCGGCGGATCATGAATGCAGCACCCACGATCCATGGCGAGGTGGACGCAGGTTTCGGGCCCGTCGCCGACGCCTTCCGGCGCAATTTCACCCGGCACGGGGAGATCGGGGCGGCGGTCGCGGTATATGCCGGGGACCGCCCCGTCGTGGATCTGTGGGCCGGGCATCGGGATCGGCGGCGGACCCTGCCGTGGGAGCGGGACACCATCGTGCCGGTGTTCTCTTCGACGAAAGGCATGGCGGCCTTCGTGATCGCCGCCGCGGTCTCGCGCGGGTTGCTCGATTACGAGCGTCCGGTGGCGCAGTACTGGCCCGAATTCGGCACGCGCGGTAAGGAATCGGTGACCGTGCGGCAGCTGATCGACCATCAGGCCGGACTGCCGGTGCTGGACCGGGTGGTGCGGCTGCGCGATATGGCCGATGCGGATCACCTCGCCACCATTCTGGCTGCGCAGCAACCGATGTGGCGGCCCGGTACGCGGCACGGGTATCACCCGCTCACGGCCGGGCTGTATCAGGGCGAGCTGATCCGCCGGGTCGATCCGCAGCACCGCACCCTCGGCCGGATCTTCGCCGAAGAGTTCGCCGCGCCGCTGGGTTTGGACTTCTTCATCGGCCTGCCCGCCGAGGAGCCGCTCGACCGCGTCGCCGCCCTCTCGGGCACCGCGGGCCTGGACATCCTGCGCTACGAGCGAGATGTTCCGCTGCGCATCGGAATTCAGTTGTACGCCAAGCGGGGGCTGACCTACGAGGCACTCAGCAGTCCTCGCGTCGGCGCGGCCGCTCGCGCCGCCCGCCGCGAGTATCTCGAGGTGGAGAGCCCGGGTGGCGGCGGTGTCGGGACCGCGAGATCCCTGGCCCGGGTGTACGGTGCCGCGGCCGCGAGTACCGGTGAGCTGCCCGTCGACGACGCGGTGCTGGACCGGATCGCCGCCGCCGACACCGCCGACGACGTGCCCGCCGACGACCTGGTCCTGCTCACCCGCAGCCGCTACCACCTCGGATTCCGGAAGTCCTGCGGCACTTTCCGTTTCGGGTCCGACCGGCGCGCCTACGGCACCACCGGCTACGGCGGTTCGTTCGGATTCGCCGATCCCGCAACGGGTCTCGGCTTCGGCTACACCATGAACCGCCTCGGCGTCGCCGTCCTCGACGACGCCCGCGCCCGCAATCTCCGCCGGGCCCTCCTGCGCTGCCGCTGAGCCCTTCACGCACCCCTTGTTCGTTCGCGCACGCCCTGCAAGGCCCTGGAGATGGTGCGGGAACCTGTAGGGGGTGCGGGAGTTGTGTGCGGGTCAGGCGTGGACGTCGTGGAGGTGGTGGGCGAGGTCGTGGGCGAAGTAGGTGGACAGGGAGTCGATGGTGAATTCGGAGCCGTTGGTGCGGCGGGCCGCGCGGGAGCGGGCGGGCGCGGGCACGGATTCGAAAGCGCGGGAGACGGTTTCGGCCGCGGCGCCGAGTTCGCGGGAGACGGCGGCGGGGTCCTGCTCGCGGTAGCGCGCGGCCTCGGCGGTGGCGTCCTGGTCCCAGTTCGCGAACATCGGAAGGTCGTCGCCTACGGTGACGGTGGTGTCATAGGCCGGGATCGCCGGGCCCGGCGCGGCGTCGGCACCCGCGAGGATGATGTCGAGGCGGTGGGCGAAGATCCGGCACACGTCGCGCACATGTGCCACGTACTCCAGCGGCGACCAGGTCGAATCATCCGGGCGGACAGCCACATTCGGGTGCCCGAGCACGACGGTGAACCGGGCGGCGGCATCGCGCACCAGCCCTGGGACCTCCTCGTAGGCGGTCGCGGGCCCGTCGAACCCGCATTCCGGGCACGCCTTCTCCAGGACCCAGGTCCAGTCCTTGTCATCGGGAACGATCGGCATGCCGACAATCTAACTTGGCCGAAAATGCCTCGCCATAGAGATACTGCCAACAATACGCGAGAAACCGCCTGCCGCGCCTACTCCATCAGCCCCCGCGCCATATCGAAGAGTTCGAGCGTGATGGCGTGCAGGAAGTCGCCTACCTGCTTGGGTGCCTTGCCCGCGAACGCGCGGGCGTGCGTGCCCTCGAGCACGATGCCCAGCTTGAAGCAGGCCAGCACCGTGTACCAGGTGACGCCGCTCAGATCGCGGTCGGAGAACTTGCCGTAGTGCGCGATCATCTCCTGCGACGTGGGCAGGCCGCCGACCTCGCCCAGCTTGCCGACCAGCGCCCCCTTGGTGGTGCCCGGCTCGGGGCGGGTCGCGATCTGCCAGCCCAGGTCCAGCAGCGGATCGCCGATGGTCGACATCTCCCAGTCGACCATCGCCGCCACCTGCGGGCCGTCGAAAGAGAACATCATGTTCGCCAGGTGGCAGTCGCCGTGCAGGATGCCCGGCCGCCAATCGGTGGGCCGGTTGCGGTCCAGCCAGTCGCCGACCTGCTCGACGCCGGGGATCTCCGGACCGGGATAGCCCTCGTTGGCGCCGTAGGATTCGAGTTCGCCCAGCCAGCGCGGCACCTGCCGCTCCAGGAAGCCCTCCGGCTTCCCGTAGTCGGCCAGGCCGAGCGCCCGGTAGTCGAGCGAGCCCAGGCGCGCGATGGCCTCCACCGCCGACAGGCCCATCTGCCGCCGGACCTCCGGGTCGCCCGCGTGCAGGGGCGGCAGTTCGTTCTGCGGATTGAAGCCCGTGATCGGCTCCATCAGGTAGAAGACCGCGCCGAGCACGGACTCGTCGGGACAGGCCGCGATGACCTCGGGCGCGCGCACGCCGGTGCCCGACAGCGCGCCGAGCAGCCGGGCCTCGCGGCGGATCACCTCATTGCTCTTGGCGCGCAGGTGTTTCGGGCCGCGGCGCAGCACATAGTCGCGGCCGCCGCGGGTGAATCGCAGCATGATGTTCTGGGTGCCGCCGCCCAGCGACGCGACCTCCTCGAAGTCGCCACGGGGTAGGCCCTGCTCATCCATCCACTGCCCGACGATCGCGAAATCGACGACATCACGATCCACTTCGGCTGGTTGCACCACAGACATGTCCCACATTGTGCACCAGCCGCCCCCGGCAACTGCGGGCATATGCCATCAATACGGTGTGCGGGCCGTTCGCCCGGACCCGATACGGTGAGATCATGAGCACGATCCGCTCCCGCACCGGCGGGGGCGCCGCGCCGATCGGCACGGACGAAGTGCGCACCGCCGGGCGGCAGCAGCCCGGCCGCACCCCGGCGAGGCACCGATGAACGAACGAAGACCGGCAGGGGCGAGCCGCTCGCTCGCGCCGATTCGCACCCTGCTCGTCGACAACTACGACTCGTTCACCTACAACCTCTTCCAGCTGATCGCCGAGGTGAACGGGATCGAGCCGGTGGTGGTGCGCAACGACGAGGCCGACCGTCCGGCGCTGTGGCACTTCGACAACATCGTAGTCTCCCCCGGTCCCGGAAGGCCGGATGTGCCAAGGGATTTCGGCATCTCCCGGCGGTTGATCGAGGAGGCGGATCTGCCGCTGCTCGGGGTCTGCCTGGGACATCAGGGCATCGTGCTCGCGGCGGGCGGGGCGGTCACCACCGCGCCCACTCCCCGGCACGGCTATCCCGATCGGATCGGCCACGACGGCCGCGACCTGTTCGCCGGACTGCCGCGGGAGTTCACCGCGGTCCGCTATCACTCGCTGTGCGCCGCCCAGCCGTTGCCGGAGGCCCTCGAGATCACCGCGACCGCCCCCGACGGGGTGGTGATGGGCGTGCGGCACCGGGACCGGCCGCAGTGGGGCGTGCAGTTCCATCCGGAGTCCATCTCGAGCGAGCACGGCGCGGCGATCCTGCGCAATTTCGCCCGGTTGACCAGGGAGCACACCATCCGCCGCCGGTCCGCGGCACCACGACCGGCCCCCGGCACCGGCCCGACCACGCTCTCGCTTCAGGACCCGGATACCCGACCGGCCGGGCCACGCCCCGATTCGAGCGCCCCGTCCACCGTCGGCGGTCATGATCGCCGAACCGCTTCCGCGGAGCACTCCCGGGTGCTCGTGCGAGGGACCGCCGCGCAGACGACGCCCGCAGAGCGTGCCGATCATGATTCGGCCGGGCTGGCGGTGCTGCACGGGGTGGTGGAGCGGGCGGTGGATACCGAGGCCGCGTTCCTGCGGTTGTATGAGGGATCCGCGCATGCGTTCTGGCTCGACAGCGCGCACGTGGAGCCGGGTCTGGATCGGTTCTCCTACCTGGGCGACGCGTCGGGGCCGCTGGCGGAGGTGGTGCGGTACCGGGTGGGCGACGGCCACGTCCGCGTCGAGTCGCGCACCGGCGGCCGTACCGCACCGGGCACCGTGCTCGACTATCTGGCGCGCCAGTTGCGCCGTCGGCGGGCCCGAATCCCCGATGTCCCTTTCGATTTCGCCGGAGGATACGTCGGATACCTGGGCTACGAGGTCAAGGCGGACTGCGGCGCGGCACCGGGACATCGCGCGGCGACCCCGGACGCGCAGTGGATATTCGCCGATCGGCTGATCGTCGTCGACCACGTCGCCGAGCGCACCCATCTCATCGCCGTCACCGATCCGGAACACCGTGCGGCGGGACAGGATTGGCTCGACCGCACGCGTGCCGTCGTGGCGGCCCTGCCCGGCTGGGCGAACCCGGAGCCGCTGGACCTGCCCGCCGACGAGCAGGCGGTCGCGGCCGGGCTCACCCGCGGCCGCGACCGCTATCTGGCCGATATCGCCGAGATCGGGGCCCAGCTGCGCGCGGGGGAAACCTACGAGGTCAACCTCACCGACAACGTCCGCGTCGGCGACGACAGCGACGGGCTGACGGTGTATCGCACACTGCGCCGGAGCAATCCGGCTCCCTACGCGGCGTTCCTGCGCCTGGGCGACCTGGAGATCGCCTGCTCGTCCCCGGAGCGATTCCTGAAGGTCAACCGCACCCGGATGGTGGAGAGCAAGCCGATCAAGGGCACCGCCCCGCGCGGCGCGACCCCGGCCGCCGACGAAAACCTGCGCCGCGCACTGGAATTGGATCCCAAGACGCGTGCCGAGAATCTGATGATCGTCGACCTGCTGCGCAACGACCTGGGCCGGGTCTGCGAGATCGGCAGCGTCCACGTGCCGACGTTGATGGCCGCCGAAAGCTACGCGACGATGCACCAGCTGGTATCGACGGTGCGGGGCCGGTTGCGCCCCGATATCGACGTGATCGACTGCCTGCGTGCGTGTTTCCCCGGCGGCTCGATGACCGGTGCGCCCAAGCTGCGCACCATGGAGATCATCGACGCCCTGGAAACCGAAGCGCGCGGGGTGTATTCGGGCACCATCGGATTCCTCGGCCTCGGCGGCACCGCCGACCTGAACATCGTCATCCGCACCGCGGTGCGGTACGGCGGCCGCTGGCAGGCCGGAGCGGGCGGGGCGATCGTGCTCGACTCCGACGCGCGCGAGGAGTATCACGAAATGGTGCTCAAGGCCGCCGCGGCGCTGCGCGCGGTCACCGAGGTCGCCCGGTCCGATTCGGCAGTCGCGCAGGCGTAACTGTCGGCGTCGACTGGCATAGTTCCGGTCACCATGGAACGCACCGAAACGGGTCTCACACCGATACCGACCGCCCTGCTGAGCGTCCTGCTGTCCTGGCGGTCGACGCAGGTGGTGGACGTGCACGCCCTGCTGTTGTCCGAGGACGGCCGGGTTCGGTCCGCGCGCGACGCGGTGTACTTCAACGCGCCCCGGCATCCGTCGCAGGCGGTGACGCTGGATCAGGAGCCGCTGCCCGGCACGGCGCGGCTGTCGGTCTCGCTGCCCCGGACCGAGCCGGAGGTGGCCCGCATCCTCGTGACCGGATCGGTCGAGGAGGGCGACCTGGCCCGCATACCCGGGTTGGTGCTGAGCGTCGACGATGCCGACGGGCTGGTGGCACGCACGGACATCGAAGCCGTGCCGACGAGAAACGACCGCGGGCAGGACGACGCCGGGGCCGCCGTAGTCCCGGATCCCGTACGCGCGATGGTGTTCGGGGAGTTCTGCCGCGCGGACGGCGGCTGGTGGTTTCGCCCGGGCGGAGCACGGCGCCCGGCGCTGGCGGAACTGTTCGCCGCGTTCGGCGTGCCGGTCGATAGCGAGGATAACCGGATCTCCCTGCGCCGCAGCACGATCGACGACCGCATCGGCGACATCCCGGCCGCACCACCGGATCCCGGCCGCGCGGACTGGCATCCGGATCCGGCGGACGCGGCCGTGCTGCGCTGGTGGGACGGCACCACCTGGACGGACGCGACCGCGCCCGCGCCGCCACCGGATTCGCGGATCTGCGTCCGGTGCGGGCGGCGCCGCGGCTGGCGGGTGCTCGGCGCCCCCGCGCCCTGCCGCGCCTGCGCGGCCGAGATCGAGGACTACCTGACGGGCTGGCGGGCCCGCGCCTGGCGGGTGCTGACGGCCGACGGTCCGCGCGGGCAGTCCTGGGACGAGCTGTGGACCGCCCTGCGCTACCGGCGCATCGACCTCGACACCGGCCGCGCCGCGCTCCGCTCGCCGGGCCTGGCGTACCTGGAGCGGCTGGCCGCCTTCGCCGACGGCGAGATCGGTCCCGCCGATCTGGACGACTTCGAGGCGACGGCACAGGCCCTGGCGCTCACCGGGCCGCTGGTCGAGGATCTGCGCCGCCGCCTGCAGCGCGCACGGGCCCTGTCGCGGCTGCGCGCCGGTGACCTGCCGTCCGTGCGCACCGCCGACCTGCACCTGGATCCCGAGGAGCGGGTGCATATCGATATCCCCGCCACCCGCGTGCGGCAGTTGGCGCGCGGCCCCAGAACCACGGCCGGGCGCCTGATCTGCTCGAACAAGAAGCTGCGTTTCGTCGGCCCCGAGGCGGGCGTCGAACTGCCGTGGTCGCGCATCGTGTCCGTCACCGCCGCCGAGGGCACGGTCGCGATCGCGGCGACCTCGGCGCGCGGCGGTGCCGAATTCGAGGTCGCCGACCCGGATTTCGTCGCCGCCGCCCTGGAAGGCGCCCTACGCGTGGCCAAACGGCTGACGCTCGCCCCCGGCCGGCGCGACCGCCGCTCCATCCCGCCCGAGATCAAGGCCGAGGTGTGGCGGCGCGACGGCGGCGCCTGCGCCGACTGCGGCGCCACCCACTACCTGGAGTTCGACCACATCATCCCGCTCAGCCGCGGCGGCGCCACCAGCGCGGCCAACCTGCAGATCCTCTGCCGAGCCTGCAATCGCGGCAAGGGCGCCCGCATCTGAGCGCTCGCGTGACATCGATCACCGCGCGGACCGTCACGCGGACGGGTGCTGCCTCGTCCAGGTAGCGAGGGCCCGCGGCACGAAGTACGGGCCGCGGAGACAGGAGCCATCATGCAGGTCGCGGTATTGGGAGCCACCGGAATGCTCGGGGCGCCGGTGGTGCGGGAGTTGCTGGCCCGCGGGCACGACGTCCGGATGCTGAGCCGCAGCGCCCCGCAGCGGCCGCCCGCGGGAGCCGAGCATCGGGCGGTGGACGTCACCACCGGTCACGGGCTCGAGGCGGCGCTGGCGGGGGTCGACACCGTCGTCGATGCGGTCAGCACGCAGGGGCGCGCCGATTCGGTGCTGGTCGAGGGCGTGCGGCGGGTGCTGGACGCCGAGCAGCGGGCCGGGGTCGGGCACCACGTCGAGATCTCGATCGTCGGCTGCGATCAGGTGGGCGTGGCGTATTTCCGGGCCAAGGTCGCGCAGGAGCGGCTCGTCACCGCGGGCCCGGTGCCGTGGACCCTGTTGCGCGCCACGCAATTCCACGAATTCCTCGACGATGCGCTGGCCTCGGCGGCGCGCTACCGGATCGCCCTGCACGGCGCGGCGAAGGTGCAGCCGGTGGATGTGGAGGTGGTCGCGTCCCGGCTGGCCGACGCGGTCGATGCCGGGCCGTCGGGCCGCCTGCCCGATATCGGTGGCCCGGCCACCTACACCCTGACCGAGGCCTCCGCGCTGCGCCGGGCCCGAATCCGGCGGGCGCTGTTGCCGATTCGCATCCCGACGCTCGGGCGCACCGCCCGCGCGCTGCGCGATGGGGCCCTGTGCGTGGCGCCGGGCGGTGAGACCGCGTCGTTCGATTACGCCGCATGGCTCGATCGCCGGACGGCCTGCGGGCCGACGGCCGGTTGATCGGCTGCCCATCGCACGCCGCTGTGCGCCTTGCCGCCGACGCGTGCCCCATTGCACGTGCCTCCGCCGCGGGACCTCGGTGCCGACTCGCGACACCGAGATCCACTATCGGGATAGACCCCCATCCGCCCCTGAAACTTCACAATCCACCCGGCCGACGTGGGCGGCCTCGGAGGAGGCGCGGGCCGTCAGCTGGCGAGGGCGGGAGTGGAGGCGGAACGGATTGCGGCGGTGACCGTTTCGGGGGACTCGAGCATGACCAGGTGGCCGCAGGCCGGGACGGAGACGGCCTCGACCGGGTTGAGGGTGGCGTTGAGGCGCGCGCCCGCGGCGGCCGACAGGATGCGGTTCTTCTCGCCCCAGATCGTGGTGATCGGGGGGAACGTCGGGCCGGGGCGGAAGCGATCCAGTTCGGCCAGGCGCGGCAGGTCGCGGGCGATGGCGGCGGCGGGCAGCAGGCGCCGCGGTTCGGTCCAGCGCCGCCGCAGCCCGGCGATCGCCTCCGAGCCCTCGCGGCGGCCGCGCGGCCCCAGTTGCTCGCGCACCAGCCAGGCGGCGGCCGGTCCGGGCAGCCGGGTGAGCCCGGCCAGCGTGTCCAGCGGCAGGTGCCGTGCGAGGCGGGCGGTCCGGCCGGTGGAGGTGGGGCGCAGCGTGGCCGCCGTCAGCGGACTGCTCAGCACCAGCGCGCGCACCCGCTGCGGGTTGCGGCGGGCGTACAGCAGCGAAAGCGCGCTGCCGAAACAGTGCCCGACCAGCGTGATGTTGTGCAGGCCCTGAGCGGTCACGAAGTCCGACACCAGGCGCAGGTAGTTGTCGAGCGTGTAGCCGGAATCGGGCAGGCCGGAGTCGCCGTAGCCGAGCAGGTCCAGCGCGTAGACGTGGTGGGTGCGCTGCAAGGCCTGGAACTGCGGCGCCCAGATGGTGCGGTCACCGCCGATATTGTGCAGAAACAGGATCGGATCGCCCGATCCGGCGTGGTCGTACGCGATCGGCACGCCGTGAAAATCGAACACCGGCATCGGGACGCTCTCCTCGTTGAGTAGCGGTGCAGTACTGCCTGTCCGGCCGCGAGGACCGTCACCACCGACATACCCCGAGCACGGTATTGCTACCCATACTAACCGGTACCGCGCGTAACACAAGGAGTGCGCAGCCACTCCTGCAGCCGCCGCATCCCCGTATCGCGGTCGATGATCGGCTCGTACCCGAAATCCCTTGCGGCCGCGCCGGTGTCGTAGGTTCCGGTGCGGGTCATCACCGCCACCGTGTAGCGCGAGAGCGGCGGATTCCAGCGGGCGGCCACGAACGGCACGCGCCGCAGCAGTTCGATGACCGCGACGATCAGGTGCACCAGCCGCGGATTCGGCTTCCGTGACGGCGGCCGGTAACCGAGTTCAGCGGCCACCTGCGCGAGGAATTCCCACACGTTCGTGCGCTCGGCGTCGGCGATGAAATACGGTCTGCCGCCGACGTTCTCGGACGCCGCCGCCTTGACGCACGCGTCGACGATGTTGTCGACGTGGCACAGCGAGGCGTACACGTCGCGGCCGAACGACAGATCCGGTAGCGACCCGGCGGCGGCGCGGTCGAGCAGCCGCACGATCGGGCCGGACCGGTCACCCGCGCCCCAGATCGCGCGCGGGCGCAGCGCGCACGTGGTGAATCCGGGCGCGTTCGCGGCCAGGACCAGTCGCTCGGCGGCCGCCTTGGTCTCGCAATAATGGTTGAGGTAGCGGCGCGGATAGGGCACCGACTCGTCGACCTCGACCTGGTCGCCGCCGTCGCGGTCCATCAGGGCGCTCGGGCTGGAGATGAAGACGAACCGCGACGCTCCGCCACCGCGTGCGGCATCGAGCAGCCGCTCGGTCGCGCGCACGTTCTCCGCCCAGAACTGGTCCCGGGTGCCGCGCTCGTCCACCCGTGCGGCACTGTGGAATACGACGTCCACACCGGATGCCGCCCGCTCGAGCGACGCCGCATCGGCCAGATCCCCGGTGACGACCTCGACCCGGCCGATCACCTCGTCGAGGTCGCGCAGGGTGCTGGTGGGCCGCACCAGGATCGCCACCTCGTACGCACCGTCGCGCACCAGCCTGCGCACCAGCGCGCCGCCCAGGAATCCGGACGCGCCGGTCACCAATGCCTTCATCGGACCTCCTGCACCACATTCGGTTTCGGCTGCGTCCGCCACCAGGTCAAGCCGAAAATCTGTGTCATGGCCGCCGTTTCGGCGCGCGGGCGGCTGGCGAGTTCGTCGGCCGCGAGCGCGATCGGGATCTGTGCCGCGTGCCCGACGGTGCTGAGCAGCATGTCGGCCCACCACAGCGCCCGCAGCGTCCGGCTCGCGGGCGCCCGCCCGGTCAGCGCGACGACCAGGCCCACCAGCAGATAGAGCCATCCGAGGATCGGGACAGCCCGCAGCACAACGACTTTCATGCCTTCGCTCGCTTTCGCAACTGCCGCCCCGCCCAGACCGCCAGCTGCTCACGGCCGATCTTGGCGTTGTGGCGGATATCGACCGGGAATCCCGGATGGAACAGGAATTCGGTAACCGGCGACGTGACATCGAATTCCCCACGGCGCGAGCGCAGTTCGACCTCCACGGCGGCGCGGTCGGCGCCCGGCTCGAGTTCCACGCACAGCACCGCGCGCTGCGCACCATGAGGCCCCACCCCGACCAGCGCCGTACGCGCCACTCCCCCGATGGTGTTGAACACCTGCTCGATCTGCACGGTGAACAGCGGGCCCTCGAGCGTCTCGAGGCGCTGACTCTTGCGCCCGCAGAACCAGATCCGGTCCTGTTCGTCGATCCAGGCCAGATCGCCGGTGCGATGCCAGATCACGCCGTCGTCGTCGATCTTGCCCGCCACATTGGCCGATTCGGGCCAGAAGTAACGGGTGCTCACGTTCGGCCCGGACACCACCAGCTCGCCGATGCCGCGCGAGACGGCCAGATCCGCCTCGCGCGCAATGACATCCGACCACGTGGGCAGCGGATCGTCGGTGATCGCGACGATGCGCGCCCGCACGTCCAGCGCGGGCCGCCCCACGCAGACTCCGGCGCCGCGATGCGCGCGCTCGACCAGACCGCCCAGCAGTTCCCGCGATTCGACCGTCGACATCGGCAGCGCCTCCGTCGCGCCGTATCCGGCGTAGACGCGCGCCTGCTCCGGCAGCACCCGCCGCAGCCCGGCAATGCACCAATCCGGCACCGGCGCGCCACCGGAATAGATGCTCTGCAGGGTCGGCAGCTCCACCTGCTCCGCCTCGACGTGACGCAGCAGCGGAATCAGCACGGCCGGTGAGGCGAACATGGTGCGCACCCCGAACCGGTTCACCGCATCCACCACGTGCGCCGGGTCGGTGGACCCGACCTGCGACGGAATCAGCGGCGGCAGCACACAGCGCGATCCGAGCAGCAGCTCGAGGATGCCCGCGACCGGCGCGGTGATCAGCGAGGTGCCCGGCGCGATCCGTTCTCGGGCGGCGTCGACCTGATCGATCATGGCGCTGATGTTCCCGTGGGTGAGCACCACGGCCTTCGCGGGACCGGTGCTGCCGGTCGTGTAGGCGATCAACAGCGGATCGGTATCCGGTGCCGGTGCTCGATCGGGAACCGGCGCAACGGGTTTGCGCCCCCAGTCCGCCAGCGTCGGCCCGCACCAGAACCACCGGCTGCCGACGGTCACCGCGACCCGCACCTTGCGGAAGTAGGGGCGGAAGACCAGGCGCACCGCCTGCGCCTGCGGCACTCCCACGAACGCCTCGGCATCGGCGGCCTGCAGACAGCGCAGCATCTTGCGCAGGCCCATTCCGGGGTCGATCACCACCGGCACCGCGCCGATCTTGAACAGGCCGTACAGCACGGCGTACAGCTCCGGCCCGGGAGTGACCAGCACGATGGTGCGGGTGCCGTGCCCGACCCCGGCCGCGGTGAACCGTTCGGCGATCGCGTCGGACCAGTCGTCGAGCTCGGCGTAGGTCAGCCGACGATAGTCCGGCAGGCCCGCGGCGGTGCGCCCCTCGGGATGGATCACCGCCTCCCGATCCGGGTGCGCGGCAACGACTTCGCGGAACCGGTCCAGTGCCCGCCAATAGATCGCAGTGGTCACCTCGACACCTCATGTTTCACGCGTGCGGGAATGGCGAATACGGAATACGGCACGCTGGCCCCCTGAAATTGTCGCGGAATGCGAGAAACGGTACCGGTGAGGCTACCGCACGGCCCACCGGCCCGCTACCGCAGGAGCGGCGAAAACCTTTGGTGAGCAATAAATTACATGTGTCTCCCGGTACCGAAACATGTTCGCCGCAACCCCTATAAACCCCTATTCGCAAACCGCGCCTCGTCACTCGACAGTCGCAGGTCATGGTGCATTTTCCAGTGGCCCGACGCGAAAACTCGCTGTTACAGCCGTGATTCGCGGCCGCGCCGACCCACCGGTATCCGACTACCGCCTGGTAACCTCGGGCTCGGCATCGGGGCTACTGGACAACGACGGCGCCGGTATCGGAAATTCTTCCCGCATACCCTCGGCCGCACCAGAATTCGACCGCATTCGCAAAACAATCCTGAGAGTAGGGGGCCATGCGTACTCGTTTCGAATCGCTGGGCGCGTACACACCCAGCACCGTGCGCTCCACCGAAGACGTGATCTCCAGCCTGTCCGTACCCAGGTCGATCGACCTGGAGCGCATCACCGGCATCAAAAATCGTCATATTCACAATTCGGACCCGGACGACTACGAGTCGTCGTTCGCGATGGCGTTGCGTGCGATCGACGATTGCCTGCGGCACTCCGACTACAGCGCCGACGAGATCGACGTGGTGATCTCGGTGTCGATCACCCGCTTCCGCGAACCCGACATCCATTGCTTCGCACCCGCTTTCGCACTCATGCTGCGCAACGCGATCGGGGCCACCAAGGCACTGCACTTCGATCTGTCCAACGCCTGCGCGGGCATGGTTACCGGCGTGCTGGTGCTCGACCGGATGATCAAGGCCGGTGTCGTGCGCAACGGCCTGGTGGTCAGCGGCGAGCAGATCACCCCCATCGCCGATACCGCCGCCCGCGAGATCAACCAGCCCTACGACCCGCAGTTCGCCGCGCTGACCGTCGGCGATGCGGCGGTGGCGGTGGTGGTCGACGACCGCGGCGACGACAACGACGAAATCCACTACGTCGAACTGAATACCGCGGCCTACGGTGCCGAGTTCTGCATCGGCATGCCCAGCGACAAGACCACCGGCATCGCCATGTACACCGACAACCGCCAGCTGGCCAGCGAGCACCGCTATCAGCAGGCGCTCGACCGCATGTCGGACTTCATGAAGGAGACCGGACGGACCTGGGAGAGCGAGAAATACGACTACTGGATCCATCACCAGTTCAGCGGCCCGGCCATCGAGTACATCAGCCAGCTCGCCGAACAGCACTTCGGCACGCCGATGCCGCAGGCGCTCAACGTGCTGGAGGAGTACGGCAACACCGCCTCCACCTCGCACTTCCTCGTTCTGCACGAACACCTTGCGCAGCAACGGATTCCGCGCGGTTCCAAGGTGCTACTGGTGCCGGAGGCATCAGGCATCGTCTCCGGCCATCTCGCCGCCACCATCTCCCGACTGGAGGCATGAGCCCATGAGTACAGCAGTTGTTTCCGCGGCCGTGTGCACCGATGTCGATACGGGCAGCTACTTCGAGTTGGCCACCCGTGCCGGGCGCTCCTGCCTGGAGCAGGCCGGTGTCTCCCCCGACCGCATCGGGGTGGTGATCAACACCGGGGTCTTCCGGGACAGCAATATCTCCGAGCCCGCCGTCGCCGCGCTGCTCCAGCAGCGGCTGGGGATCGGGCTCGAGTACCGGACCGGGCGGGTTCCGGCCTTCTCGTTCGACCTGCTGCACGGCGCCACCGGCGTGATCCACGCCCTGACCGTCGCGCACTGCTTCCTCGCCCCCGGCGAACTGGAGTACGCGCTGATCCTGGCGGGCGATACCCATCCGTCCACCGAGCGCGTCGCCGAGGGTTTCCCCTACACCCCCGGCGGCGCCGCCCTGCTCCTGCGCTCCTCGGCCGGGGCGGGCGGCTTCGGGCAGCTGCACGCGACCCAGACGACCGGCGCGGCCGAACCGACCGCCTGGGTTGATTTGGTCGCCGCGGGCACCTCCGGCCGCTCGGCACTGTCGGTGCGGACCGGCACGGGCGACCCGCTGGCATACGCCATCGACGTGGTGCAGGACTGCCTCGCCGCCGAGGGCCTGGACCGCGGCGACTTCGGCACCGGCAGCGCCGTCCTGCTGGCGCCCGCCACGGAGCCCGGCTTCCGCGAGCAACTGGCGTATCGGCTGGGTGTGCCCTCGATGTCGGTGGCCGGAATTGACCCCGCGGTCGGCGATCCCTACACCGCGGCACCGGTGCACGCCTATCTGAACGCGGCCTCCGCGGGCCTGCTCGACACCGCGCGGGCGGTGCTGTTCCTGGCCGCCGACGACAGCTCCGCGGCCTGCCTGGCGTATCGACCGCAACCACTGGAACCGGCCGGTAGCGCCGTCGCGCTGCATGCCAAACACATTGACGTGTAGCATAATTCACGCGGCAGGCCGCCGCCGGCAGGTAGTAGTGAGAGCGCCCCGGCGGCCGCCGAGAACCGTGCACCGGCTGAATCCGGATGTCACAGACGTCCACCGCCGCAACGATGCCGCTCCCCAGTACCACCGCGCCCGTCTCGGGCCGCACTCCCCTCAGTCGGGCACATCCGATCGATGAAGGGACTGGAGTATGCAGTGGTCGGTCGCTCGGGACCGCACCCGGACATCGATCGTCGCCGGTCAGCGCGAGCAGGTCTCCGCGCGGCCACGACGAGCGGACGGGGATCAGACACTCACCACGCTGTTGCGCGGCGGCGACCCGGAGCGGCTGCGGGTGGCCTCCGCGATGGCGGTACTGGGCGGCGCGGCCACCGTGCCGCTCGCCGCCGCGCTGGTGGACGCCGATCAGGAGCGCACACGCCGCGTCGTGGCGGATTTCACCGAGGTCGGGTGGGCGGCGCAGGAGCGTTTCGCCCACCCGGCGATCGCCGCGCGCATCCTGCGCGACGTACCCGCCGAGCAGCGTCGCGAACTGCACGGGCGGGCCGCGGAACTGTTGCACCGCAACGGTTTTCCATGTTCGGTCGTGGCCGCGCAGCTGGTGGCCGCCGGTGACGCCCGCACCTCGTGGGCGGCCCAGGTCCTGGTGACCGCCGCGGACCAGGCCCTGGCCGACGACGAGATCGACTGTGCCGCACAGCGGCTCGAGCTGGCCTACCGCGCCAGCCGCCGCGCGGGCGGACGCGCGGCCATCGCCGCCCGGCTGGTCTCGGTCGAGTGGCGGCTCAATCCGTCCACGCGCACCCGCAATTTCGGGCGGCTCAAGGCGGCGCTGTACACCGGCCGCGTCCCCTACGCCGAACTGCCCGCCGCGGTGCTGCACATGCTGTGGCACGGCTACGTGCAGCACGCCGACCACGCACTGGCCCGGCTCGAGCGCGGCCCCGCGGGCACCCTCACCTTCAGCCCGCGCGTCGACTTCCTGTGCGCCTGGCTGCGGTACACCCATCCGATGCATATGGAGCGGCATCGGCGGCTGTTCGCCGACCGCGCCCGGATCGGCGCGTCCGGCGCCGTGGACCGGGACTCGCCGTACCGGCAGGCCGCCGACCTGCTCACGGTGCTGACCGTGCAGCACCCGCCCGCCGAACTCGCGACGGTGGCGCAGCGCATTCTGGCCTGTCATCGGCTCGGGCCCACCACCGTCGAGGCGCTGGTCGCCGCCGTCGACTGTCTCATCCACACCGATCGCCTCGACACCGCCGACGCGTGGTGTACCTCGCTGCTGGCCGAGGCCGAGGCCAGGCACGCGCCGACCTGGCGCTCCATCTTCGCCGCGCTGCGCGCCGAAACCCTGCTGCGCCGTGGGCATCTCACCGCGGCCGCCGAAAACGCCACGCAGGCATTGAATCTCGTGCCCGCCGAACATCTGGGCGTGTGGGCGGGCAGGCCGATCGCGGTGCTGGTGCGCGCGCTGACCGCACAGGGCAAGCACACCGAGGCCGCCGCGCAGCTGCGCCGCCCGGTGCCGCGGGCGATGTTCGAATCGCGTTTCGCCCTGCCGTATCTGCACGCCTACGGTCACCACTGTCTGGCGGTGGGGCAGCCGGACCAGGGCCTGCGGCACTTCCGGCAGTGCGGTGCGCTGATGCGGCAGTGGAACCTGGATTTCGCGTGGCTGGTGCCGTGGCGCAACGATATGGCCGCGGCCTATCTGTGCCTCGGCGAGCAGCGGCGGGCGCAGGCGTTCGCCACCATGCACCTCGAGCTCATCGGCGGGCCGGATCGGCATCGCAGCGGCGGCGTCTCGCTGCGGGTGCTGGCGGCGACGGGCGACGCCCACCGGCGGGTGCCCCTGCTGCGCAGGGCGGTCGCGGTGGCTCGTGCGGGCGCCGATGAACTCGAATTGGCCACGGCCCTGACCGATCTCGGCCGCGCGCACCGCTCGATCGGCGATGCGGACAAGGCTCGGCCGCTGCTGCGCGAGGCGGTACGGCTGGCCGAGATATGCGGTTCCGGGGTGCTGGTGCGGCGGCTGCGTGGGGACCGCACCTCGCCCGCGCCGGTGACCCCGCCGCCGGTGCGGGTGGCGCCCAGCCGCATCGACGCCCTCAGCCCGGCCGAGCGGCGGGTCGCCGAGCTGGCCGCGCTGGGCAAGCGCAACCGCGAGATCGCCGAGACCCTCGACATCACCACCAGCACCGTCGAGCAGCACCTCACCAAGGTGTATCGCAAGCTGTCGGTCGCGCGGCGCGGCGAACTGCGGTTCGTCCTCGCCGAGCGGACGGTGGTGGCGGAATCGGCCGCCGGATAGCCCGGGTCGCCGCCGCTTGACCTCGAGCCGACTCGAGGTTTCAGAATGCGGTCGTCAGCGGCATTCGAAGGAGGAAACCGCACATGCCGAAGCTCGACCGCATTATCGAGACCGCGCTGTACGTCGACGACATGGACCGCGCACGCAGGTTCTACGGTGACGTCCTGCAGCTCGAGCCCATGCTCGATTCGGAACCCTTCTGCGCCTACGACGTAGGGGGCAGCAACGTCCTGCTCCTGTTCCTGCGCGGCAGCTCGCTCGAGAAGAAGGTGTTCCCCGGCCCCGGCCTGCCGACGGGCGAAATCCCGCCACACGACGGCAGCGGCCACCTCCACATCTGTTTCGCCGTGGCCGAAGACCAACTCACCGAATGGGAAACCCACCTCACCACACACGACATAGCCATAGAAGGCCGCACCCACTGGACCCGCGGCGGCCGCAGCATCTACTTCCGCGACCCCGACGACAACCTCCTCGAACTCATGACCCCCGGCAACTGGCCAACCTATTGACCGCAGGAGATCCAAGGCCGATCGCCCGGGCCCGATCGGCCCGGCGTGACGCCTTCCGGCAGGTCCCGCGCAACCTGCGGACCATGAGTGGGACGGGTGGGGCTCGAACCCACGACCAGCGGATTATGAGTCCGCGGCTCTAACCGACTGAGCTACCGTCCCCCGACCGCAGCGCACGTATGCGGGCGTGATGCATGGTACCGGGTCGGGCGTGTCCGCACCTAGTCGGATCGCCGGATAGGGTGGGCCGGGGGCGACGGGACGGGAGGTTCGGGATGGCGGATCTGTTCACGAACGTGCTGCGCGGGCATCAGTGGCTGTACGAGCGGGCTGGTCGGGCACCGGTTGCTGTTTGGGAATCCGACGCTGCTGCCGCGGACGGTGGGCCGCAAGCAAGATCGCGGTCGTGGTGCACAGCCCGCGACAAGGTCCGGCGTCACACGGTCAGGATCGTGCGCCCCACCGCCCGCCGCGCTTCGATGGCGGCATGAGCCTCGGCTGCCTGATCCAACGGGAAGGTCTGGCCGACAACGACTTCCAGTTGTCCCCGAGCCGCCGCCTCCAGCGCCTCGGACCCGAGCGCATCCCAGTCGGTATCGGAATTGGTGATATCCATCAGAGTGAGCACGGTGACGCCCTCCCTGGCTGCGTAATCGGTGTCCAACTCCGCGAAACCTCCTGCGGCGTTGCCGTATCCGAGGAACCGGCCCCCGGAAGCCGTGGAACCCAGCGCATTCCGGCCGATCTCGCCACCCGCGCCGTCGAGCACCACCGACACCCCGGCCCCGCCGGTGAGCTCCAGCACCTGATCGGCCCAGCCGGGCTCCTCGTAGTCCACCACCTCGGCGGCACCCAGTCGGCGCGCCAGGCCGAGCTTCGTATCCCCGTGCGCGGCACCGATCACCGTCGCCCCGCGGTCGCGCGCCAACTGGACGAGCAGCGTGCCCACCCCGCCACCCGCCGCGGTGATCAGCACCGGCTCCCCCGGCCGGAGGTCGGCCAGCCGCGCCACCGCCATCGCCGTCGTGCCGTCGTGCACCAGCGCCGCGGCGGTGACGAGATCCAGCCCCGCGGGCACCTCGGCCAGCGTGTGCGCCTTGGCCAGGGCCCGCTCCGCATATCCGCCGATGGGCAGCCCGCCCCCGATCCCGCTCGCGGCCGTCGCACTTGCCACCTGTTTGCCGATCCACTCGGGATCGACGCCCTCCCCCACCGCCGACACCACACCGGACACCGCCCCACCCGGGACGTAGGGCACCCGTAGCGGGAAGTAGTCGCCGCCCCACCCGGCGCGCAGCCGCGCATCGAGGAACATCACGTCCGCCGCGGCGACATCGATCACGACCTCGCCGGGACCGGCGACCGGATCCGGCGCCTCGCCCGGCACCAGCACCTCCGGCCCGCCGAACGACTTCGCTTGCACCACACGCATCCTCGATCACGTCCCTTCGCTCGCATCGCTGACCCACCCAGCCTCATACCTGAAGAAAGGTTCAGGTCAAGTGGCCGTTCGGACATGCTCACCGATTGGTGATCGAGCTATGACTTCGCTACTCTGGACACAGAGGGGAGTACTTCCCAAGCGTCATACCGGTCAGTACGGATTCCGCCGTCGGAATCCCCGGGTGGCCACCCGAGTCGGGTGAAGGAGACCTCGGGTGCCCAGTTATGCCCGAGGAGTCCATGTGAGCCCCAGCCCCACCATTCTCGCCGCCCCCGCCATCGAATCCATCGGTTCGCCGTGGCTGTGGGTCGCGACCATTGCCGGGGTGCTCGTGCTGCTGGCCCTCGACTTCGTCGTCACCCGCAAGCCGCACGAGGTATCGATGCGGGAAGCGATCGGGTGGACGATCTTCTACCTGGCGCTGCCGGTCCTGTTCGGGCTGTTCGTCTGGGGTGCCTACGGCGGGACACCGGCGACCGAATTCTTCACCGGGTACCTGCTGGAGAAGTCGCTGTCGGTCGACAACCTGTTCGTCTTCATGCTGCTGCTGGCGGCCTTCGCGGTCCCGGCGGCGCTGGCTCAGCGGGTACTGCTGTTCGGCATCGTCGGCGCGCTGGTGCTGCGCGGCATCTTCATCGCGCTGGGCGCGGCCGCGCTGGCCTCGCTGGACTGGGCGTTCCTGCTGTTCGGCGCGATCCTGCTGGTGACCGCGGCGAAGCTGCTGCGGGACGCGGTCGGCGGGCAGGACCAGGAGGTCGACATCTCGCACATGCGGTCGGTGCGGCTCATGCGCAAGCTGATGCCGGTCACCGACGACTACCGCGGCACCAAGATGACGGTGCGCGAGGCGGGCAAGCGCGCCCTGACGCCGCTGGCGCTGGTGGTGACGGCCGTGATGGCCACCGACGTGGTGTTCGCCGTCGATTCGGTGCCCGCGGTGTACGGCGTCACCGGCGACCCCTACCTGGTGTTCGCCACCAACGCCTTCGCGCTGCTGGGCCTGCGCGCGCTGTACTTCGTGCTGCAGGCGGCGCTGTCGCGGCTGGTCCACCTCTCCTACGGGCTGGCGGTCATCCTGGCCTTCATCGGCATCAAGCTGGTGCTGCACTGGGCGCACGAGGTCTGGGACGGCGTGCCGGAGATCCCGACCGTGGCCTCGCTGGGCGTGATCGTGGTGGTGCTCGCGGTGGTCACCCTCACCAGCCTGCGGGCGACGCGGAAGTCCGGGGAGAACTCCTCCCCCACACCGGCTTCCACGCCGTAGCCCGGGCGCCATACTGGGAGGCGTGCTGTTACAACGGTTTCGCCGCGTCGCCCCGGCTCGCATGCACCGCGCGGTAGACGATCTGCAGTTGCCGGAGGCGGTGTTCAAGACCTGCCCGTGGCAACCGCGCGAGCTGGTGGAGACGGGGCTGCGCCAGTGGTTGCGGTGCTGCGGGGCGGCGATGCGCGACGATCAGGTGATCGGCATGCCCTCGCACGCGGTGGACGAGGCGTGGCACGGGCTGATCCTGTGCACCAGCCGGTATGCCCGCTTCTGCCGGGCGGCCTACGGCCGCTTCCTGCACCACTATCCCGACGCCGACGACTCCGGCGACGGCACCGGCGATTCGATGGCCACCCAGCTCGGCCGCACCGTGGTCGCGTGGTCGATGGTGGCGCGGCCCGGCGAGGAATGCGTGCTGTGGGACCTCGACGCCCGGGGGGGCGGCGCACGGCCCGGGGGCATCCCCCGCGCGCGCGGCGCCACCATCGAATCCGCGTTGCGCACCCCGGGTTCG
>NZ_JARWQD010000024.1 GCF_029869545.1 Nocardia wallacei | reverse complement strand
GGGTGAACGCGTCGACGGGGACCGTGGCGCCCGCGGCCTGGGCGGCGGCGCGGCGCCACGTGCCCGGGCCCGCGCGCCGGACCCGCGGCAGCCGCGGGTCGCAGCCACGCTCGGCCCACAGCAGCCGCCCCCGCTGCCGCCGGGGTTCCTGCCCGCGCCCGCCCACCACCCCCCCCCCGACCACCCACACCACCTGGTGGGCCCCCTGCAAAAACACCCCCACTTTGCCCCCGCCCCCCGCGCCCCCCACGGCCGTGGTGCTCGTGCCCGCCAGCCCGATCACCGCGCCCAGTGCCACACCGAGCCCCGCGAAACCGAGGACGAGCTGCAGCCAGTACCGCCACGCCCGCGGCGCGAAGGCCTCGGCGATGACTCCGGCTACCGCGGCACCGAACACGATGAGCATCGGAGACAGTGCGCCGTACTCGATGGACGGCGCCGGAATCGTCGCTGCGAGAACATCATTCACAGGTCTGTACCTCCGCTGAGGGTGGAGACAGCAGCTACGTGCGGCTCACTCATTTGTGCGTGCCTCCGCTCGGGGTGGCTGCGGCTTCCTGCTGTGGGACCGTCGGCGCTGGATCGTGCTTGCCGATCGTGGTCAGCGTCGTCGCCACCGCCGGGTTGATGCGGTCCAGGACCGGCTTGGGGTAGGCGCCCAGGAACAGCAGGGCGGCCAGCAGTGGCGCCACCACGATCAGTTCGCGCGGCAGCAGATCGTAGAGCCGTTCGTTGCCCTTCTTCACCGGGCCGGTCATCATGCGCTGGTACAGCCACAGCACGTAGATCGCCGCCAGCACCAGCGCGCTCGTCGCGCAGCTCGCCGCGACCGGGTACCGGGTGAATGTGCCTGCCAGCACCAGGAACTCGCTGATGAACGGCGCCAGCCCCGGCAGCGACAGCGTGGCCAGACCGGCGATGAGGAAGGTACCGGCCAGGATCGGCGCCACCTTCTGCACGCCGCCGAAGTCCGCGATGAGGCGGGTTCCGCGGCGCGACACCAGGAATCCGGCGATCAGGAACAGCG
This sequence comes from Nocardia wallacei, assembly GCF_029869545.1. GTDB lineage: Bacteria > Actinomycetota > Actinomycetes > Mycobacteriales > Mycobacteriaceae > Nocardia > Nocardia wallacei_A. Next base: position 30,492 of record NZ_JARWQD010000024.1, on the reverse strand, counting down.
CCGCCGTGGAGATGCCGTGGTTGATCATGTACAGCGTCGCCCCGGCGCCGCCCTGATTCGTCATGGCGAAGATGCCCAGGATGATGAACCCGAAGTGCGAGATCGAGGTGTAGGCGATCAGCCGCATCACGTCGGTCTGCCCGATCGCCAGCAGCGCACCGTAGATGATCCCGATCACCGCCAGCGTGCTGATCAGCGGCGCGTAGGTCGAGGAGGCCGAGGGGAACAGCAGCAGGCAGTAGCGCAGCATGCCGAAGGTGCCGACCTTGTCGACCACGGCCATCATCAGCACCGCGCTGGCGGGCGTGGCGGAGACGGCGGCGCCGGGCAGCCAGGTGTGCAGCGGCCACAGCGGCGCCTTCACCGCGAAGGCGAACATGAAGCCGAGGAACAGGGCGTTGAGAACAGCGGGGCCCGCACCCAGTTCGCCGGAGTTGGCGGCCGCCACGACGGCGCGGAAGTCGAACGTGCCGCCGCCGTCGGCGCCGAGCTTCTCCCGGGCGGTGAGCACGTACAGCCCGATCACGGCGGCCAGCATGATCAGCCCGCCGAACAGGTTGTACAGCAGGAACTTCACGGCGGCCCGGGACCGCTGCTGCCGCAGCGCGAGATCGTCGGTGCGCGGCCCGAATCCGCCGATGAGGAAGTACATCGGGATCAGCATGACCTCGAAGAACACGTAGAACAGCAGAATGTCCAGCGAGGTGAACGAGATCAGCACCATCGATTCGACGATCAGCGTCAGCGCCACATAGATGTGCGCGACCCGGGCCCCGGTGCCGACCTCCCGCTCGTCCTTCCACCCCGCCAGCAGCAGCAGCGGTATCAGCCCCGCCGTCAGCAGCACCAGCACCAGCGCGATGCCGTCGACACCGAGCGTGTATCCGGCCCCGAAAGCCGGTATCCACGTGTGCGATTCGACGAACTGGAACTGCGCCCCACCGGGCTCGAACCGCACCGCCACAACGATCCCGACCACCAGCGTGGCGACCGAGACCAGCAGTCCGGTGGAGCGCGCGAGCGTGCGCCACCCACTGGGCAGCACCAAGACCAGCAGCGCTCCGACCAGGGGCAGCACCCACAGCGTCGTCAGCCAGGGGAACTCACTCACAGCAACCTCACCGCCAGCAGGGCGGCGACCACCAGGGCCGCGCCGGTGAACATGGACAGGGCGTAGGAGCGCACGAAACCGGTTTGCACGCGCCGGATTCGGGACGACAGGCCGCCGAGGACGGCGGCCGTGGTGTTGACCAGGCCGTCGATGCCGCGGTTGTCGACGAACACCAGCGAGCGGGTCAGGTGCTGGCCGGGGCGCATGAAGGCCGCCTCGTTGACCGCGTCGCCGTAGAGATCACGGCGTGCCGCGCGGGTGAGCGGCGACCCGGCCGGGGCGGTCTCGGGCACGCTGCGGGCGTATTCGTCGTAGGCGACCCAGATCCCGGCCGCCACGACGACCAGCGCGAACAACGTGATCGCCCAGGCCGGGATCGGCGAGTGGCCGTGCTGGACACCCACCACCGGTGCCAGCCAGTCCTGCAGCGAGGAGCCGAGGACCAGCAGCCCACCGGCGGCGACCGATCCGATCGCCAGCACCACCATCGGGCCCGTCATCGAGGCGGGGGATTCGTGCGGGTGGGCGTCCTCGCGCCAGCGGCGTTCGCCGAAGAAGGTCATCAGCATCACCCGCGTCATGTAGAACGCGGTGATCCCCGCGCCCGCCAGCGCGACCAGGCCGGTGAGGATGCCGCCGACACCGCCGAAGGCGAAGGCGGACTCGATGATTCGGTCCTTGGAGAAGAATCCGGAGAACGGCGGCACCCCGATGATCGCGAGATACCCCAGGCCGAAGGTGACGTAGGTGATCGGCATGACCTTGCGCAGCCCGCCGTAGCGCCGCATATCGGTCTCGTCGTTCATCCCGTGCATGACCGATCCGGCGCCGAGGAACAGCCCGGCCTTGAAGAAGCCGTGGGTGAGCAGGTGCATGATCGCGGCGGCGTACCCGATCGGCCCGAGGCCCGCCGCCAGCACCATGTACCCGATCTGGCTCATGGTGGACGCCGCGAGCGCCTTCTTGATGTCGTCCTTCGCGCAGCCGATGATCGCGCCGAACAGCAGCGTCACGGCGCCGACCGCCATGACACCGGCGCGGGCACCGGGTGCGAGATCGAAGATCGGCCCGGAGCGGGCGATCAGATACACACCGGCGGTGACCATGGTCGCGGCGTGGATGAGCGCCGACACCGGCGTCGGGCCCTCCATCGCGTCCCCGAGCCACGACTGCAGCGGCACCTGCGCGGACTTACCGCACGCACCCAGCAGCAACAGCAGCCCGATGACGGTGAGCGTGCCCTCCCCGGCCTGCGGGGCCCCGGCGAACACCTGCCCGAAGTCCACAGACCCGAAGGTGGCGAACATGGCGAACAGCGCGATCGCCAGCCCCATGTCACCGACCCGGTTGACCACGAACGCCTTCTTGGCCGCCGTTGCCGCCGAGGGTTTCTCGTGCCAGAAGCCGATCAGCAGATAGGACGCCAGGCCGACGCCCTCCCAGCCCAGATACAGCACCAGGTAGTTGTCCGCCAGGACCAGCACCAGCATCGCGGCCAGGAACAGGTTGAGGTAGGCGAAGAACCGGCGGCGTGCGGGGTCGTGCGACATGTAGCCGACCGAGTAGAGGTGGATCAGCGAGCCGACCCCGGTGATCAGCAGCACGAAACACATCGACAGCTGGTCGAGCTGGAGGGCGAAATCGGCCTGCAGTCCGGCGACGGGCACCCAGCTGAAGAAGCTGTGCTCGATCTGCCGATCGACCAGGGAGCGCCCGAGCATGTCGAAGAACGCCCACGCGGCGACGCCGAAGGAGGCGAGCGCGGTCAGGCAGCCGAGCCAATGCCCCCAGCGATCGCTGAAACGCCCGGCCAGCAACAGGATTACGGCTCCGGCGAGCGGCAGCGCCGGCAGCAACCAGAGCGTCAGTGTGGTATCCACGTCAGTACTTCAGCAGGTTGGCGTCGTCGACCGAGGTCGAGCGACGGGCGCGGAAGATGGTCATGATGATGGCCAGGCCGACGACGACCTCGGCGGCGGCGACCACCATCGTGAAGAACGCGTAGACCTGGCCGTCGAGGTTCGCGCGCTCGCGCGCGAAGGTGACGAAGGCCAGATTCACCGCGTTGAGCATCAGCTCGATACACATGAACACCACGATCGCGTTGCGCCGCACCAGAACACCGGCCGCGCCGATGGTGAACAGCAGCGCTGACAGGTACAGGTAGTTGTCCGGATTCACCGCAGAGCCTTGCCTTTCTGATCAGCGGAACCGTTGTGGCCGTTCCCGTTCTCGGTGCCGTTGGCGGCGCTCACGCCGATCGCCGCCGCCTCGGTGTGGGCGCGATGGCGGCGATGGCGCAGGATGGTGCTGACGGAATCCTCGGCGAACGAGCCGTCCGGCAGCCGGGCCGGGGTGTCGACCGCGTTGTGCCGGGCGTAGACGCCGGGGACGGGCAGCGGGGTGACCCGATGTCCCTCGCGCACACGGCGTTTGGACATCTCCTTCTGATCGGTCTTCGGGCCGAACCGCTCGCGATGCGCCAGCACCATGGCGCCGATGGTGGCGGTGATCAGCAGCGCGCCGGTCAGCTCGAAGGCCCACACGTAGCGAATGAAGATCAGCTCGGCCAGCGCGGCGATGGTGTCCTCGCCGAAGCCCGGCCCGACGGGCGCGACGGCGTCGTCGTGCACGCCGCGGGCGATCGCGGCGATGAGCAGGGCGCCGAACCCGAGGCCGACCACGATCACCCCGATCCGGTGGCCGCGCAACGTTTCCCGCAGCGATTCGGCCGAGTCGACGCCGACCAGCATCAGCACGAACAGGAAAAGCATCATCACCGCGCCGGTGTAGACCACGATCTGCACCACGCCCAGGAACAGCGCCTTCTGGGCGATGTAGAACATCGACAGGGCGATCATGGTGGAGGCCAGGCACAGCGCCGAGTGCACGGCCTTGCGCGCGCAGACCATGCCCAGCGCGCCCGCCACGGAGACGACCGCGAGGATCCAGAACATCACGGCCTCACCGGTGGAGGTCCGGGTAACCGCCTCGGCGGCAAGGTAATTCATCGCGCACCTCCGTCCGCGGCGGCCACGGCGGGCTCTCGGCCGGAGTCGGGCTCGTCTCCGGCCTGTTCGGCATCGCTGGCCTGGCGCAGTCCGGAGTCCTCCGCGGTGCCGGGTGCCGCGGGCACATTGCCGAGGTAGTAATCCTCGTCCGTCGCGCCCGGGTACATCGGGTGCGGTGCGGCGAGCATGCCCGACCGCAGCGGTGCCAGCAGTTGGTCCTTCTCGAAGATGAGGTCGCCGCGGTTGTCGTCGGCCATCTCGTAGTCGTTGGTCATCGTGAGCGCCCGGGTCGGGCACGCCTCGATGCACAGTCCGCAGCCGATGCAGCGCAGGTAGTTGATCTGGTAGACGCTGCCGTAGCGCTCACCGGGGGAGAAGCGTTCGGTCTCGGTGTTGTCGGCGCCCTCGACGTAGATGGCGTCGGCGGGGCAGGCCCAGGCGCACAGCTCGCAGCCGATGCACTTCTCCAGCCCGTCCGGGTGCCGGTTGAGCTGATGGCGGCCGTGGTAGCGGGGCGCGGTCGGCACCTTCTGTTCCGGATAGAACTCGGTGTTCTTCTCCTTGAACATGGTGCCGAAGGTGACGGCGAATCCGGCGAGCGGAGTGAACAGGCCCGGTTTGGCGGTCTGGCGGACGGGCTGGGTCGGCATCGGCGGCACCGGGAAACCGGCATAGGGTTCGGCCGCGGGTGATTCGGTGGCCGCGGATTCGGCGCTGCGGTCGTCGCCCTTGTGCCCGGCGCGCAGCATGACGCCGATCAGCAGTGCCGTGAGCGCGAGCCCGCCGACCACCAGGCCCGCGGTCTGGATCTCGATTCCGTTGTTCTGCAGCACCTTCAGTGTCGCGACGACCATCACCCACAGCAGCGACACCGGGATCAGCAGCTTCCAGCCCAGGTTCATGAACTGGTCGTAGCGCAGGCGGGGCAGTGTGCCGCGCAGCCAGATGAATACGAACAGGAACATCCAGACCTTGGCGGTGAACCATAGCAGCGGCCACCACCCGGAATTGGCGCCGGACCACAGGCTGAGCGGGAAGGGCGCGTGCCAGCCGCCGAAGAACAGCGTGGTCGCCAGCGCCGACACCGTCGCCATGTTGATGTACTCGGCCATCATGAACATGGCGAACTTCAGCGAGGAGTACTCGGTGTGGAAACCGCCGACCAGCTCGCCCTCGGCCTCGGGCAGGTCGAACGGCGCCCGGTTGGTCTCGCCGACCATCGAGATCGCGTAGATCAGGAACGACGGCAGCAGCAGGAAGACATTCCAGGTGCCCCACTGGCTTTCGACGATGCCGGAGGTGGACATGGTGCCCGAGAGCAGGAACACCGCGGCGAAACAGGCGGCCATGGCGATCTCGTAGGAGATCACCTGCGCGGTGGAGCGCAGGCCGCCCAGCAGCGGATAGGTCGATCCGGATGCCCAGCCCGCCAGCACGATTCCGTAGACGCCGATCGAGGCCATCGCCAGGATGTAGAGCACGGCGACCGGCATGTCGGTGAGCTGCAACGCGGTGCGCGTGCCGAAGATCGACACCTCGGATCCCATCGGGACGACCGCGAACGCCATCACCGCGGGAATCAGCGAGATCACCGGCGCGAGAATATAGATCGGCTTGTCCACGATGGCGGGGACGATGTCCTCCTTGAGGAGCATCTTCACGCCGTCGGCGATGGACTGCAGCGATCCGCGCGGCCCGACCCGGTTGGGCCCGACGCGCATCTGCATCCACGCGACCACCTTGCGTTCGAGCAGCACGCCCAGCATCGGGATGAGCAGCAGGAAGATGAAGATCCCGACGCATTTTCCGAGCACCAGCCACCAGGGGTCGTGGCCGAACAGACTCAAATCACTCACGGTGGTCCTCCCGTCGGATACGCACGAGGTGGCCGGGGGTGGCGGCGAGCTGCTCGTGCACCACCGATCCGGGCGAATTCAGCGGCAGCCACACCACGCGGTCGGGCATCTCGGTGATCACCAGGGGCAGCACGACGGCGCCGTGGTCGGTGCTCACCCGCACCGGATCGCCGGTGGTGGCTCCGATCTCGGCCGCGGTGTCGTGCGACAGCCGCGCCACCGGCGGCCGCGCGGTGCCCGCCAGATTCGCCTCGCCGTCCTGCATGCGGCCGCGGTCGACGAGCATCCGCCAACCGGCGAGCACGGCGGTGCCCGGCGTGGGTTGGGCGGGTGGTCGTGGAGGATGGGCCGGTGCGGGCGGCGGTGGACCGTCCCAGGCGCCCAGATCGGCGAGTTCGGCTCGGGCACAGGCGACATCGGGGACGCCGAGCCGGATGCCCATCTCCTCGGCGACCGCGTGCAGCACGCGGTGGTCGGCCAGGGGCGCGGCCGCGCGGCGCACCGTGGGATCGCCCAGGGCGGCGTCGAACTGGCGGGGACGGCCCTCCCAGGTGAGGAACGTCCCGGCCTTCTCCATCGCCGAGGCCACCGGGAACACGACGTCCGCGCGGTCGGTGATCTCGCTGCGCCGCAGCTCCAGGCTGACCACGAAGCGGGCGGCGTCCAGGGCGGCGAGCGCGGCGGGCGGGTCGGGCAGGTCGGCCACCTCGACGCCGCCGATCACGAGGGCGCCCAGATGTGCTGCGGCGGCGAGGATCTCGCCGGTGTCGCGGCCGTCGGACGCGGGCAGCTCGTCGATATCCCAGGCGGTGCGCAGCTGCTGGCGGGCCCGGGGGTCGGCGAGCGGGCGGCCACCGGGAAGCAGGCCGGGCAGCGCGCCCGCCTCGATCGCGCCGCGCTCACCGGCGCGGCGGGGGATCCAGGCCAGCGCGGCGCCCGTGGCCTCGGCCAGGCGCACCGCGGCCGACAGCGCGCCGGGCGCCAGCGCCAGCCGCTCACCGGCCAGGATCACGGCGCCGGGCTGCCGCAGCAGCCGGGCGAGGTCGTCGAATTGCCCCGCGGTGCCCGATGTTTCGCCCGCGACGGACATGGCGTCGAGCACATGCGATTCGAGTCCGGGCGCCGTCGGCAGCACGGTGCCCGACATCCGCTGCAGCCCGCGCGTCGCGTACGGCGCCAGGGAGTACACCGCCAGGCCGTTCTTGCGTGCCGCCTTGCGCAGCCGCAGGTAGACGATCGGCGACTCCTCCTCGGGTTCGAACCCGGCGAGCAACACCACCGGCGCGGACTCCAGGGCCGCGTAGTCCACCGTGGTGCCCTGCCCGGCGACGCGGGCGGCGAGGAATTCGGCCTCCTCGGCCGAATGCGCGCGGGCACGGAAGTCGATGTCGTTGGTGCCCAGGGCGACTCGCGCGAACTTGGCGTAGGCGTAGGCGTCCTCCACGGTCGCGCGGCCGCCGACCAGGACACCGGCGTTGCCGTGCGCCGCCGCCAGGCCCTCGGCCGCCCGGGCCAGCGCCTCGGACCAGGACGCGGGGGCGAGGGTGCCGTCCCAGCCGCGCACCAGCGGCGTCGTCAGCCGGTCGGGTTCGGTGGCGTAGGTGAATGCCCATCGGCCCTTGTCGCAGTTCCACTCCTCGTTCACCTGCGGGTCGTCACCGGCCAGGCGCCGCAGCACCTTTCCGCGGCGGTGGTCGGTGCGCTGGGCGCAACCGGATGCGCAGTGCTCGCAGACCGCGGGGCTGGACACCAGATCGAACGGGCGGGCGCGGAAGCGGTACGCGGTGCCGGTGAGCGCGCCGACCGGGCAGATCTGCACCGTATTGCCCGAGAAGTAGGAGTCGAAGGATTCGCCGTCGGCGATGCCCACCTGCTCCAGTGCGCCGCGGTCCATGAGTTCGATGAACGGGTCGCCCGCGATCTGCTGCGAGAACCGGGTGCAGCGCGCGCACAGCACGCAGCGCTCGCGGTCCAGCAGCACCGCCGAGGACAGCGGAATCGGTTTGGGGTAGGTGCGTTTGACGCCCTCGAACCGGGATTCGGCGCGCCCGCTGGACATGGCCTGGTTCTGTAGTGGGCATTCGCCGCCCTTGTCGCACACCGGGCAGTCCAGCGGGTGGTTGATCAGCAGCAGCTCCATGACCCCCTCCTGCGCCTTCTCGGCGACGGGGGAACTGAGCTGGGTGTGCACGACCATGCCGTCGGTGACGGCCATGGTGCACGAGGCCACCGGCTTGCGCTGCCCCTCCACCTCGACGATGCACTGGCGGCAGGCGCCGACGGGGTCGAGCAGCGGATGGTCGCAGAAGCGCGGGATCTGGATGCCGACGAGTTCGGCGGCGCGGATCACCAGGGTTCCGGCGGGCACGCTCACGGTGGTGCCGTCGATGGTGACGCTCACCAGATCCTGGGGCACCACGCCGCTGTCGTTGGAGCTCACTGTCCTGGTCATCGGACTCCTTCGGCCGGGGCTGCCTCAGCCCAGGCGGTCGATCGCGCCGGATCGAAGGGGCAGCCGCCCTGGCGCAGGTGATCGAGGTACTCGTCGCGGAAGTGCTGCAGGGAGGACACGATCGGGCTGGCCGCGCCGTCGCCCAGCGCGCAGAAGGACTTGCCGTTGATGTTGTCGGCGATATCGAGCAGCTTCTCCAGATCGGCCTCGGTGCCCTGGCCGTCCTCGAGCCGCTGCAGCAGCTGGACCAGCCAGTAGGTGCCCTCCCGGCACGGCGTGCATTTACCGCAGGATTCGTGGGCGTAGAACTCGGTCCAGCGCAGCACCGCGCGCACCACGCACGTCGTGTCGTCGAAGATCTGTAATGCCTTGGTGCCCAGCATGGATCCGGCCGCGGCCACGTTCTCGTAGTCGAGGGGCACGTCGAGATGGCGGTCGGTGAGCAGCGGTGTCGAGGAGCCGCCCGGCGTCCAGAACTTCAGCGTATGCCCGGCCCGCACGCCCCCGGCGTAGACCAGCAGCTCGCGCAGCGTGATGCCGAGCGGGGCCTCGTACTGCCCGGGCCGGGCCACGTGCCCCGACAGCGAGTACAGCGTGAATCCGGGCGACTTCTCGCTGCCCATGGATCGGAACCACTCGATGCCGTGGAGCAGGATCGGTGGCACGCTGGCAATGGATTCGACGTTGTTGACGACCGTCGGGCAGGCGTACAGGCCCGCGACGGCCGGGAACGGCGGGCGCAGCCGGGGCTGGCCGCGGCGGCCCTCCAGCGAATCCAGCAGCGCGGTCTCCTCGCCGCAGATGTAGGCGCCCGCCCCGGCGTGCACGATCAGCTCGAGGTCGTATCCGGAGCCCATGATGTCGCGCCCGAGATAGCCCGCGTCGTAGGCCTCCTGCACCGCGGCGCGCAGACGCCGCAGCACCGGCAGCACCTCGCCGCGCACGTAGATGAACGCGTGTGAGGCCCGGATGGCGTAGGCCGCGATGATGACACCCTCGACGAGCACGTGCGGGGTGGCCAGCATGAGCGGAATGTCCTTGCAGGTGCCCGGTTCCGACTCGTCGGCGTTCACGACCAGGTAGTGCGGTTTGGTGGTGCCGTCGGGCCCCGGGCCCTGGGGGATGAAGCCCCATTTCATGCCGGTCGGGAAGCCCGCGCCGCCGCGGCCGCGCAGCCCGGCGTCCTTGACGGTGGCGATCACCTCGTCGGGGTGCATCCGCAACGCCTTGGGCAGGGCGCGGTAGCCGTCGTGGCGCTGGTAGGTGTCCAGGGTCCAGGACTGCGGCTGGTCCCAGTACCGTGTGAGAACGGGGGTGAGCGTCACCGGTCACCTCCGCTGGTCTCCGAATTCGGCTGGTGCGCAGGCTGTTCCGGCATCCCGCTGCCGCGCGCGACGTGCAGGCCCGCCAGCGTGGCCGCACCCGGCTCGCCGTCGTTGGCGCCCGGCCGCTCGTCCGGGAATCCGGCGAGGAAGCGGGCCGTCTCGCGGAAGGTGCACAGCGCGGCCCCGCTGCGGGTGCCGGTGACCTGTTCGCCGTTGCGCAGCGCGTCGACCATGGCGCGGGCCGACTCCGGCGTCTGGTTGTCGAAGAACTCCCAGTTGACCATCACCACCGGTGCGTAGTCGCAGGCCGCGTTGCACTCCACGTGCTCGAGGGTGATGCTGCCGTCGGCGGTGGTCTCGCCGTGCCCGATGCCCAAGTGCTGCTTCAGTTCCGAGAAGATCCGGTCGCCGCCCATGACCGCGCACAGCGTGTTGGTGCACACGCCGACGTGGTAGTCGCCGGTGGGATTGCGGCGGTACATCGAGTAGAAGGTGGCGACGGCGGTCACCTCGGCATCGGTCAGACCCAGCTGCTCGGCGCAGAACTCGATGCCGGTGCCGGAGACGTAGCCCTCCACGCTCTGCACCAGATGCAGCAGCGGCAGTAGCGCCGAGCGCGGCTGTGGGTAGCAGTCGATGATCTGCTTCGCCTCCACCTCGAGCCGGTCGTGCACCTCCTTGGGATACGGAACAGGCCGCACGGACAGCTTCAACAGGACTTCGGTCATCGATCGACACCACCCATCACCGGGTCGATGCTGGCCACGGCGGCGATGACGTCGGCGACCATGCCGCCCTCGCACATCGCCGCCACCGCCTGCAGATTCGTGAACGAGGGATCGCGGTAGTGCACCCGGTAGGGCCGCGTGCCACCGTCGCTGACCATGTGCACGCCGAGTTCGCCGCGCGGGGATTCCACCGCCGTGTAGACCTGCCCCGCCGGGACCCGCATGCCCTCGGTGACGAGCTTGAAGTGGTGGATCAGCGCCTCCATCGAGGTGCCCATGATCTTGCCGATGTGCTCGGGGGAGTTGCCCAGACCGTCGGGGCCCAGCTGCAGATCGGCGGGCCAGGCGATCTTCTTGTCGTCCACCATCACCGGGCCCGGGCGCAGCTTGTCCAGGCACTGCTCGACGATCTTCACCGATTCCTTCATCTCGTTGACGCGGATGAGGTAGCGGCCGTAGCAGTCGCAGCCGGTGTCGGTCATGACGTCGAACTCGTAGTTCTCATACCCGCAGTACGGCTGGGACTTGCGCAGATCGTGCGGCAGGCCCGTGGAGCGCAGCACCGGGCCGGTGACGCCCAGCGCCATGCACCCGGCCAGGTCGAGATAGCCGATGCCGCGGGTGCGGGCCTTCCAGATCGGGTTCTCGTTGAGCAGCAGCTCCATGTCGTGCAGCCGCTCGGGCAGCAGGTCCAGCAGCTCGCGGACGCGGGTGACGCCGTCGTCGGGCAGGTCCTGGGCGACGCCGCCGGGCCGGATGTAGGCGTGGTTCATGCGCAGGCCGGTGATGGCCTCGAAGACGTTGAGGATCAGCTCGCGTTCGCGGAAGCCGAACAGCATCGGGGTCAGCGCGCCGAGTTCCATGCCGCCGGTGGCCAGCGCGACCAGGTGCGAGGAGATGCGGTTGAGTTCCATCAGCAGCACCCGGATCACGTTGGCGCGCTCGGGAATATCGTCGGTGATGCCGAGCAGCGCCTCCACGCCCAGGCAGTAGGCGGTCTCGTTGTAGAACGGCGACAGGTAGTCCATCCGGGTGACGAAGGTGGTGCCCTGCACCCAGTTGCGGAACTCGAGATTCTTCTCGATTCCGGTGTGCAGGTAGCCGATTCCGCACCGGGCCTCGGTGACCGTCTCGCCCTCGATCTCGAGGATCAGGCGCAGCACGCCATGGGTGGACGGGTGCTGCGGGCCCATGTTGACGACGATGCGCTCCTCGGCGGCGCCGCCGAGGGCCTCACGCACCTCGTCCCAGTCCTGGCCCGCGACCGTCACCACCCGTTCGGGCGACGAAGGGTCCTGTGCCGCAGGGTTTTCCGGTGGCGGATTCTCCGGTGCGTGGGTATCGCGCCGGGTATCGATGTCGTTCATCAGCTGTACGCCCTCCGCTGGTCGGGCGGCGGGATGCGCGCGCCCTTGTATTCGACCGGGATCCCGCCGAGCGGGTAGTCCTTGCGCTGGGGGTGCCCGCGCCAGTCGTCCGGCATCGTGATCCGGGTGAGCGACGGATGACCGTCGAACTGGATGCCGAAGAAGTCGTAGGTCTCCCGCTCGTGCCAGTCCGTGGTCGGGTACACGGAGTACAGCGAGGGGATGTGCGGGTCGGCGTCGGGCGCCGACACCTCCACGCGGACCCGCCGATTGTGGGTGATCGACAGGAGGTGGTAGACCGCACGCAGTTCGCGGCCGCGGTCGTCGGGGTAGTGCACGCCGCTCACGCCCAGGCACAGTTCGAAGCGCAGCGCGGCCTCGTCGCGCAGCGCCTGGGCGACGCGGGGGAGATGCTCGCGCCGCACGTGCAGGGTGAGCTCGCCGCGGAACACCACGATCCGCTCGACGGCCTCGGCGAAGGCGTCGGCGGACAACGCCTCCCGCAGGGCGGCCACCAGTTCGTCGAAGTAGCCGCCGTACGGGGGCTCGGTGCCGGCGGGCATGCTGACCGTGCGCACCAGCCGCCCGTAACCGGAGGTGTCGCCCGTACCGCTGACGCCGAACATGCCCCGGCGCACGCCGATGGACTCCTCGCCCGGCCGGGCCCGCTGGTCCTCCTCGGCCAGCTGGGCCTCGTCGTGGGCGGAGGTGTCGGCGACCGGCGTGGCGTCGGGCGCGTCGTCGGTGTCGCGGGTGTCGCGACCCGGAGAGTCGAATGTCATGGCGTACCTCCCAGGGAAATCGGGACATGGCGGCCCGTCACCGGAGTCCCGTCATTCGGGACATGGCGGCCCGTCATCGGAGTCCCGTCATTCGGGATATCGCGGCCCGTCATCGGAGTCCCGTCATTCGGGATATCGCGGCCCGTCATCGGAGTCCCGTCATTCGGGACATCGCGGCCCCTCATCGCAGCAGCCCCGTCATCTGGATGGTGGGGGTGACGGCGAGGGCGGCCTGTTCGGCGGCGCGGGCGGCCTCCTCGCGGTTCACCCCGAGGGGCATCTCCTGAATCTTCTCGTGCAGTTTCAGGATGGCGTGCAGCAGCATCTCCGGCCGCGGCGGGCAGCCGGGCAGGTAGATGTCCACGGGCACAACGTGATCCACGCCCTGCACGATGGCGTAGTTGTTGAACATGCCGCCGGAGGAGGCGCAGACGCCCATGGCGAGCACCCATTTGGGCTCGGTCATCTGGTCGTAGACCTGGCGCAGGACCGGGGCCATCTTCTGGCTCACGCGCCCGGCGACGATCATCAGATCGGCCTGCCGCGGCGAGGCCCGGAACACCTCCATGCCGAAGCGGGCGCTGTCGAAGCGCCCGCCGCCGGTGGCCATCATTTCGATCGCGCAGCACGCCAGCCCGAACGTCGCGGGCCACAGCGAGCCCTTGCGCATGTAACCGGCGAACTGTTCGACCGTGCTCAGCAGGAAACCGCTGGGCAGCTTCTCCTCGAGACCCATAATTCGGACCGACTCACTTCCGTGCTTCCCGGCTGCGCCGGGTCGTTTGCCGTCGTCCCGGCGAACGCCGGGATCAGTCCCAGCTCAATCCGCCGCGCCGCCACTCGTAGGCGTAGGCGACCGAGACGTTGAAGATGAACAGCGCCATCGCGGCGAGACCGAATACCCCCAGGGCGTCGAAGTGCACCGCCCACGGGTAGAGGAACACGATCTCGATGTCGAAGATGATGAACAACATCGCGGTGAGGTAGTACTTCACCGGAAAGCGCTGTCCCGCAGAGTTTCCCGGGCCGCCGCCGACCGCGTGCGGGGTCGGCTCGATGCCGCATTCGTACGCCTCGAGTTTGGCCCGGTTGTAGCGCTTCGGGCCGATGAGGGCCGCCAGCGCGAGCGAAACCAGCGCGAACGCGGCCGCGACCGCGCCGAGGACGAGCGTCGGCACCTCGGTATTCACAACAGCACAACCCCTCTCCCTTATCGGCGGCGTGCCGGGCTGTGCACGTCGCCACCACCGCGCCGGTCGCGCCCCTGGGCGTACTCAGTGAGGGTGCGGACGACGAGGGAGATCCGGACGGACGGGGCTCATATCATCGCCCGCACGCGTGTGAGCTACGGCACAGCCTACAACCGATCTTTCTGAATGCATGCCGATTGCGGGCGGTGTTTGATCGAATTCGGAACTATCACTTATGACCGAATCGACGTAATCCCGAGTTCCGTCACATGACAGCACGCAGCGCGGGTGCCGGTGTCGCGACGGTGTCGGCGACGGCACGGGCGAAGGCGTGGACGCGGCCGCTGTCGCGATCGCGATGCCAGATCAGGCCCACCCGCGACTCCGCGATGCCGTGCACCGGAACGAATCCGACATCCGGGCGGCGGTAATACTCGGCGGTGGTGTCGCACAGCAGCAGCCCGCCGCGGCCGCCGGCCACCGCGGCGATCGCCTCCTGCGTCGTGCTGACGGTGGGCCCGGCCGGGATCTCGCGGCCGCCCGGCGTGCGCCGCGGGGCGTGCACCGTGCGCCAGTATTCCGGTGCGGTGTCGGCGATTCCGATGAGCGGATACTCGGCGAGTTCCTCTACGGCGAGCGATTCCCGCGCGGCGAGGCGGTGCCCGGCGGGCAGGACCAGCACCTGCTTGCGGCCCGGGAAGACGGGTCCGAGAACGAGATCGGGCTCGGCGATCGGCAACAGCACCAGCGCGGCATCGGTCTCCTGGCGGCGCACCGGGCCGAAGGGGTCGGCGTAGGGGATCTCCACCAGCTCGACCGTGCACTCCGGATGCCGTTCCCGGAACGCGGCGACGGCGGCGAGACTGCGTTCGTCCGCGCTGCCCTGGAATCCGATGCGCAGCACGCCGCGCACCCCCTGCGCGCTCGCGCACGCGCTGTCCAGCGTCGCCCGCAGCCGGTCGTAGGCGGCCCGGAGCTCGGGAAACAGCTGCTCCCCCAGGGGAGTCAGCCGCACGCGACGGCTGGTGCGCTCGACCAGCTGACCGCCGATGCGGCGCTCCAGCGAGCGCAGCAGCTGCGAGACGCGGCTCTGGGACAGGTAGAGCCGCGCCCCGGCGCGGCCGAAATGCAGTTCCTCGGCGAGCGCGAGGAAGGCCTCCAGTTCGCGCAGATCCATACCGCCCGCTCACCCTTCCGTCCGGCGATTAGTCCCACTCATAGAAGGATGAGGACTTCGCCGTTGTTCCCGCCGGTGGCCGCCGGTTGTCTGGAGTCATGACAGAACTCGGGACAATCGGTGTCGAATCCGCTCCACCACAGCATGTTCCGCGCCGCGGCCGGGCCGCGGTCGGCATGCTGGCGCTGGGCACATTCACGGCCGTGACCTCGGAGATGCTGCCCGTGGGGCTGCTCACGCCGATGGGCACGGCGCTGCACATCTCCGAGGGCCTGGCCGGGCTGGCACTCACCATCACCGGACTGCTGGCGGTCACCGCGCCGCTGCTGATGTCGATGCTGGGCCGCGTCGACCGGCGGCGGCTGCTGCCCGTGCTGATGGCCGTGGTGGCGGCGGGCAACCTGCTGTGCGCGCTCGCGCCGAACTTCGCGGTGCTGGTGGTGGGGCGGGTGCTCGTCGGCGCGGGGATGGGTGGCGTCTGGGCGATCTCCGGCAGCCTGGCCGTGCGGCTGGTGCCGGCGCGCGCGGTGGGCCCGGCCACGTCGGTGATCTTCAGCGGGATCGCGATCGCGTCCGTGCTGGGCGTACCGGCGGGAACGTATCTGGGGTCGGTGGCCGGGTGGCGCTCCGCCTTCGCGGCGGCCGCGGGCCTGGCGGTGGTGGTGGCCGTGGCACTGGCCGCGATCCTGCCCCCGCTGCCGCCGGAGCGCGGGGTGTCGATCGCGGAACTGCCTCGGCTGCTGTCCGTTCCGGCGCTGCGCACCGCGATGATCGTGGTGGCGCTGCTCGTCGGCGGACACTTCGCCGCCTACACCTATATCCGCCCGGTGCTCGAGGAGCAGTCCGGCGCGAGTGCGAGCACCGTGAGCGCCCTGCTGCTGGCGTACGGAATCGCCGGTGTGGCGGGAACTTTCGGCCTCGGCATGATTGCCTCGCGTGCACTCCGGCGCGCGGTGCTGGTGATCTGCGCGGGACTGGCGGCGTCGGTCGCGGTGCTGGCGCTGGCGGGCGGGTCGCCGATCGCCGCGGTCCTGCTGCTGGTGGTGTGGGGCGTGTCCTACGGCGGCGTCTCGGTGAGCACCCAGACCTGGACCTTGGCGGCGGCGCCGGGAGCCCGCGAGGCCGCCTCGGCGATCCTCGTCGCGGTCTTCAACGCGGCCATCGCCCTGGGCGCGCTGCTGGGCGGCCGCGCGGTCGACGGCTTCGGCCCCACCGCCGCGCTATGGCTGGGCACGGCCCTCGTCGCGGTGGCGGCAGTGGCCGCGCTGGTGGGGACCGCACCGCGGAACGGGAGTCCGCAGGAGGTGAAGTGATGAGGGTGGCGGCCGTCCTCTTCCGGCGCGTGAGGTCGCGCTCCTCTTCCGGCGTGAGGTCTCCTCGTCCGGCGTGACGTCGCCCTCTCTTATTCCGGCGTGACGTCGCCCTCTCCTATTCCGGCGTGCTCTTGGCCGGAATCAGGCGGCGGAGCGGTCGCGGAGGAGGCTTGCCACTGCGTCGGTGAGCTGGAACGGGTCGATCGGGTGGGGGACCGAGGCCTCGGCGCGGGACCAGTTCGCCAGCCAGGCGTCGTCGGCGCGGCCGGTCAGGACCAGGATCGGCGGGCAGGTGTCGAGCTCGTCCTTGAGCTGCTTGGCCACGCCCATGCCGCCCGTCGGCGCCGCCTCGCCGTCGAGGATCGCCAGGTCGATACCGCCGGCGTCGAGCTGTTCGATGACGACCGGCGCGGTGGCGACCTCGAGATACTCGAACGGCGGCAGATCGGGGCGGGGGTGTTTGCCCAGCGCCAGCATCACCTGGCGGCGGGTGTCGGAATCGCTCGAATACACGAGAACCCGCACCACGGCGGGACGGTTCGCATCGGCCACGTTCCGCATGCTACGTCGGCGCGGTGCACCGTCGTGGCAGGTTCGGCGACTGCGGTGGGTCGCGCCGGGGGGACTTCACCGCGAAGTTGATCGTCCCGGGCGGAATCTTTGCTGGTCACGGCGGACGAAACGAGAGATCCTGGTAACTATCCGAGGGCTAGGACGGGCGGTGGATATTTATGCGAATTTCCGAGATTCTGCGCAAGAAGGGTGCCGAGGTGGTCACGATCGCGCCCGGGGTACCGGTGCGCGAGCTGTTGCGGGTGCTGGCCGAGCGCAATGTCGGTGCGGTGGTGGTGTCCTCGGACGGCATCGGCCTCGACGGCATCGTGTCCGAGCGTGACATCGTCCGCAATCTGCACCTGTCGGGCGCCGAACTGCTCGACCGGCCGGTCTCCGCGATCATGACCGCCGTCGTGCACACCTGCTCGCCCGACGACCGGGTGGAAAGCCTGCGCACGACCATGACCGAACACCGCATCCGGCACCTGCCGGTGCTGCGCGGCGGACGCATGGTGGGCATCGTCAGCATCGGCGACGTCGTCAAGAGCGCCATCTCCGAGCTGCAGACCGAGCGCGAACACCTCGTACAGTACCTGCACGGCTGAGCCCACCGGCACTACAGCGTGCGGCGGTAGAACTCCCAGTCGCGCGAGCGGTACCGAGCCCGCTGCGGCGGCAGGCCGTAGAGGCGCTCCAGGCTGGTGGCGGGCTCGTCGCGGCCGGATTCCGGCGGGCTCGCAGGGGGGCGGGCGCCGTCGGACCGGGTGCGCGACAAGGCATCCCGGACGGCGGTACCCGCGGCGCCGCAGAGCCGGACGAGCCGGACGCGCTCCTCGCCGGTGTGCGCGCCGACCTGCAGCTCGCGGACCAGGCGATCGAACCGGGCGGCCAGCCTGTCGGCCTCCTCGGCGGTGTCGCAGCACTGCGCGGCCGCGATCACGTCATGTAAACGCACTGCAAGACTTGGCATTTCGATGTCCCCTCCCGGGCCTCGGGCCCGAATCCAGGATAGGACAGGAAGGAGAAATGGCCCAGTGCCGCAGGCAGTGCGGGCGAGAAACTAGGCCAGGCCCCAGGCGTGCAGGATGTAGGTGACATTGGCGGCGATCGAAGTCACCACATTGGCCAGGTTGATCGCGGCGGAACCGAGGTCGATGATCGGCATGGAACCCTCCAGAATTCGACAGCTTGCGCATTCACGGTAGAAGCGAGGCAATCTGCGGGCAAACCGCGATAAGGCCCGGAAATGCGACCGAATGGCGGTGGCTGCGCGATCGGATGCGTTCTCCCGCAAACGGTTCCGGCACATTATTTCCGAATGCGAGCGAATTGGTTCCGGATGGCAGTCATGGCAGATCTCACGGTTTCGCGCCATTGTGGCCGCAATCACCGAAGCCGGATATTCTGGCGCTCTCGCGTGGCGGCGCGGGTGGTGGTGAGGGGACAGGCGTGCCACGGTTCGACTATCTGACCGAGCGATTCCTGGCCGCGGCACGCAGCCGCGGCGGCGGAGTGGCGGGCGCGTGCGCGGCGAGCGTGCGCGTGCTGCCGGTGCAGCGGGCCGCGATCGTCATCGACGAACACCATGCGGGGGTGCAGCCGTGGTGCACCAGCGACGAGGTGGCCGCCGGGGTGGAGGCGGTGCAGGCCACCGTCGGCGAGGGCCCCGCGGTGGAGGCGGTGGCCACCGGCGTGCCCGTTCCGGTGGCCGACCTGACCGCCGGATGCGAACGGTGGCCGGGTTTCGCCGACGCCCTGTCGCGCACCAGCGCGTCCGGCGCGATGATCGCGATGCCGTTGCGGCTGGGCGCGGTGCGGTTCGGGGCGCTCGATCTCTACCGCGACAGCCCGGGCCGCATCGATGCGGGCACGGTGTCGGCGGGCCTGCACATCGCGGATCTGATCACCACGCAGCTGGTGCTGGCGCGGTCGGCGCGCGAGGCCGCCGCGGCCGACGCGCAATGGCTCGAGCAGCCGCTGGCCAGCCGGGCCATCCATCAGGCGGCGGGCATGGTGGTCGCGCAGCTGGGCATCGGCGTGCCCGATGCCTACGCCCGGTTGCGGGCCTACGCGTTCGGGCACGCGCTGTCGCTGGCGGAGGTGGCCGAGGCGGTGGTGGCGCGCCGCATCCGGTTCGACGGCGTGTGACCGTGCGGGATCCGCTCAGGCGAGGATCTCCTCGGTATCGGTGCTCCCGTCGACCACGGCCGCGGCCAGATCCGCGAGCCGCGCGCCGGTCTTGTGGGCGTGGGTGCGCAGCCGTCGGAACGCCTCGGCCATCTCGATTCCGCCGCGCTCGGCCAGCACCCCCTTCGCCTGCTCGATGACGATGCGGGCGTGCAGTGCGGCGGGCAGCCGCGACGCGACGGGATGCAGCTGGGTGTAGGCGGTGTGTTGGACGATGCCGATCCCGGCCACGTCGGCGAGCGCCTGTCCCGCGCGCAGCCCGTCGTTGTCGAGCGCGGCCGGGTCCTCGGCGAGGATGGTCAGGGCGCCGACGCTGCGGTCGCGGCAGCGCAGGGGCAGCGCGAAGGCCGACAGGTAGCCGAAATCCACTGCGCGCTGGCAGAATTCGGGGAAGCGGTGGTTGGTGTCGCGCAGATCGGGCACGGCGGTGGCCAGCCCGGTGCGGAAGGTGTGGCGCCCCGGGCCGTCGAGCGCCTCCACCTCCAGCAGTTCCAGCAGTCGCGGTTCCTCGCTGGTGGAGGCCAGCAGGTGCAGCTCGCGCCGATGATCGGCGAGGAACAGGCCCGCGTCGAGGCCGCCGGTCACCGCGGGGCAGCGGTCCACGAGCTGCTGGGACAGTTCGATCACATCGAAATCGCCGGCGAGCAGCTCGACCGCGGCCAGCAGGGTGGCGAGCAGCCCATGGTCATCGTCGAATGCCGACCCCATGGCGCCTCCCCGGGCTGGACGCAGCGGCCATCTCCCCGCACCGGCCGACCACAACCCCGATGTAGGGAGTCGAGCTAGACGAGGCTCATCGGCCGCTGTGCGATCGGCGCAGCGGAGCCTCGTTCTCCATGGTTACATCCGGGCACGGTCGATGTCGACAGCCGTTGACGCCGCAAGTGCATGAATTAACCACGGAAACTGGGTAATTCGCCCACCGAAGGAGCCGTACCATCGAGTGGTCCGGCTGACGCACAACGACCGACCTGGCGCGGCGCCACCGGTGTCCGTGCTACGGGGGTGATGCAGGGATGTCCGACGGTGAGTCGGTGGTATCGGCGCTGGCTCGGCTGGTGGTGGTATTGCCCGATGTGCCGGACCGTTCCGGTGCGCTGCTGCGGCTGATGGGCACCGCCACCGACGTGCTGGATCTGGCGGGTGCCGCTGTGATATTGCTGGCGGACGGGCGCTGCGAGGTGGCCGGAGCCATCCCCGAGGAGTTGTCGGAAGTGGCTGTGACGCAACAGGATTGCGCGCGCGGACCGGGCGTGGACGCCATGCGCGACGGCGAGCCCGTCGCGGTGGCGGACGTGCGCCGCGACTGGGGCCGCTGGCCCGAATACGCGAGCGCGGCGGTGCGGCACGGCATGTCGGCGATGGTGGAGATCCCGATGCAGCTGGGGGAGACCCGGCTGGGTGCGCTGGGGTTGTACTCGCCGGTCCGGCGGGAATGGACGGCGGAGGACCTCTCGATCGGGACATTGCTGGCGGGCTTGGCCGCCGGACATCTCCTGACCGCCGACCGATTGCACCGCCAGCAGCGCCTGACCGACCAACTGCAGCACGCGCTCACCTCGCGGATCGTGGTGGAGCAGGCCAAGGGGGTGATCGCCGGGGCGCGCCGCATCGGTCCCGACGCCGCCTACGAGGTGATCCGCACGCACGCCCGGCAGCACCGGGTCGGGGTGCACGAGGTGGCGCGGGCGATCGTGGAGCTCGGGCTGCGGTTGTGAGGGTCGGCGGTTGCGCGGGGTGCAATCGGCGTCCGGCGCCGCGCCAGGCCGGTAGACTTGGCGCGGGTTCCGAAATCCCCTGCCCCCGGATCGGATCTCACCGCGGAATGCGTCCCTGAACTCGACGGCTGGTTCCGATACCCGTCTCACCGTGGGGGCAATTGTGTCCGTACTCGTACCAGCCCGCCCTGCCCGGCCGTCCGGCACCGCCGGTTCGCCGGGCGCCGTCCCGGACCGCCGCCGTTCCGATGTCTCCGATCCGGACGCGGATCTGGTGCGCCGGGTCGGCACCGGCGACCGGGAGGCCCTGGATCAGCTGTATCGGCGCACCCGGCCGATGGTCTTCCGGCGCGTGCTCGCGGTGCTCCGTGATCCGGGGTACGCCGAGGAGACGTGCCAGGACGTCTATATCCAAGTGTGGCGCAGCGCCGCCGGATTCGATGAGCGGCGGGGTTCGGCGGCGACCTGGCTGCGCACGCTGGCCCACCGCCAGGCGGTGGACCGGGTGCGGCACGAGCGGGCCAGCTCCGACCACAACCATGCCTGGGGCGTCAGCGACTACCGCCCGCCGGTCGACGCGGTGGTGGAGGAGACGCTGCGCCGGCACGAAATGCGTTGCGTGCGCAGCGGTCTCACCACCCTGACGCCGCTGCAGCGGGAATCGCTGGTGCTGGCCTACTACGTCGGCTACACCTATCCGCAGGTGGCCGCGCACCTCGGGGTGCAGGTCTCGACGGTGAAATCCCGCATCCGGGCCGCGCTCGCACGGCTGGAAACGGCCCTGGCCGACACGGGTTCGTGAGCGTGGCCGAATTTCGAAAAGTAACGGCGCGGTAGCGGGCAAATCCGCGGATATCGGATTTTCATCAGCTCGTAACAGCGAAAACCCCTCCCGGCCGGAAGTTTCTGTCGCACAATTTCGTCGGGTGGATCGCAGGATTCCGTTGACTCGCGGTCGATGGCACCGCATATCGGGTGGGGTCCGGGACGCGCTACGGCCCTCGGACCTCACCGCCCGGAGCTCCGGCGACCGCGGCCGCCCGCAACGCCCGAGCAGCCGTTGCGGCCGGTGCGGAACCGGCTCGATATTCCTTGCCCGCACCGGCATTTGCTGTATAGTTTCTCGCCGGACGAGGCAGGAGACGCCGTAGCCTCTAGGTCCTGAGTCCGCATGGGGCCCAGTCGGTTCGGTCTGCGAGCAGTGGTGCTTGGTGGATATCATGAGACGGTTCGAGCGCACCGAACGGCCGTCGTCGAGCTTTCCTCGCATACCGAACGGTTGGTCCGAGTGCAGCCCATCGCGTTGCCGCCCTGGCAATCCCGGTCTCCACACCCTCGGGCGGGCCACCGATCCCGGTGCCGCCGGTGGCCGCAATTTCGCAGTGCGACAACGACTTTCGCGTCCGACCGAAATCGCGCCCCCGCCGTCGCCGCGGCCCCGGCGGCCCTCGCCGCCGTGTCGATCGGCAACGCCGCGGCGTCCGCGTCGGGATCTTGCCGAGTGGCGGGCGACGCCCGGCCTCGCCATGGTTAATATACTGCCGCAACCGATCTCAAGGAGACTACGTGGATCCGCAGAGCACGCATCCGGGTGCTGCCGCCAGCTCAATGTCGTCGATCGAGGGTCCCCGGATCCCGATCTACAGCCCAGAGTTTGCGGCCGATCCTCACGGGGCCTACCGCCGGATGCGGAGAGACTACGGACCGCTGGTGCCGGTCGAGATGTGGCCGGGGGTTCCCGCAACCCTGGTTATCAAATATCGCACCGCGGTGCGCATCCTGAACGACTCCGACCATTTTCCGGCGGATCCGACCGCCTGGCACCGGACCGCGCCGACCGATATCCCGATCATGCCGATGATCGAGCCGCGGCCCAACGCCATTCGCACCAGCGGTGAGAAGCACGCTCGCTACCGCCACGCATTGAACGACGCCCTGGCGGGGATCGACCTGCACTCGGTGCGCGCCATGGTGGACAAGTCCGCCATCCCGATCATCAACTCGTTCTGCCAGGACGGGCAGGCCGACGTGCTGAACCAGTACGTCCTGCCAATGGTCTTCTCGGTGTTCTGCGAAACCCTCGGCTGCCCACCGGATATCGGCGAGCAGGTCGCGAGCGCCAGCGCCGCGATGTTCGACGGTGTCGATACCGAGACGGTGAACGCGATCATGGGCAAGGCGCTGCTCGAGCTCACCGCACTCAAGCGCGCGCACCCGGCCGACGACATCACCACCAGGCTGGTGCAGCACGGCACCGGACTGTCCGACGAGGAGATGGTGCACCAGCTGGTCCTGCTGTTCGCCGCGGGCGTCGAACCGCCGACCAACCTCGTCGCGAACACCCTGCTGCTGATGCTGACCGATACCCGCTTCGTCAGCTACAGCGACCGCCCGCCGCTGTCGACCAAGACCGCCATCGACGAGCGTCTGGCCACCGACCCGCCCATGGCGAACTACTGCATCACCTACCCGCGCCAGCCGATCCTGATCGAGGATGTCTGGCTGCCGCCGAATCAGCCGGTCATCATCAGCATGGCGGCCTGCAATACGGATCCGGAGCTGAACACCGGTGAATTCCTGGACAACGGCTGGAATCTGACGTTCAGCACCGGCGATCACGCCTGCCCGGCGCACGCCCGGCCCTACGGGGTGCTGCTCGCGCAGGACATCATCGATCAACTCCTGGACAAGCTCCCGGAAATGCAACTGGCGGTGGCCAAGGAGGATCTCGTGTGGCGGCCGGGGCCCTTCCACCGGGCCTTGACCGCCTTGCCGGTGGTGTTCCCGCCCACCGCGCCGTTCGAGTCTCCGACCATGTAGTTCGACTGTGCGGTAACCGTTTTCGCCGTGCCCGCCGCTGCCGTCCGCCCCCGTGCGCGATCGCCCCGATGCGGGGTGTTCAGGCGGGTTGCCGGGCTCTGTTTCCCCGCGCGGCGCCGCCGTGCCGTCCGCGTGCGCAGGGCCGGGGCGGTAGACCTGCGCCCATGACCGCTCGGACGGCGGCGTGGCCGTCGGCTGCGCACGCATCATTGCGAACGCCAAATGCCAAGGGAGCGCCTACAATCTGTGCTGTGCAAACACCGGCATCACAGATGAGGAGTTGATCCGGGGCACCCTCGCCCCTGCCGATCGAGGACTGTCTTCGGGCCCTCGAGGCCGAGGTAGGAGCCTCGACCAAGACCGAAACTGTCATCGTTCACCATGATTCGTAGGACGGTTTGTGGCACACTACAATTCGTGGCTCGTTCGGTCGAAGGCGATTCTGCGGCAACTGTGACGCCGCGGGTCGACGCGACCGTAGCCGTGGGTCTCCACGTCGCCGCAGCGCGGTGCGCGCTGTTCGGTGTCCGGATAGCGGACCGAAAATTCATGTGAAGGTGTGTGGTGCATCGAGCTTTTGGTAGGTAATCACCCGGCTTCCTTCGTCCCGGTTCTCGACGGTACTCGCGTCAGCATGCGGTAACGGCGGGCCTCTGTGCCGAAGTCCGGCCGCGATTGCCTCGGGTATGCCCAACGGTGGACAAATAGCCGCTGGGACGGAAATGAAGTAGGAGGCGGTAATGATTACGCATGGGTCCACAGAACGCACCGCGCTGGCCGAATTGCTTCGGCACGGCAACCTGGAGTTCCACCACCAGCTGCAACAGGTTCTGACCAACCCGGACTTCGCCGTCACCGAACAGCAGAGTCAGGAACAGCGGCGCGCGAACGCCTACGACCAGTTGCGGTATCTGGTGAAGGAGATCGGGAGCACGCGTGCCGTTGCCACCGATCTGCCCGCACTCTTCGCGGTGTTCGACTGGTCCGCGGTACTCGCGACGGACCTGATCCCGTTGATCTCCGGCCACTACAACCTGGCCTCGGGGAGCCTGGCCACGCTGACCGACTCCGATTCCGCCGCACCGTATCTGCACGATCTGGATGACGCGTCCAGCGTCGGCGTCATGTTGCTGACCGAATACGGATGCGGCTCCAACATCGGATTCATGCAGACCACCGCGACGTGGGACGGCGACGGGTTCGTCATCAACACCCCGCACCCGCGCGCGCGGAAATTCATGCCGTCCGTGGGTATTCCGGTGGCCCGGGTCTGCGTCATCGGAGCCCGGTTCATCGACTCGGCGGGTGTGGACCAGGGCGTGCACCTGTTCACCGCGCGGCTGCGTGACGCCAACGGCGATCCCTGCCCGGGCGTGACGATCACCCAGCTCGACCATCAGCCGCTGGTGATCATGGACAACTCGGTCATCAGCTTCGACAACCTGCGCGTCGAGCGCGACGCCTGGCTGAGCAACAACCTGGCGACGATCGATGACGCCGGCGTGCTCACCTGGCGCGACGAGCACAGCCGCAAGCGGGGTTTCGCCTCGGCGATCAGCCAGTTGACCGTGGGGCGATTGGCGCTCTCGTCGTGCCTGAACGCCACCGCCCGCGCCTCGCTGTACATCGCGCTGCGCTATGCGGCCAAGCGCGTGGTGCCACTGACGCCCGTGGACGCCCCGTTCATGGTCGACGTGCCCCATGTGCGCGACACCCTGCTCACCGATCTGGCGGGCACGATCGCCCGGACGGTCTACGGTAACGCGATCAAATCCTTCCTCGCCGACAGCGATCTCACCGATCGCGACACGGTGGTCGCGGTGATGCTGGCCAAGCACTTCATCCAGCTGCACGCACTGGATACGGTCACCCACTGCCGCATCAAGATGGGCGCGCAGGGCATGTTCAGCGCCAATCGGGTCGCGGGCTATCTCGGCGTCTGCCATGCGGCCATCACCGGGGAGGGCGACTGCCACGTCCTCGGTTCGGTCGCCGGTCGCGTGCTGGCCAAACAGCTCGCCGCGACGCCTCCGCCGGAAGCGCGCCTGCACGATCCCTCCGATCCGGCCGACCGCGCGCGGTTACTCCACGCCCGGACCCTGACGATCGTGCAGGAGGCGCAGCAGTACCTGGCGACTCCCGCGCTCGCCGATCGATTGGCGGTCATCCCGGAGGCGTTGAGCCTCGCCGAGGCCTATTGCTCGGAGGAGGCCCTGCGGTTGCTCGACGGACATGCCGATCAGGCCGAGATCGCCGCCGTGCGTGATGTTTTCGCGCTGCACTATCTCGATCAGCACGCGGCGTGGTATCTCACGCACGGTCTCCTCGACGTCGCCGCGGTCGAGGGGACCAAGCGGGAACTCCGGCGCGCCATCGAGAATCTCGCCGGCGCACTGCCGGAACTGTTGGACTCCTTCGGCTTCGACGACGACATTCTCGACGCACCGGTGCTCTCGGCGGATCTGCCAGCCGCGTGGGATTCTCGCTGCCACGACCCACGCCGTAACTGAACCCGCTGCGGCACTGGCGGTACGGCTGGGGCGTCCCTGCCGGGGCGCCCCAGCGGGCGTACTGCTCCGCCATCCCCGAATTCCGTACTATCACCGCAACGCCGGGTAGGCGGCGCGTACGGCAGGCGGAACCGGTCCTGCGCAGACGATCTCGCGCGGAGACCGATCAGGGGGTGACGATGGCGGAGGGATCCGGCACGAGGTACGAGGTCTTCGAGGTCGACCTCGCGGACGATCTGGCGGCGGTCGACCGCGTCGACATGTGGCGGGCGCATGTCGGTGAGAACCAGGGCACGGCGCGAGCGGAAATCCCCGCACCGCAGGCATTTTCGGGACACACATGGCCGCAACGGGCGCTGGCCCGGCACGACAACGATCCGGGCCAGCTCCAACTCGTCGAATTCTCTTCCACCGCCGTCGTGCACGACCGCGACGACAAGGCACGCGAACTCCGACTGCGACGACAGCGCCCGGCCTGCGGTGGGGACAGGCCATGGTCATGTCCCACGATGACGGCTTTCGCGGCTACATCTTCAATATTCCCTCCTACGCGCTGCCGTCGAGCGCAGATCCCCGGGGGCGGTTGGGATTACGCCCGCAGCACGCCATCCTGCGGACCGTCCGGGGCATGGCCGACAACCTCGCGGCGGACCGTCGGGCGGTGACGGCGACGGAGTTCGTCGCGATCGCTCGGTCCATGGCCGATCTCGTCGCGGGCGCGCTCGACGCTCGCCGCGCACCGGAACTGGACAGCTACGCGCGGCTGGCGGCCGATGTCCGACGGCGTATCCGGCTGTACTACTCCGATCCGACCCTGACCGTCGACAGCCTGGCGGTAAGCCTCGGATGCTCGCGCAGGCATCTGGAGACGGCGATGAAGAAGGCCCTCGGCCGGTCGCCCGGCGCCGAGTTGCGCGAGACGCGGCTGCGGCGCGCGTACGACATGCGCGCAAAACCGGTTCCGGCCGCGCGCGATGGCCGATTAGCGTGTCCCACGACGGCGACCTCATCGGCGGCCACGGTGCGCGGCACAACGGAGTGCGCGGACACCCGCCGGGCCGATGACGGCGGGGGTGCGAGGGCCGCGCGGTGGAGGGGAGGTCCTCGCATCCCCGGTGGGAGCGGCGCCCCGGTGTGCGGGGTGGCGCGGGCTCGTATTAGGGTGCGGTGCGCAGCTCGAGGGCCGGGGAGTCGGCCCCTGGACGTAGAGGAAAACGTATGCGCCGCACCGCGATATCCGTGTTCACGCTCACCGTTGCGCTGGCCTGCGCGGCGTGCGGGTCGTCGGACGACGGACAGGACGCGTCCGCGGCGGGTTCGAGCGCGTCCGCGGCACCGGCCTCGCCCGCGGCGAAGCCGTGCGATCAGCAGACCTGGCCGCAGCCGCTGCCGGACTTCCGCGGCAAGCAACTCGGCGAAACCGTGGTCGGTGCGGGCCTGTGCTTCGCCATCGGCTCGATCACCGCGACCGACGGCCGGGACGTGATGAACGACCCGTCGAGCCACACGGTCCCGTGGACGATCACCGAGCAGACCCCCGCGGCGGGCACGGCGGTGTCGCCGGACACCCCGGTCACCCTGAAAGTGTCTGCGGCGCAGTAATACCGGCGATCCGGCATCAAGCGCGCGGCAGCGTGACCACGAACCGTGCGCCGCCCTCGTCGCTGTCGTCCACCCGGATCTCACCCTCGTGCCGGTGCACCACGTCGCGGACGATGGCGAGGCCGAGCCCGGCGCCGCCCTCGTCGCGGCTGCGGGCGTCGTCCAGGCGGACGAATCGGCGGAAGATGTTCTCCCGGTCCGGCACCGGGACACCCGGGCCGTCATCGGCTACCGCCAGGACGACGGCGTCCGCGGTGCGTTCGAGGGTGACCCGGACGACCCCCGCGGCGTGGCGCTGCGCGTTGTCGACGAGGTTGGTCAGCACGCGGCCCAGCTGAGTGCGGCTGCCGAGCACGGTCACCGGCTCGGCGGGCACCTCGATCCGCACCGGGTGGCGGTCCCCGGCGCGGTGGTCGAGTTCGTCGCGCACCGCCGCCGCGAGGTCGACCGGCTCGCGGCGGGGGAGTTCGCCCGCGTCGAGGCGCGCCAGCAGCAACAGGTCCGCGGCGAGGTGTTCGATCCGGACGGTGTCGGCGATGAGACCGTCCATATCGAACAGGTGGGGATGTGCCTGGGCGACCTCGAGCTGGGTGCGCAGGCTGGCGATGGGGCTGCGCAACTCGTGCGCGGCATCAGCGACGAACCGGCGCTGCCGCTCGGACGACTGTTCCAGTGCCGCGAGCGTGGTGTTGGTCGTCTCGGCGAGCCGGGCGATCTCGTCGCGGGAATTCGGTTCGGGGACACGGCGACTCAGATCGCCGCCCATGATCTCGGCCAGCTCGGCCCGGATCGCCTCCACCGGCCGCAACGCGCGCCGCGTCACCAGCCACGCCACCCCACCGACGAGGGCCAGCAGCAGCGGCAGGCCGAGCAGCATGGCGTTGCGGGCCCCGGCGACCGCCTTGTCGGCCGTGGCGAGCGAGGCGCCGGAGTAGATGGTGACCTGCTGCCCGGCGGGCGTCGTCGTGGTGAGCGCCGCGACCCGGAAGTCGTGGCTGCCGGTGTCGTCGTCGGCGATCGGGAGCCGCATGTCGCGGAACTGGACGGGCTGCTCGGCCGGGGCCGACGCGGGGCGCACCTCATCGTCGTCGTCCTCATCGTCGTCGTCCTCGTCCTTGCCGGACGCCGCGAAATCGGCCATCGGCGGCTGGCCGCGCAGATCGTCGTCGGCGGCGAGGACCCGGCCGTCGGCCGAAATGACCTGCACCGGTTGACTGTCCGCGTCGGGCAGCTTCAGTGCCGCCGGATCTGCCCCGCGCGCGAGCTGCGCCTCGACCTCCCGGGCGGTCATCTCCGCCTGTACGCCCGCGCTGTCGACGAGATTGTGCCGCAGCACCGCCAGCACGACCGCACCGGCCGCCACCAGCCCCACCGCCACGACCAGGGTGGCGGCCGCGGTCGTGCGCGCCCGGACCGAACTGAACCACCGCACCCGGCGCCGCACCTCACTCACGGTCGGCCACCAGCCGGTATCCGGCGCCGCGCACCGTGGTGATCGATCGCCGCCCGAACGGCGCATCGATCTTGCGGCGCAGGGTACTGATGTAGACCTCGACGATATTGGGATCGCCGTCGAAGGCGAAATCCCAGACATGGTGCAGGATATCGGCTTTCGACACGATCGCCCCCGCGTGCACCGCGAGCTGCTCGAGCACGGCGAACTCCTTCGCGGTGAGCGGTACCTCCTCGGTGCCGCGGCGGCAAGTGTGCGTGTTCGGATCCAGCGTCAGGTCGCCGACGGTCAGCTTGGGCGCGCCCCCGCGGGTGCGGCGGCGCAGCAGGGCGCGGATGCGGGCGAGCAGCACGACATAGGAGAAGGGTTTGCTCAGGTAGTCGTCGGCGCCGGTGTCCAGGCCCTCGGCCTCGTCGTATTCGCCGTCCTTCGCGGTCAGCATCAGCACCGGCGTCTCGTGTCCCGCGGCCCGCAACGTGGCACACACCTGATAGCCGTTCATGCCCGGCAGCATGATGTCGAGGATGATCAGGTCGTAGTCCCCGGTGGTCGCCAGGTGCAGTCCGTCGGTCCCGTCGTGTGCGACATCGGCGGCGAAACCCTCGGCCGCCAAGCCTTTTGCGAGGGTGTCGGCCAGACGTTTCTCGTCCTCGACGATCAGCAAACGCATCGCACCAGCCTGACAGATCGTTGCTGAAGACGCCTTCAGGTGGGTTCAGGTTGCCTTCAGCCGGGCGGTGCGACGGTGGTGACCGCATTCGAGATCATTTCGCACAGGAGGTTGATCATGGCAGTCGTTGTCCGCCGGGCACTGGGCGCTCTGCGTTGGGTTCTGGTCGGGGCCGTGGCCATCGCACTCATCGGCGGCGGCATCGCGCTCGCCTCGATCGGCACCGAGGGACATGCCGGAACCACCGCGGCACCCGGCCGCACCGATCATTCGTGGACCCCTGCGGCGAACCCGTCGATCACCAAGGAGCAGGCCACCGGCAAGGCGCTCGAGGCCGTTCCCGGCGCCACCGTGCAGAGCGCCGAGTTGGATACCGATCGCGGCACCACCGTGTGGCAGGTCGATGTGATCGGCACCGACCGCGTCGAGTACGAGGTGAAGGTCGACGCCGACTCCGGCGCGGTGCTGTCCACCGACCGCGACGACGACTGACCGATTCCAGACTCCGGTACCGGGGGGGGGGGGGGGGGGGGGGGGCGGGGCGGGCGGGGCGGGTGGGCGGGTGTCCCCGGGGGCCACTGGCCCGTTGGCGGTTGGCCCCCCTGGGGGGCCGGCCCCGCCGCCGTGGGCGCCGACGAGTCCGGCGCCCACGACGAGGGCACGGC
>NZ_JARWQD010000023.1 GCF_029869545.1 Nocardia wallacei | reverse complement strand
GTCGACGGACGCGACCGTAGCGGCTGCGTGACACCGAATGGGCATCACGCAGTCGCCGGTCCGGCCGTTACCGCGCAGTATCGGGTAGCGCGGGTCAGGACTGGGCGGCCTGGCGGGCCGCGTCGTCGGCGGCCATGGCGTCGCGCAGGCTCTTGGGCCGCATGTCGGTCCAGTTCTTCTCGACGTATTCGACGCAGGCAGCGCGGCTGTCCTCGCCGAACACCACTCGCCAGCCGGCCGGAACCTCCGCGAAGGCAGGCCACAGGGAGTGCTGCTCCTCGTCGTTCACCAGAACGAAGAAGCGGCCGTCCTCGTCGTCGAACGGGTTGGTGCTCATTTCACCTCACTGGATACGTGCGCTGTGTACGGGGAACACGGCGGGACCGGAAATCCCCCGTGCGTTGTGTCGACCCTAGCAAGGCCGACGTTACGGGTGGGCAGTTACCTCGAGCCCCCGAAGAAGTCGAGCAGAACCTTGTTGACCGCCTCGGGCCGCTCCAGGTAACCGTAGTGCCCGGCATCGGGGATCTCCTGGTAGCGCGCGCCGGGAATCACGTCGGCGACCTCGCGGGTGAGATACGCCGGAATCATCCGGTCGTCGGCGAACCCCATGGCCAGGCAGGGCACCTTGATGCCCCGGTAGGCATGCAGGCGGTCGAAGTCGTGGTCCATGCGCCGCTGCGCGCGGATGCCGGGCGTGACCGGCCCGCCGGTGAATTCGAACAGATCCAGCCAATCGCGCGCGGCGTTCGGATCGGCCAGGGTGGCGGGCGAGAGGTTCATCACCGCGGTGGTCGCGGCCTCGTACTTCGGCGGCAGCTGCACACCGCTGGCGTCCAGCTCGTGCTCGCCCAGCGACAGCGTCTTCTGGAACTGGTCGAGCCGCCCGTGCCCGGCCATGAATACCGCCTTGCGCACCAGGTCGGGGCGGGCCAGCGACAGCTCCTGCGCCACCCGCGCGCCCATCGAGGTGCCGGCCAGCAGCACCGGGCCCTCGTCGAGGAATTCGATCAGCGCCGCGGTGTCGCGCACCAGGTCGTCGATGTGCATGCCCTGCGCGGCCTCGTAGGACGGGGCGATGCCGCGATTGTCGAAGGTGCAGACCCGATATCCGGCGGCCAGCAGCGCGGGGACCTGATGCAGCTCCCACACCCGGCCCGGGCTGCCCGTGCCCATGATCAGCACGACCAGCGGCGCGGCGCCCTTGGTGTCGGTGCCCTTGGCCTTGTCCCCCTTCACCTGGTAGTTCAGTGAGATTCCGTTCACCGTGGCCAACGGCATAGTGCTGAGACCCTTCTTTCCATGACGTTTGCTTTCTCCCCACGGTATAGGTAACGGGGAGGACAACGTTTCGGTGTCGCGGATCGGGGCCCGAGCGAACTGCGCCGATTCCCCCGACCGATACCATTGACTCCTCACAACGAGTTACGACCCCGAGCCGAGAGGATACGAAGATGGCCGCGAAGGGCGCCAACGACATCGCGGACGACGATCTGGAGCCGCTCGCCGACGAAACCGCACGACAGGCCCAGCGCGTGGTGGCCGCCTACGCCTCCGACGCGGACGAATGCCGCATGCTGCTGTCGATGCTCGGGATCGGGCCCAGCGCTCGGACCGAGTAGCCACCGATCTTCCAGACACAACTTCACGGGCTCGAGCAACCGGAGGATCCAGCAGTGGACCAGAAGAGCGATTCCCAGACCGATCTATCGAAGCGCGCTCTACCGGATGCCGACTCCACCCCATCGAGCTACCTGAGTGGCGACGCCGGCTCCGGCTTCGTTGTCGTCGCCAATCGGCTACCGGTGGATCTGGAGCGCTTGCCCGACGGCTCCACGCGCTGGAAACGCAGCCCCGGCGGGCTGGTGACGGCACTGGAGCCGGTGCTTCGCAACAACAACGGCGCCTGGGTGGGCTGGGCGGGAGTCCCCGACGTCGATGTCGATCCGATCATCGAGGACGGCCTGGAGCTGCATCCGGTGCCGCTGACGGCCACCGAGGTCGCCGACTACTACGAGGGCTTCTCCAACGGCACGCTGTGGCCGCTCTACCACGACGTGATCGTGCGTCCGGAATATCAGCGCCGCTGGTGGAGCGCCTACGTCGATGTCAATCGGCGCTTCGCCGAGTACACCGCGAAGGTGGCCGCCGAGGGCGCCACCGTCTGGGTGCAGGACTATCAGCTGCAGCTGGTGCCGAAGATGCTGCGCATGCTGCGGCCCGACCTGACCATCGGCTTCTTCCTGCACATCCCGTTCCCGCCGGTCGAGCTGTTCATGCAGCTGCCGTGGCGCACGGAGATCGTGGAGGGCCTGCTGGGCGCCGACCTGATCGGCTTCCATCTGCCCGGCGGCGCGCAGAACT
This sequence comes from Nocardia wallacei, assembly GCF_029869545.1. Taxonomy (GTDB): domain Bacteria; phylum Actinomycetota; class Actinomycetes; order Mycobacteriales; family Mycobacteriaceae; genus Nocardia; species Nocardia wallacei_A. The sequence continues at coordinate 25,896 of NZ_JARWQD010000023.1, read as the reverse complement.
TCCTGTATCTGGCGAGAAGGCTTGCCGGACAGCCGACTTCGCGCGGCACCATCGGCGTGCGCTCGAAAATGGGTGTGGTGCAGGTGGGTTTCCGCACCGTGCGGGTGGGTGCCTTCCCCATCTCGATCGCCTCGGCCGAACTCGACGAGCATTCGCGACGCAAGTCGGTGCGCGAGCGGGCCGCGCAGATCCGCAGCGAGCTCGGCAACCCCAAGCACATCCTGCTCGGCGTGGACCGGCTCGACTACACCAAGGGCATCGACATCCGCCTGGAGGCGCTGGAGGAGCTGCTGCAGGAGCGGCGCATCGATCCGTCCGATACGGCGATGGTCCAGCTGGCGACGCCCAGTCGCGAACGGGTGGAGAGCTACATCCAGATGCGCGGCGATATAGAGCGCCAGGTCGGTCGCATCAACGGCGAATTCTCCCGGGTCGGCTTCCCGGTCGTGCACTACATCCACCGGCCGATCCCGCGCGAGGAGCTGATCGCGTTCTTCGTCGCCGCCGACGCCATGCTGGTGACGCCGCTGCGCGACGGCATGAACCTGGTGGCCAAGGAGTACGTGGCCTGCCACAGCGGCCTCAACGGCGCCCTGGTACTCAGCGAATTCACCGGCGCCGCAGCGGAATTGCGCCAGTCCTACCTGTGCAATCCGCACGATCTCGACAGCGTCAAGGACGCCATCATGGCCGCCCTCGACGACGATTCCGACACCCGGCGCCGCCGCATGCGCGCCCTGCGCCGACAGGTGCTCACCCACGACGTGGACCGCTGGGCCCGCGCATTCCTGGAGGCCCTGGCCCAGGACCAGGTGGCAGGCAGCGCCCTACTCAGCGACGACGACGTAGACCCCGGCCGCGGGTAGGCCCGATCCGGCGTCGCCCCCAATACCCGATCTGGAGCGAAGCGATCAGATCGGGTTTACCTGCCCCACCAGCCAGTGGCCGTCCTCCTTGTCCAGCGAGACGCGGACGCGGCTGGGCGTGACATTGCCCTGCGGCGCATCCTTACTCGTGGTGACCTGGTTCAGGTAGATCAGCACGACCGCGTGCGAGCGGTCGGCGGAGACCACACCGGCGGCCTGGGTGTTGGCCTGGACGCTGAGCTCCTTCTCCTTGGCGCCCTTGGCGATCACGTCGTTGACCAGCTTCAGGTAATCCTTGCGGAAGGTCGGCGTGAGGCTGTCGCCCACCTTGGGCAGTTCGGTGTCGACGGTGTGGAAGTCGTAGGTGAACATGGCCTGCACGGTGCGGCGCGCCGCGGCGACGGAATCGGCGCGGGCGTTCTCGACCTGGTTGTCGGACCAGACCGTGAAACCGGTCAGCCCGCCGACGACGGCGGCGGCGACCAAAAGCACTGCCGCACAAGCGATCAGGATGGTGCGCAGGGTGTTTTTCATGCCACGAACTCCACTTGCGAGGCGGTGAGGTTGCCGTCGTCGCCGCGGGTGACGGTGACCCGGAAGCGGTAGTACCGCTGCTGCGGGTCCGGGGAGGCGGCGTTGGTCAGCGTCTGTTTGGCGGCGACCAGCACCCGCGCGGAGTGGTCGTCGTCGCTTTCGACCGCGGTCTCGATGATCTCCCCGCTGGCCTTCACCTGGGCCTGCTGCACGACCTGCGCGTACGCGTCCTTGCGCTCGGAGTATTCGGCCTTCAGCTGGCCCGAGGCCACCGCCAGGACCCGGTCGATGTCCTGCGGCGCGGTATCGCCCTTGATGTTGGTGAGGTTGAGCACCGCCTGCTTGGCGGTCTGGGCGTAGTCGGCGCGCCGCGTGTCCTGAGCCTCCACCTGGTTCTGGTGATACAGGAAGAATTGACCGGCCCCGACCAACACCGACACCGACAGCACGGCAACCACGACCGCAGCCCACCCGAGCCAGCCCAGTTTCCCCCGCGTCTTCGACGCGGGGGAATCGGAATCGACTTGCCCACCAGCCGCGGATCCATCGGAATCGACTTGCCCACCAGCCACGGATCCATCGGAATCAGCTCGCCCACCAGCCGCCGGTCCATCGGAATCAGCTCGCCCACCAACCGCGGATCCATCGGAATCAGCTTGCCCACCGGCCGCCGGACCGCCGGAATCCGCTGACGCACCGGCCGCCGGACCATCGGAATCCGCGGGCGCACCGGACGCAGGGGCATCGGGGTCCGCTTGCGCAGCAGTCGCTTTGGAAGGTTCGGCCACGCTGCCTGCTTGCGCATCGCTGTCCGAATTTCCGGCATGCTTTTGGCCGGAACCCGGGTCCCGGCCAAGAGCGTGCCGGGAAGGCGGGGGTGCGGAGCCGGAGCCATCCGTCGATGTCTTCGTCGTCGCCCCAGTGGAGACAGCAGCCGTCACTGTCGGCGCCTCCGAGGTGGCTTCCTTTACCGGGGGGCCCGCCGACCGCACCACGCGTCGGCGGGTCCGACCGGCGGTTCCGTTGTTTTCGCTCATTTCTGCTGCTCCTCGAGCATCGACTGCCAGCTCGACGGTACCGTTCCGGATCCGTCACCACCCACGTCGCCCTGTCGGTAGGTGCGCCCGTCGGGTCCGAGGAAGGTGCCACTACCGGGGTCCAGCGGCCTGGTCACCGATGCCGGATGAGTCTCGGTGGCCGGTGGGGCCGGGGGCTCGCCCGAGCCGGCGAAGGAGTTCGGGTCGCCGAAGGGCGGGTTGTTCCCCTGCGGCACGTAGCCGCGCGGATCGCGGCACAGCTCCGGCGTCGGGGCCCGCTTGCCCGGCACCTCGGCGCACGGGTAGTTGCGGATGCCTCGCACCGCTTCCTTCGCGTCCTGTGGGACCTTGCAGTACAGGTCCGGGGTGTCCGGAATGGAGAAGTCGTTGGTGGACCGCCGCTGATCCGGCGGCAGGAAGCCGGTGATGCAGCCGGGCGGATCGTTGAGCCCGAGCATGAAGTCCACCATGGCCCCGTACTTGGTGGGCCCGGTCTTCGCGGCGGTGAACAGCGCCGAGATCATCGGCGGCAGCACGACCAGGATCTGTTCCAGCCCTGCGTGATACGTGACCCCGACCTGCCCGACGCTGACCAGATTCGACAGCAGCAGGGGCAGTGTGGGTTTCAGGTCCTGGAAGGTCGAACTCACCTTCTGAGCCGCCGCGGGCGTCTTCTCGATCAGCCCGCGCAGCGCCGGATCGTGTTCGCGCAGTTGATCGGTCACGGTGGCCAGGTCCCTGGTCCACGACCGGATGGCGGCATCGGATTCGTTCTGGGTGTCCAGCAGCGGGCCGAGCTCGGCCAGCAGGTCCTTGGTCGCACCGGTATTCGCCTTCGCCTCCTGCACCAGCAGCGACGCGGAGTCGATGAACTTCTGCAGATCCGGTCCGGCGCCGTTGAACGCCGTGAACGCGTCGTCGATGACCTCGCGCAGCTTGGTGTCGGAGATGCTGTTCAGCAGCCGGTCGGCCTGATCGAGCATGGCGCCGACATCCTGCGGAAGCTTGGTGCGCTGCACCGGAATCACCGATCCGTCGGACAGATTGCCGCCGTGCGGACTCTGGGCGGGCACCAGATCGACGTACTGTTCCCCGATCGCGGACACGCTGCGCACCCAGGCGTCCACATCGGAGGGCACCTTGTAGTCGCTGTTGATCGACATCTTCGCGTCGACACCGTCCGCGGTGAGCCGAACCTCTTCCACCTTGCCGATATTCGTCCCCCGATAGGAGACGTTGGCGGTGGGATACAGCCCGCCGGTGGCCGCGAGTTTCACGGTCACCTCGTAGCGCCCGATGCCGAACATCGCGGGCAGGTGGACGTAGCTGGCGGACATCACCACCAGGCCGATCACCGTCAGCACCGAGAAGATGATCAGCTGTGTCCGGACGAACTTGGTGAGCTTCACTGCCCCGGACCTCCTTGCGGCGCACCGGGAACCGTCAGCCCGGGAATGGCGGGCAGGCCCGGAATCGGCGGCAGCCCGGGAATGGTCGGCTGGGCCGGTGGCGGCTGCAGCGGCCCCTGCACGGGATCGCCCTTCTCCCCGGCCGTCCCGGCGATGGTGCCGAGCGCGCCCTCCACGCCGTACATCGCCTGCACGCCACCGAATCTGCCGCCGAGCGGGGTGCCGGTGAGGAAGTTCGAATCGAGCCGCTTGCTGGTGATGTCGTAGGTGACGAACAGATTCATGTAGTCGCCCTTGACCGCCTTGTTGATGCCCTTGATCGGGAACGGGAAGGTCAGCAGCATCTGCAGCGAATCCGCGAGCCGGTCTCCGGTGGAGGCCAGCGACTCGAGGGTGGGCCAGAGGTCGGCCAGCTCGGCCTTCAGGTTCTCGCCGCCCTGATCGATCACCCGCTGCACCACCGCGCTCAAATCACCCAGTGCGGTAAGGGTTTTGGTGATGTTCTCGCGGCGGTCGGCGAGCACGGTCAGCGCGGGATGGATCTTCTCGATGGCCCCGGCCAGCTGGTCCTTCTGCTGGGAGAGCTGACCGGCGAACCGGTCGAGTCCCTCCATGGCGCCGATGATGTCGCCGGTCTGCCGGTCCAGCGTCGTCGTCAGCTGATCCAGCTGCGGCAGCAGGTCGCGGATCGCGTCCTGCCGTCCGGTGAAGGTCGCGTTGAGTTCGTGCGTGATGGTCTCGAGCTGCGAGATTCCGCCGCCGTTGAGCACGACCGACAGCGACGACAGGGTCTGTTCGGTGGTCGGGTAGGCACCCGCGCGATCGAGCGGAATGACATCGCCGGGCCGCAATTCCCCCTGCGCCGCAACGCCTTCGGGAGCCGCCAGCTCGACATGATTACTGCCGAGCAGGCTGGTCTGCCCGATGCGCGCGATCGCGTTGGCGGGCAGCTTGACGCCCTTGTCGAGGCTGACCGTGACCAGCGCGTGCCAGTTCTCCACCTCGATCCCGGTGACGGTCCCGACGGTCACGTCGTCGACCTTGACCGGCGAATTACGGGCCAGCGTGGTGACATTCGGCATCTGGATGCGCACCTGCCAGGAGCCCTCGCCGGTCCCGGCCGCGCCGGGCATGGGCAGCGTGTTCAGGCCGTCCCACTGACAGCCCGTCAGCCCCAGCGTCAGCGCGAGGCCGATCGCCATCCCGGCCGCTCGTATCCTGTTGCGCCTCATCGCCCGCCTCCCGGAACTGCCAGCCCCGCAATGCCACTCGGTACCGCGACCGGCGGTGCGGTGGGCACCCGCTCCGCGAGATCCGGCGTGCTGTATTCGAGCTGCTGCGGGAACGCGGTCTGCAGCGAGGCCGGATTCGCAATCAGCGGTGGGTAATTCATCACCAGGGAGTTCAGCACCGGCGCCAGATACTGTCGGCACAGTTCCCCGGACTTGTCGGAGTCGTTGGCCCCGATGCCCTCGATCGCACCGCACAGGAAGGCGACCGGGTTGGAGAAGTTGGTGCCGGTCACGTTGCCGGTCAGCGACCCCTGGGCGGGTTTGTAGATCTGGTAGAAGTTCACCAGCCCGGTCGGGCCCGAATGCAGCACGCGCTCGAGTTCGGGACGCTTGTCGGCCAGCAGCTGCGTGACGTCCTGCAGGCGCTGCACCCCCTCGGTGAGCGCGCCCCCGCGCTCGTCGAGGAACCGCTTGACGTCGGCTATCGCGGTATCCAGATTGTCCAGTCCCGCACCGAGATCCGACGAGACGCCCGACAACACCGACGAGACGGAGGCCAGCCGTCCCCCGAACTGCACGATCTGGTCGTTGCTCCGCGACAGCACGTCGACGAACTGCTGCAGGTTGCGAATCGTGCCGAACAGGTCGGTGCGCCCGTCGGAGAGGGTGTTCAGGGTGCTGGACAGATCCCGCAGCGTATCGCGCAGCGCCTGGGCGTTGCCGTTGCCGAGATTGTCGGCCGCGGTGCCGATCGCGCGCCCGAACGATCCCTGCTCGTCCTCTCCCACGGGCCCCAGGGCCTCCGACAGCTTGGTCAGTTCGGTCTTGATGTCGTCCCATTCCACCGGCACGGCGGTGTGCTCGATCGGGATCTCGCCGTTGTCGCGCATCTTGGCCCCACCGTTGTAGACGGGAGCCAGCTGCACGAACCGCGCCGACACCAGCGAGGGCGAGACCGAGACCGCCTTCGCGTCGGCGGGAATGTCGACGCCGCGATCGACAGTCATGGTCACCTTGACCCGGTCCCGGCCGGGCTCGATCGAGTTGATCTTGCCGACCTTCACCCCGAGCACCCGCACGTCGTCACCGGCGTAGAGCCCGTTGGTGGAGGGGAAGTACGCGGTGATGTGGGTCTTGCCGATATTGGTGACGGCGCCGTAGACGATCCACCCGGCGAGGGCGACGACCAGCGCCGCGGCGACGTACCGCATCCAGCGCGGCACCGTGGCGATCTTGCGCAGTGGAGTCATTTCGGCGGCTCCTGTTGGGCGGGGTTGGTCGTCAGCGGAGCGTTCAGGTACTCCTGGAACGACTGCGGCAGGCGCTCCGGCCACACCAGGGCGTCGACCAGCGGCCGCATCGTCGGGCTGGTGAGGTTGGACAGATAGGACTGGAAGTACGGCCCGCTGCCGACCTGCTCGCCGAGCGCCGCCGCGTACGGGCCGAGATCGGTGAGCGCCTGGCCCAGCTTGTCCTTGTTGCGTTGCAGCAGGCCGAGCACCGAATTCAGTTTCTCCAGTGCGGGTTTGAGCTGTGCCTCGTTGTCGTCGACGAATCCGGTCAGCTGCTGCGCCAGCCCGTTCACGTACACGATCAGCTGGCTCAGCGCGGCGCGCCGGGCGTCCAGCTCACCGAGCAGGTCGTTGCCGTTCAGCAGCAGCGCGTTGATCTGGTCGGAGCGGTCGGCCAGCACCTTGGTGACGTTCTGGGCGTGCCCGAGCAGCTTGGTGAGCGCCTCGTCGCGGGCGTTCAGGCTGCGCGAGAGCGCGGTGACGCCGTCGAGGGCCGACCGCAGCGGCGCCGGGGTGTCGGCGAAGGTCTCCGACAGGGTGTCCAGGGTCTTGTTGACCTGGTCGAGGTCCAGCCCGTGCACCGTCGACGCGAGATCGCCGAGCGCGTCGTTGAGCGAGTACGGAGACCTGGTGCGCTCCAAGGGAATCGGGTCGTCGCGGCGGATGGCACCACTGCCCTGCGGATCGACCTCGAGCGATTTGCGGCCCAGCACGGTATTGGTCTTGATCGCCGCGGTCGTCTTGTCGCCCAGCACGATCGACTCGTCGAGGCTGAAGCGCACCTTCACCTTGGTGCCGTCGAGATGGACGTCCTCGACCTGTCCGGTGCGCACCCCGGCCACCTGGACCTGGTCGCCGGGCACCAGCCCACCGGCATCGGCGAAGTAGGCACTGAATTCGGCGCCGCCGCGGATGAAGGGCAGGCGGTCGAATTGCAACGCGGACAACGAGATCGTGGCCGCCAGGACGACGCCGACGATGCCCGCGTTCAGTAACCGGTTTCCGTTCACTCGGGGGCACACCTTCCGGTCGACTGATTACCCGGCAGGTGCACTTCCATCGGCTTACCGTCGGGACCGTCGGCGAGCATGGTCACGCCGCAGACGTACATGTTCAGGAACGATCCGTAGGACCCGATCCGGACCAGCTTGCGATAGGTCTCCGGCAGCTGGTCGAAGATCCATTGCAGGTCACCGGATTTGGCGTCGAGATTCTGCGACAGCTGCCCCAGCTGGCCGAAGGTCTGCTTCAGATCGGGACGCGCCTGCTGCAGCAGATCGGTCAGGTCGCCGGTCGCACCGGCCAGGTGCGGCAGGGCCTCGCCGATCGGATCCTTGTCCGCCGCCAGCCCGCTCACCAGCCGCTCCAGTTCGGTCAGGGTCGTATCGAATTCCTTGCCGCGGTCGTCGATGGTGGCCAGCACCGTCTTCAGGTTCTCGATCACGCCGCCGATCAGCGCGTCCCGGTCCGCGAGCGTCTTGGTGAACGAGCCGGAGCTGTTCAGCAGCGATACCAGCGCGCCGCCCTGGCCCTGGAACACCTGCAGCAGCGCACTGGTCAGGTCGTTCACCTGGGCGGGGTCGAGCCCCCGCAGCAGCGGCTTGAACCCGCCGAGCAGCAGGTCCAGATCGAGGGCCGGTTTGGTCTTGTCGGTGCCGATGGTGGCGTTCTTCGACAATGCCTGGGCGTTACCCGGGCCCTCCAGCAGCTCCATGTACCGATCCCCGACGAGATTCTCGTACCGGATCGTGGCCTGTGTGCTCGCGTAGAGCTTGTATTTGGTGTCGACATCGAAATCGACGTGCGCGAGATGGTCCTTGCCGACGTACACCCGCTTCACCGATCCGACCGGGACACCCGCGATACGCACCTTCGAACCGGGCAGCATGCCCGACGAATTTGTGAATATCGCGTGGTAGCCGGTCTCGCGGGAGAATCGCATCTGGCTGAAGACCACGCCGAGCAGGGCGAGTACGAGCACCATGACCAGCGTGAAGATGGTCAGCTTCACGGTGGCGGCATGCGGTTTGTACCTCACGGGTTGGGCACCCCCGGCATTCCGGCGAACATCAGCTGAAAGACCCTCGGACCGTTGAGATGCGACTGCAGTTCAGGGGTGTACACGGTGCCCTCGGAGGTATCGGTGACCAGGAAGTCCGAATGGCTGCCCGGCTTGCGGTCCATGATGTTCTCGCAGTGCGGGCCGCCGGTGGCATTCACCTTCGGCAGATCCTTCGGGTATTTGTACGGCTCGCCGCCGGGCATGAAGCCCGCATTCAGCAGCACTCCGGCACCGGTCCCGCCGAAAATGTGGTTCGCGAGATCGAGGTTGGTGCCGATGCCCTCGATGACACAATTCAGCCCGGACCGGTACTCGTAGAGCAGATCGGTGGTGGGCCGCAACAGATCCAGCGCCGTGATCAGCGACTGCTCGTTGTCGCGCAGAATGGGCGTCGTCGTATCGGCCAGGCCGATGAGATTCACCAGCATCGCGTCGAAATTGTGCTCCTCGTCGACGAGGGTGGCACCGGTCGTCTGCACATTGTCGGTGGTGCGCAACAGATCCGGCACGGTATCCGCGTACAGATTCGTCACGCCCACCGAGGACCGCAGATCGCGTTGCAGGTCCGGGAGGCTGGGATTGATGTCCTTCAGGAACTGATCGCTGTCGGCCAGCAGCTGCCCGAGTTTGTCGCCGCGGCCCTCGAGCGCCGTTCCCAGCGCGGTCAGCGTCGCGTTCAGCTTCTCCGGCTGCACCTTGGCCAGCACATCGGTCAAATGCTGGAACAGCGTATTGAACTCGACCGTGACGGCCTGCGCGGCCAGGGTCGCGCCCGGGCGCAGATGGTCCTTCGACGGCTGCGGCGGCACCTCGAAATTCACATACTTCGCGCCGAATACGGTGGTGGAGCGGATATCGGCGACGACATTGGCCGGTACCAGCCGCAGCTGCTCCGGATCCACCGCCAGCTGCAGGCGGGCACTGTTGCCCGTATACGAAATCGACGAGACCCGGCCGATTTCCACACCGCGGATCTTGACCTTCGCGTCCGGATCCAGTACCAATCCCGCGCGCGGCGCCTCGACGTAGATCGCCCGGGTATCGGTGAATCCACCGGCGAACATCGTCAATGCGACGGCGACGATCGCCGCCATGCTCAGCACCATTGCCAGCCCGGCCAGTTTGACGCCCCACCCGGCGCCGAATATCTTTCCGGCGCCGTCCTTTTCGACCAGTTTGTTTGCCGCCATACCGCCTACCCGGAGAGATGGAAATTGCCGGTGGTGCCGTAGATCGCCAGCGACACCAGCAGGGTCACCGTCACGACCGCGACCAGCGAGGCGCGCACCGCACTTCCGACCGCGATTCCGACACCGACCGGGCCGCCCGTGGCGTGGTAGCCGTAATAGGTGTGAATCAGCATGACCGCCATGGCCATGACGATCGCCTGGACGAAAGACCACAGGATGTCGCTGGGTATCAGGAATGTGGAGAAGTAGTGGTCGTACACACCGGCCGACTGCCCGTAGATCACGACCGTCGCGAACCGGCTGGCAATGAACGAGGCGATCACGGCCAGCGCGTACAGCGGCACGATCGCGATCATGCCCGCCAGCACCCGGGTGCCGATCAGGAACGGCACCGGCCGGATGGCCATCGACTCCAGGGCGTCGATCTCCTCGGCGACGCGCATCGCGCCCAGTTGCGCGGTGGCGCCGGCGCCGATGGTGGCGGCCAGGCCGATGCCCGAGATCACCGGCGCCGCGATGCGCACGTTGATGAAGGCCGCGAAGAATCCGGTCAGCGCCTCGACGCCGATATTGCCCAGCGAGCTGTAGCCCTGCACCGCGATGGTGCCGCCGGTGAACAGGGTCATGAATCCGACGATCACGACCGTGCCGCCGATCACCGCCAGCGCGCCGGTACCCATGCTGATCTCCGCGATGAGCCGGATCGTCTCGGTGCGGTAGTGCGTCAGCGCCCGCGGCACGGAGGCCAGCGACTGCGCGTAGAACACCGCATGTCTTCCGACGCTATCCAGCGAGTCGGACATCCTGCGCACTCGTCGCACAGTACGCGGGAAGCGGGATTCGATCACAAAGGCCATACCGTCACCGCACCGAGAATTTGACGCCGACGGCGGTGACCACAACGTTCACCACGAACAGAGCCATGAAGGAGAACACCACCGTCTGATTGACCGCATCGCCGACGCTCTTGGGCCCGCCGCGGACATTCAGCCCGAGATAGCACGCCATCAAACCCGCGATCAGGCCGAACAGTGTCGCCTTCACCTCGGAGATGACCAATTCGGGCAAATGCGTCAGCAGCGTGATCCCGTTGACGAACGCCCCGGGATTCACGCCCTGCAGAAACACCGAGAACACGAATCCGCCGAGGATGCCGATCGTGCACACCAGGCCGTTGAGCAGCGCCGCCACGAACATCGAGGCGAGCACGCGCGGCACCACCAGCCGGTGAATGGGGTCGATGCCCAGCACCCGCATGGCGTCGATCTCCTCGCGAATGGTGCGGGCGCCCAGGTCCGCGCAGATCGCGGTGGCACCGGCACCGGCCACGATCAACACCGTGACGATCGGCCCGACCTGGGTGACCGAGCCGAACGCCGCGGCCGCACCGGACAGGTCGGCGGCACCGATCTCCCGCAGCAGGATGTTGAGCGTGAAGCACACCAGCACGGTGAACGGAATGGCGACCAGCAGGGTCGGGGCGATGGAGACCCGGGCCACGAACCAGGACTGGTCGATGAACTCGCGCCGCTGAAAGGGGGGCCGTACCAGGGCTCGCGCCACACCGGCGGTGAGTTCGAAGAACCCGCCGACCGCTTGCATCGGCACGGCAAGAACCTGGTTCATTCCGCGATTCCTCCTAGCCATGCCTTGCACATACCGCCCGCGACGACGATCCATGACGGATCCACCGTCCCGAAGATTAGAACACGTTCATTCACACTCGGGGGCAGGATTTGTAGTTTTTGAACTGCCCTTTTCAACTCGATCCGAGGTCTGGAGCTAGAACATGTTCATACAGCGTACAGAGCGCCCTTGTGAGGAGCCACACACTATCGAGGTCCATGTCTACCAACTGCCGGACAACTGATCAACCGTCCGATGGCAGCTGCCACCAGTTGATCTCGCTCAGCCCAGATCGTGCAGCGCTGCCGCGGAAAACGTACGCCCCGAAGGCCGTTCGGAGAAGTAGTTTCCGAGAGTGTCGGCGAGCCCGGCCGACGTCCATTCCGCGCCGGCGGCGTCGAACCGCCGCTCGACCTCCGGAGCGGCCATCAGCGCCACCATCGGACCGTAGACCACGAAGACCTGTCCGCTGATCGCCTCGGCGGCCGGCGCGGCCAGGTAGGCGACCAGGCGCGCCACGTGATCGGGCGACAGCGGGTCCACCTCGCCCTCGGGCGCCTCCGAGAACACCTTCTCGGTCATCGCGGTGCGCGCCCGCGGGCAGATCGCGTTGGCCCGCACGCCGTAGCGTGCCAGACCGCGCGAGGCCGACAGCGTGAGCGCGGTGATGCCCGCCTTGGCCGCCGCGTAGTTGGCCTGGCCCTCGGGTCCGAGCAGTCCCGCCTCGGAGGACGTGTTGATCAGGCGCCCGTACACCGGCGCACCCGACTCCTTGGACTTGCCGCGCCAGTAGGCGCCCGCATTGCGCGTCAACAGGAAGTGCCCGCGCAGGTGCACCGCCAGCACCGCGTCCCAGTCCTCGTCGGACAGATTGAACAGCATGCGATCGCGGGTGATCCCGGCGTTGTTCACCACGATATCGACCCCGCCGAACGCCTCGTCCGCCGTGCGGATCAACGCGTCCGCGGTGGCACGGTCGGCGACGCTCCCGGCCACGAACTCCGCCTTGGCGCCGAGTGCGCGGATATCGGCGAGCGTCGCGGCAACCGCCTCGTTCTCGGCCAGATCGTTGACCACCACCGCGGCACCGGCACCGGCCAGGGCGAGCGCCTCGGCACGTCCCAGCCCAGCTCCGGCTCCGGTCACAATCGCCACTCGACCGGAGAGACTCAGTTCACTTTCAGCCACGGGCCGACTCTAGAACGTGTTCCAGTCAACGGCAAGCATCCGTTCACTGAAGTTTCAGCGCCGCCTTCGGGCACTGCGAGACCGCGGTCTCGACATCGGCCAGCCGATCCGGGGCCACCTCGGCCTCCACAATGTGCAGTACGTCCTCGTCGTCGAGTTCGAACACGTCGGGCGCGATTCCGACGCAGATTCCGTTCGCCTCGCACTGGTCGAGATCCACACTGACCTTCATTGCCATCTCCTTCGCCGCAGATACCGCCGAGCCTATAGGTCATCCCCGGCCGCCGCGGCTGAAGCGGCCGGATCTAGGCTCCATACTGGAACATGTTTCAGTCAATGTGCAATGATCGGAACATCGGCCCAGCCCCATACCGGACGGCTATCGAACAAAGTTATGAGGTCACCGCGATGCGGATTGCGTATACCCCGCAACAGGAACAGCTGCGCGCCGAGCTGCGCGAGTACTTCGGCAAGCTGATCACCCCGGAACGCCGCGAGGCATTGTCGGCGCAGACCGGCGAGTACGGGCACGGCGACGTCTACCGCGAGATCGTGCGGGATATGGGCCGCGACGGCTGGCTCGCGCTGGGCTGGCCGAAGGAGTTCGGCGGCCAGGACCGCTCCACCATGGATCAGCTGATCTTCACCGACGAGGCCGCCGCCGCGGGCGCCCCGGTGCCGTTCCTGACCATCAACTCGGTGGCGCCGACGATCATGCACTACGGCACCGAGGAGCAGAAGAGGTTCTTCCTGCCCAAGATCGCCGCGGGCGAGCTGCACTTCTCCATCGGCTATTCCGAGCCGGGCGCGGGCACCGATCTGGCCTCGCTGCGCACCACCGCGGTGCGCGACGGCGACGACTGGGTGATCAACGGCCAGAAGATGTGGACCAGCCTCATCCAGTACGCCGACTACGTGTGGCTGGCCGCGCGCACCGACCCGAATGCCAAGAAGCACAAGGGCATCAGCATGTTCATCATGCCGACCACGGCCGAGGGTTTCTCCTGGACGCCGGTGCACACCATGGCCGGGCCGGACACCAGCGCCACCTACTACCAGGACGTGCGGATACCGCACACGTCCATGGTGGGGCCGGAGAACGGCGGCTGGGCGCTGGTCACCAACCAGCTCAACCACGAGCGCGTGGCACTCACCTCCGCCGCACCGCTGCAGCTGGCGCTGAACCAGACGGTGGAATGGGCGCGCGACGCCAAGGATTCCAACGGCGCCCGGGTCATCGACAGCGAATGGGTGCGGTTGAATCTGGCCCGGGTGCACGCCAAGGTCGAATTCCTGAAGCTGCTGAACTGGGAGATCGCGTCGGGGGCCGATGCGGGCGGCGATGCCGCGCCGCGGCCGTGGGACGCCTCCACCTGCAAGGTGCTGGGCACCGAGCTGGCCACCGAGGCCTACCGCGCGCTCATGGAGGTGCTCGGGCCGCAGGGCTACCTGCGCCAGGACTCCCCCGGCGCCGCGCTGCGCGGGCGGCTCGAGCGGATGCACCGCGCCTGCCTGATCCTGACCTTCGGCGGCGGCACCAACGAGGTGCAGCGCGACATCATCGCCATGACCGCCCTCAAACAGCCCGCCGCGGCGCGCTGAGCGTGCACCGGATCGACAGCCGCACTCGCCGCCGATTCATACGAAAGTTAGGGACAGACAATGGATTTCACGCCAACTGAGGGGCAGCTCGACCTTTCCCGGCTGACCGGCGAGGTGTGCGGGAAGCTGGTCACCGCCGATCGCCTGCGCGAACTGGACACCGCCGAGGTGCGTTTCGACGAGACGCTGTGGAAGTCGCTGGCCGAGACCGGGGTGCTGGCGGCGACGCTGCCCGAGTCCGTCGGCGGCAGCGACCTGGGTGTGCTGGAACAGACCGCGGTGCTGCGCGAACTGGGCAAGTACGTGGCGGCCGTGCCGTACCTGTGGTCGGTCGTGCTGGGCGCGGGCGCGCTGGCGGGATTCGGGTCGCGGGCGCAGCGCGATCTCGCCGCGAAAGCCGCTGCGGGCGAGACGATTCTGACGGTGGCGCTGTCGGAGGAGCGCAACTGGGAGCCCGCCCGGCCCACCACCACGGCCACCGCCGACGGCGCGAGCTGGCTGCTGACCGGCGCGAAGACCGTGGTCCCCTTCGCCGCGCAAGCCGCGCGAATCCTGGTGTCGGCCAACTTATCCGGATCCCCCGCGGTATTCCTGGTGGACCCGGCGGACGCGAGCGTGCGGGTGGCGGACCAGCAGGTCGTCGACCGCAGCCCCGAGGCCGCGCTCGAATTCGACCGCACCCCGGCCGAACTGGTCGGCACGGTGGAATCCGGCGCGGAGATCGTGGACTGGCTGCTGTCGCGCGGCTGGCTGGGCCTGGCCGCGCTGCAGCTCGGAACGCTGGAGCGGGCGCTGGAGCTGGTCGCCGAGTACGGCCGCGAGCGTGAGCAGTTCGCGCGCAAGATCGGTAGCTTCCAGGCGGTCGCGCAGCGGCTGGCCGACGGCTACATCGATCTGCAGGGCCTGCGGCTGGCGGTCACCCAGGCGGCCTGGTCGCTGTCGGAGGGCCTGCCCGCCGAGGCGGAGATCCACACCGCCAAGTTCTGGGCCGCCGAGGCCGGTCACCGCATCGCGCACACCGTCGTCCACGTGCACGGCGGCGTCGGCATCGACCGCGACCACATCGCCCATAACTACTTCACCGCAGCCAAACACAACGAATTCGCCCTGGGCGGCGCCACCGACCACCTGCGGGCCTTGGGTGCCACACTGGCCGAAGCACACTGAACGGGCGGACGCACGCCCCCATTCCCGGCACGCTTTCGGCCGGGATCTCACCGCCCGCTACACGCATTCTGCCCGGGCGAGGATCTCGTCGACGGTCTGGTCCACGGTGAGATCCGAAGAGTCGAGCCATAATCCGATGCGCGGGGTCTCCGCGTGCAGGACCTTGTCGAGGTCCGCGACGGTGAAGGTGCCGTACGCCTTCTTGCCGCGGCCCGCCTCGCGGCGCTCCACGGCGTCGGGCCGCGGCACCAGGACGACGACGTACAGCGGCCGGGTGCGGATCTGCTCGACCGTGTACGGCAGCAGTTCGCCCAGCACCGTGTCCTGCAGCACGGCCGTAAACCCTTCCGCCGCATAGCCGTCGGCGACCCGGGCCGCCAGGCGATGGCGCAACCGCAACTGCGCCAGCGCCTCCGGGCTCGGGTCGGGCGACATCTCGGCACTGCCGCGGACCACCGAGCGACGGTAGGTATCGCCGCGGACATGGGCCGACAGCGGGAACCGTTCGGCAAGTGCCTGCGCCACGGTGGATTTCCCGGCGGCCTGAATTCCGGTGATCAGATAGACCGCGCCGCCGCCCACCTCCGGCGCGGGCTCGATGCCTCCTCCAGCGTGCTCGCGGGACGGATCGGCGAATGCTGCGTCGGCGTCGGTCATGCCTGGACCATATGTCGCGGCCGGTACTCGCCGCACCACCATTTCCGCGGCGCCGCACCCGCACGACCTCCCCGCACGGACTTTCGTTGCAGACCGCAACTATCCGATGAGTTTTGCCGTCCCGACTCGTCGGAATCGGTGTACACGAACCGACTGCGCAGTCGAAAGGGACCGACATGGCCAGCAAGATGATCTTCCTCAACCTCCCCGTCGCAGACCTGGAGCGGTCCAGGAAGTTCTACGAGGCGCTGGGATGGACGGTGAATCAGGACTTCACCGACGACAACGCCGCCTGCGTCGTCATCGACGACAACATCTGCCTGATGCTGCTGGTGCAGTCGTTCTTCGAGACGTTCACCAAGCGACCCGTCGCCGATACCGTCGCCACCGTCGGATCCGTCTACGCGCTGTCGCTGAGCAGCGCCGAAGAGGTGGACGACCTGACGGCCGCGGCGCTGGCGGCGGGCGGCACCGAGGAGTTCAGCGAGGACAAGCGCGCCCAGGAGGCCCAGGTGGGCATGCACGGGCGCACCTTCATCGACCCCGACGGCCACCACTGGGAACCCTTCCACATGGCCCACCCGGCGGCCTGATCCGCGGTTACACCCGCAGTTCCTTCTCCAGGCCGAACAGCGGGAACATGCGGTCGGTGTCGAGGAAGAAGTGCAGGCCGCTGATCCGGTCGCCGTCGAGTTCGAGCACGGTGATCGACCAGGGCACGTAGACGCCGGGCTCGCCGCTCGGCTTGTAGTGGCCGAAGGCCGGGAGCCCGTTGGCGCCCGCGAGCGGGACCATCTTCGAGCCGCGGCACTGGGAGCCGGTGGTGACCATGAACCGGGCCACGTTCTCCGGGCCGGAGATCCACAGCTCGAACGGCGGCATGGACAGTGCCACATCCTGTTTCAGCAGGGAGGTGAGCGTGTCCATGTCGTAGGCCTCGAATGCCTCGACGAAGCCGTCGACGAGCTTGCGCTGATCCTCGTCGGACTCGTCGTAGCCGCCGGATTCGTCGGGCTGCACCTTGGACATGGTGGCCCGGGCCCGCTGCAGCGCGCTGTTCACCGAGGCCGGGGACATCGTCAGCATGTCGGCGGTCTCGTTCGCGGAGAACCGCAGCACCTCGCGCATGATCAGGATCGCGCGCTGGGTGGCCGGAAGGTGCTGCACGGCGGCCACGAACGCCAGCCGCAGCGAATCCTTGGCCGTGGCGTGCTCGGCCGGGTCGGAGCCGAAGGCCATCCCGTTGGGGATGGGCTCGACCCAGACGTAGTCCGGCTGGGCCGGGGGCAGCGGGGTGTCCGGACTCGACGGACCCGACAGGTCCATCGGCCGGGCGCGCCGCTGCGGGCCGTCCAGCATGTCCAGGCAGACATTGGTGGTGATCTTGTACAGCCACGACCGCAGGCTGGACCGGCCCTCGAACGAGCCGTAGGCCTTCCATGCCCGGGTGAACGCGTCCTGTACCGCATCCTCGGCCTCGAACGAGGACCCCAGCATGCGGTAGGCGTAAGCACACAGCTCGCGCCGGTACCCCTCGAATTGCTCCAGCACCTCACGAGTGATCTCGGCGGAGCCGGCGGAACTGCCCGTCTTGCTCATGTCACACACTCTGGCACAGGGCACCGACAAGAAACAGCCCGTAAAGCAGGGGACCTACGTCCTAAACGTGGCATACGGCACACGTGCGGACTCCGGCCGACAGCATGCCGGAAACGACGGGGACGCGACCGCCTACTTCGTCGCGGGAGCGGGCGCATCCTCGTCCGCCGGGCGCGACTCCGCGTGCGCGTGCGCCCACTTGTAGTCGGGCTTACCGGCCGGGGAACGCTTGATCTCCTCGACGAACCAGAGGCTGCGGGGCATCTTGTAGGACGAGATCTCCTGGATCAGCAGCGGGCGCAGCTCCTCGAGGGTCGGCCGCTTGCCGCCGCGGCACTGCACGACCGCGCACACCCGCTGCCCCCAGCGCTCGTCGGCGACGCCGATCACCAGCGCGTCGAAGATCTCCGGATGCGACTTGAGCGCGCCCTCGACCTCCTCGGGGTAGATCTTCTCCCCGCCGCTGTTGATGCTCACCGATCCGCGGCCGAGCATGGTGACGGTGCCGTCCTCCTCCACCCGGGCGTAGTCGCCGGGGATGGAATAACGAATTCCGTTGAACTCCTTGAAGGTTGCCGCCGTCTTGACCGGGTCGTTGTAGTAGCCCACCGGAATGTGGCCCTTGCGGGCGAGCATGCCGACCTGCCCCGAGCCGGGCGCGACGGGATTGCCCTGCTCGTCGAGCACGGCGGTGGAGGCGTCGATCTTCACCCGCGGGCCGCCGGTGTGCGTGGCGCCCTTGGACGCCACGGCCAGACCACCGAAACCGGTCTCCGAGGCGCCGATCGAGTCGGTGATCATCGTGGTCGACAGCAGCTCGATGAACTCGTCCTTCAGCGACGGCGAGAACAGCGCCGCGCTGCTGGCCATGGCCCACAGGTTCGAATGCTTGTAGGGCTCACCGGTTTCCGGGTTGCCCGCCTTCAGCGCGTCGAGCATCGGCCGCGCCATGGCGTCGCCGGTGATGAAGATGAGGTTGACGTTGTGGCGGTCGATCGCCTGCCAGACGCCGTGGCCGGTGAACTCCGGCAGCATGATCGCCTTGCCGCCGTCGAACAGGCTGTGGAAGGTAGCCGCCTGCGAGCCGCCGTGGATCATCGGCGGAATCGGGTAGCGGGTCAGCTGCGCGTTGCTCGCGCCGTTCTTGGCCTGCTGCCACTCGTCCTCGACGTATTCGCCGGTCATGAAGTTGATGCCGCCGCCGAGCACCCGCCACCAGTCCTCCTGGCGCCACATCACGCCCTTGGGCATGCCGGTGGTGCCGCCGGTGTAGATCATGAAGATGTCGTCGGGCGAGCGATCCCCGAAGTCGCGCTCACCGTGCGTGGCGGCCAGCGCCGCCTCGTATTCCACCGAACCCGCCGCGGTCGGCGTCTGGGCCTCGGTGCCGTCGTCGACCACCAGCACGGTCTTCAGCTTCGGGCTCGCCGGGCGCACGGCCGTCACCCGATCGCTGTAGCGCCGCTCGTGAATCAGCGCGACCATATCCGAGTTGTCGATGATGTATTGCAACTCGTTCTCGACGTACCGGAAGTTCACGTTGACCATCACCGCCCGCGCCTTGAACACCGCGATCATGGCCTCCACGGCCTCGATGGTGTTGCGCGAGTAGATGCCGACCTTGTCACCCGGCTGCACGCCCTGTTCCTGCAGGTAGTGCGCGAGTCGGTTGGCTCGATCCTCCAGTTCGGCGTAGGTCACCGAACGAGTGTCGTCGGCCAGCGCGACGCGGTCCGGCACGAGGTCGATGGTGTGTTCGACAAGGTCCGCTATGTTGTGGCTCACAGGACAAAAATAGAACGTGTTCTTGGTCCTGACAAGAGTCAATTTACACCGTTTACGAATTCCCCGTCCCGACGATAGGCCGCCCCGGGCGGGCGCGTGACCGATTCGGCGAAATACGTTGCGGCCCAACGAGGAATGCCCGCCTGGCGGCATTCCAGGCGGGCCCCGGGGAACGGAACGCTTACGCTTGCACGTAGCGGTCCCGGATCTTGCGCTTGTAGAGCTTCCCGTTGGGGTCGCGGGGCAGCTCGTCCATGTAATCGATGCTGCGGGGCAGCTTGTACTTGGCCAGCCGCGCCGCGGCGTATGCCATCAGCTCCCGCGTCAGCTCGTCGTCGGCCACGATCCCCTCGGCGGGCTGCACGACGGCCTTGACCTCCTGACCCCAATCCTCGTGCGGCAGACCGAAAACCGCGACGTCGTCGACCTTGGGATGGGTGATCAGCTCGCCCTCGATCTCGGCGGGATAGATGTTCACCCCGCCGGACAGGATCAGGTCCGAGCGCCGGTCGTGCAGGAACAGATAGCCGTCGGAATCCATGTGGCCGATGTCGCCGACGGTGAACAGGTCGCCGACGCGCGCACCCTCGGTCTTGGCCTTGTCCTTGTGATATTCGAAATTGGAGCCGCCCATCCGCATGTACACCGTGCCGATCTCACCGGGCGGCACCTCGTTGCCGTCGTCGTCGAGCACCTTCACCACCGCGTACGGCCACGCCTTGCCGACCGATCCGGGCTTCTCGAGCCATTCCGCGCCGCTGATGGACGTGCCGCCGCCCTCGGTCGCGGCGTAGTACTCGGTCACGACCGGGCCCCACCACTCCAGCATCCGGCGCTTGGTCTCGTGCGGGCACGGCGCCGCGCCGTGGATCATGCACCGCAGCGACGACACGTCGTATTTCGCGCGGACCTCCTCCGGCAGCGCCAGCAGCCGGTGGAACTGGGTCGGCACCATGTGGCTGTGGGTGACGCGGTGCCGTTCGATCAGCCGCAGCATGTCCTCGGCGTCCCATTTGTCCATCAGAACGACCTTGTGCCCCAACTGAATCGAGATGGACGCGAAGTTCAGCACCGCGGTGTGATAGAGCGGCGAGCCGCAGATGTGGACGTGGTCGTCGAACGGCCGGATGCCGAACAGCCCGAAGAATCCGGTCGCCTGCGGTCCGACCACATCCGGGTCGGCGCCGGTGAGCGGGCGCCGAACTCCCTTGGGGCGCCCCGTGGTTCCCGAGGTGTAGAGCATCGGCGCACCGGTGGTGCGGTTGTCGGGGCGGCCGCTCTCCCCCGCGCCCAGTTCCGCGAGCGGCCGGAACCCCTCCACCGATCCCACCGAAAAGCGCGCGCCCGCAGGTACTTTCGCCTCGTCGGCGGCGATCCGCGCGGCCTCGGCGAAGCGCTCATCGGCGATGAACGCCTTCGCCTCGCTGTCACCGAGGATGTAGGCGACCTCCGGTCCGGTGAGGTGCCAGTTGACCGCGACGATGTACAGCCCGGCCTGATACGCCGCGAAGTACACCGCGAGCGCCTCGGCGGTGTTGTGCACCATGGACACCAGCACGTCGCCGGCGCGCAGCCCCTGCGCCCGCAGGCCCCGGGCGAACCGGTCGGCCTGCGCGGCCAGCTCCGCGTAGCCGACCTCCCGACCGGAGGGATCGACCACCGCGATCCGTTCGGGTGCGGCGGCGGCGATATTCCACAATCCCAGCGTCTGTGCCTGCTCCATCGAAGTCACTCCTCGAACTTAGAACGTGTTCTACCCTTGAACAAGGGGTGGTCACCACCAGATTTCGGCGTGCGCCACAACGATGACGCGGCCACCACCCACGCGATTTCTACGACCGGACCAACGGTCCGAGACGCTCGAATTGCGCGGCATCGCGGACCCCGACCAGCAGCATGGTGACCCCGGCCCTTTCCCACACCTTCAGCTGTTCGCGCACGTGCGCCTCGTCGCCGATGATGGTGGTGTCGAGGATCAGCTCGTCCGGCACCGCGGCCGCCGCCTCCTCCTTGCGCCCGGACCGGAACAGCCGGGTGATCTCGTCGACCTCATCGCCGTACCCCATGCGCCGGTACACCTGCGCGTGGAAGTTCAGCTCCTCCGCCCCCATGCCGCCGATGTAGAGCGCCATGAACGGGCGCAGCCGATCCAGTTCGCCCTTCGTGTCGTCGGTGAGAATGACCTGTGCGGTCGCGGCGATCTCGAAATCCTCCCGCGAACGCCTGGCACCCACTCGCGCGAAGCCCTCGTCGAGCCATTCGTCGTACATCCCGGCCAGCCGCGGCGTGTAGTAGATCGCCAGCCAGCCGTCGGCGATCTCGGCGGTCAGCGCCACGTTCTTCGGGCCCTCGGCACCCAGCCAGATCGGCAGATCCGCACGCAGCGGGTGAGTGATCGGTTTGAGCGGCTTCCCGAGTCCGGTCGCTCCCGGCCCGGTGTACGGCATCGGGAAGTGCGGTCCCTCGCTCACCACCTTCCCCTCCCGAGCCAGCACCTGCCGGATGATCCCGACGTACTCCCGGGTCCGCTGCAACGGCTTGGCAAACGGCTGGCCGTACCAGCCCTCCACCACCTGCGGCCCCGAGACACCGAGGCCGAGAATGTGCCGACCGCCGGTGAGGTGGTCCATGGTCAGCGCCGCCATCGCCGTGGCCGCGGGCGTGCGCGCCGACATCTGCACCACCGAGGTGCCCAGCCGCACCCGGCTGGTCTGCGACCCCCACCACGCCAGCGGCGTGAAGGCGTCCGAACCCCACGATTCCGCGGTGAACACGGCATCGAAACCGGTCGCCTCGGCGGCGGCCACCAATTCCCCGACATTGGACGGCGGCTGCGCACCCCAATATCCGAGCTGCAATCCGAAGCGCATCCCACATCCTTCCGTCGCATGGCTACTATTGCCACCAGAATAAGAACCTGTTCTACTCGATATCGTGACTCAGGGGAACACCATGACCGGCACAATCGCCGAAGGAAGTGGGCCGGAAACGGGAACCACGCCCGACGTGCTCGCCGCAGAACTGCGCATGAAGTTCGACTACACCCGCTCGGTCGGGCCGACCATCGGACGGTTCCTGACCGGGCTGCGCGACGGCCGCATCGTCGGCATCCGAGGCTCCGACGGCCGGGTATTCGTGCCGCCCGCCGAATACGATCCGGTGACCGCCGATCGGCTCACCGAATTCGTGGACGTGGCCGACGTCGGCACTGTGCAGAGCTGGAGCTGGGTGCGAGATCCCTTGCCCGGCCAGCCCTTCGACCGGCCCTTCGCCTGGGCATTGATCAAGCTCGACGGCGCCGACACCGCGCTGCTGCACGCGGTCGACGTGGCGTCGCCCGACGACCTGCGCACCGGCATGCGGGTGCGGGCGCGCTGGGCCGCCGACCGCACCGGCAGCATTCACGACATCGCCTGCTTCGAACCGGGCGACACCTCCGCGGCACCGGCCGCGGGCACCGAATCCGAGCCGGTCACCGGCATCGTCACCCCGATCGACCTGCGCTACAAGCACACCGCCGCGCCGCAGGAGACCGTCTACCTGCGGGCCATCGCCGAGGGCCGACTGGTGGGCGCGCGCGCCGCCTCGGACGGCAAGGTGTACTTCCCGCCGCGCGGGGCCGACCCGCGCACCGGCGAGCCGACCGACGACTACGTCGAACTCGCCGACACCGGCATCGTCACCACCTTCTGCATCGTGAACGTGCCGTTCCAGGGCCAGCGCATCAAGCCGCCGTATGTGGCCGCCTACGTGCTGCTCGACGGTGCCGATATCCCGTTCCTGCACCTGGTGCTCGGCTGCGAGGCGAGCGAGGTTCGGATGGGCATGCGGGTCAAGGCTTCCTGGAAGCCCCGCGAGGAGTGGACCCACGAGGGTCTGGACAACATCTCGCACTTCGAGCCCACCGGCGAGCCCGACGCCGACTACGAGTCCTACGCGCAGCATCTGTAGAGAGGCGCTATTACCTTGAGCGACAACACATCCGACATCGCGGTGGTGGGCTTCGCACACGCACCGCACGTCCCCGAGACCTACGGCACCACCAACGGTGTCGAGATGCTGGCGCCGTGCTTCCGGCACCTGTACGACAAGCTCGGCATCACCGTGTCCGATATCGACTTCTGGTGCTCCGGATCCTCGGATTACCTTGCGGGCCGGGCATTCTCGTTCATCTCGGCGATCGACTCCATCGGCGCGGTACCGCCGATCAACGAATCACACGTGGAGATGGACGCCGCCTGGGCGCTGTACGAGGCGTGGGTGAAACTGCGCTCCGGACAGGCGCGGACGGCGCTGGTGTACGGGTTCGGCAAGGCATCCGCGGGCACGCTGCGCCAGGTCCTCACCATGCAGACCGATCCGTACCTGGTCGCGCCGCTGTGGCCGGACGCGGTATCGATGGCGGGCCTGCAGGCCCGGGCCGGACTGGATTCCGGCCGCTGGACCGAGCGGGACATGGCCGCGGTATCGGCCACCGATGACGCCGAGATCGAAAAGCGGCTCGCCGCACCGTATGTCGCCGATCCGCTGCGCGAGCACGACATCGCCCCGATCACCGACGGCGCGGCCGCGATCGTGCTGGCCGTCGGCGACCGGGCCCGCGAGCTGTGCGAGCGCCCGGCGTGGCTGACCGATATGGCGCACCGCATCGACACCCCGATCCTGGGCGCCCGCGACCTCACGGTCTCCGCCTCTGCCGCGGCCGCCGCCGCGGCCGTAACCGGCGGCGACACAGGCGGATTCGACATCGCGGAACTGCACGCGCAGTTCAGCCACGAACAGCTGATCCTGAAACAGGCCATCGGCCTGGGCGATTCGACCCGCATCAACCCCTCGGGCGGCCCCCTGGCGGGCAACCCGATGTTCGCGGCCGGTCTGGAGCGCATCGGCTTCGCCGCGACACAGATCATGAACGGCGACGCCGGGCGCGCCCTCGCCCACGCGGCGAGCGGCCCTGCGCTGCAGCAGAACCTGGTGGCCAAACTGGAGGCACGATGACCAACCTCGCCGCGGTGCTCGGCACCGGACAAACCCATCACGTGACGAAACGCTCCGACGTGTCGATGGCCGGAATGTGCCGAGAGGCAATCGATCGCGCGCTCGCCGACGCCGAGCTCACGATGGCCGATATCGACGCGGTCGTGGTCGGTAAGGCCCCGGACCTGTTCGAGGGTTCGATGATGCCCGAGCTGTTCCTCGCAGATGCGTTGGGCGCCACCGGAAAACCGCTGCTGCGCGTGCACACGGCGGGCTCGGTCGGCGGCTCCACCGGCGTCGTCGCCGCCAATCACGTGCAGGGCGGCGTGCACGGCAAGGTGCTCGCGGTGGCGTGGGAGAAGCAGTCGGAATCCAACGCCATGTGGGCGCTGTCGAATCCGGTCCCGTTCACCAAGCCGGTGGGCGCCGGTGCCGGTGGATATTTCGCCCCGCATGTGCGCGCCTACATCCGCCGCGCGAACGCGCCGCTGCACATCGGTGCCATGGTCGCGGTGAAGGACCGCCGCAACGGCGCGAAGAATCCCCTCGCGCACCTCCAGCAGGCCGACATCACGATGGAGTCCGTGCTGGCCTCGCAGATGCTGTGGGATCCGATCCGTTTCGACGAGACCTGCCCCTCCTCCGACGGCGCCTGCGCGATCGTGCTCGGCGACGAGTCCTCGGCCGCGGCCGCGGAGGCCACCGGCAAGAAGGTCGCGTGGGTGCACGGCACCGCCATGCGCACCGAACCGCTGGCCTACGCCGGACGCGACCAGGTCAGCCCGCAGGCCGGTCGCGACGCCGCGGCCGCGCTGTGGCGGCAGGCCGGTATCACCAATCCGCTGGAGGAGATCGACGCCGCCGAGATCTACGTGCCGTTCTCCTGGTTCGAGCCGATGTGGCTGGAGAACCTGGGGTTCATGCCCGAGGGCGAGGGCTGGAAGCTCACCGACGCCCGGGAGACCGAGATCGGCGGGAAGCTGCCGGTCAATCCGTCCGGTGGTGTGCTCAGCTCGAACCCGATCGGCGCCTCGGGCCTGATCCGCTTCGCCGAGGCGGCCAAGCAGGTCATGGGCCGCGCCGGGGACTACCAGGTCGACAACGCGCGCAAGGCATTCGGGCACGCCTACGGCGGCGGGTCGCAGTACTTCTCCATGTGGGTCGTCGGCTCGGACAGGCCCGAATGAAGTTCTCACTCGGGGTCGCGATGAGCCCGCTCGAGCAGCTCCCCGAGCTGGCCAAGACCGCGGAGGAGTGCGGATTCTCGTCGATCGCGCTGCCGGATTCACTGTTCTACATGCAGGAACAGGCGGCGAAATACCCCTATACACCCGATGGCAACCGGTTCTGGGGCCCGGACACACCCTGGGTGGATCCGCTGATCGGCGCCACCGCCATGGCCGCGGCCACCAGCAGCATCCAGTTCTATACCAACGTGCTGAAACTGGGGTCCCGCAATCCGCTGCTGCTGGCCCGGCAGGTCGGCTCGGGGGGGGCCGGGGGGGGGGGCGCGGGGGGGGGGGGGGGGGGGGGTTGTGGGGGGGCTCCGGGCTGTCTTTATTGAGCGGGGGGGCGTCGGGGGGGGGGGGTATCTGGGGGCGGCCCGCCGCGGGCTCCCTCGTCGGCGAGGATTCCCGGGCCGCGGGTGGCCCGGCGAGGGCAGACCATGGCGC
>NZ_JARWQD010000022.1 GCF_029869545.1 Nocardia wallacei | reverse complement strand
GAAGTCGGTGACGGTAACCCGCTGCGCGGCAATGGTTTCCGCGAGATACGCCGGGTCACGATGACCGTCGTGCGTGGCGACCACCAGCTTCGCCCCGGCGCGCAGCGGCATGAAGTAGCCCCACAGCGACACGTCGAACGTGGTCGCGGTCTTCTGGAAGTAGACGTCGTCGGCACCCATCGGGTACTCGGCCAGCATCCACGTCGTCTGGTTGTGGATCGCGGCGTGCGAGACCGCGACACCCTTCGGGCGACCGGTGGAGCCCGACGTGAAGATCACGTAGGCCGGGTTGTCCGGATGCAGGGGCTCGAGCAGCTCGTCGGGCTGCACCGGGGTGCCGTCGAACCCGTCGAGATCCACGGTGTCGATGTGCAGCACCGGAATATCGCCCGGCACCGGCACCGCGTCGGCCGTCGTGCTGAGCACGCAGATCGGCTGCGCGGTCTCCAGCACGTGCGCGATGCGCTCGGCCGGATGATCCGGATCCAGCGGCACGTACGCACCACCCGCGGTCACGATCGCGTACATCCCGACCACGAGATCCAGCGACCGCCGGACCGCGAGACCGACCAGCGATTCCGGACCCACACCCTGGTAGATCAACCGGCGGGCCAGGATGTTGACCCGCTCGTCGAACTCCCGGTAGGTCAGCTCCGCGCCCTCGTAGGACACCGCGACACGATCCGGGTGTTCGGCCACCGCGCGGCGGTAACCGTCGAGCAGCAGTTCGGGCGCCACGTCGTGACGAGTGTCGTTCCACTCCACCAGGATTCGATCGCGCTCGCCGCCGTCGAGCAGCTCGAGGTCGCCGATCGGGGTCCGCGGCGCGGCGATGATCTCGCCGAACAGGCGCACCAACCGGTCCACGAAGCCCCGTACCGTCGACTCGTCGAACAGATCGCTCGCGTAGGTCAGGAAGCCTCCGATGCCCGCCGGGACGCCGGACTCGTCGTACCGGTCGGACACGATCAGGTGCAGATCGAACTGCGACTGCTCGGTGTCGATGTCCATCGCGCCGACCGTCAGGCCGGGCAGCTCCAGGGTCGGCAGCGCGATGTTCTGGAACGACAGGCCCATCTGGAACAGCGGGTGCCGCGCCGTGGAGCGCGCCGGGTTCAGCACCTCGACCAGGCGCTCGAACGGCACATCGGCGTTCGCGAACGCCTGGATATCCGTCTCGCGCTGGCGGGCGAGCAGTTCGGTGAACGCCGCGCCCGCATCGGCCCGGGTGCGGAACACCAGGGTGTTCATGAACATGCCGATGAGGTCGTCGAGCGCGGCCTCGCCGCGGCCCGCCATCGGGGTACCGATCGCGATGTCCTCGGTCCCCGACAACCGCGACAGCAGCACCGCGAACGCCGTATGCACGACCATGAACAGCGTCGCGCCCTCGGCCCGCGCCAATTCCACCAGCGCACGGTGCATCTCGGCGTCGATGTGGACGTCGACCTTGCCACCGGCGAACGACTGCGTCGCGGGGCGCGGGCGATCCGACGGCAGATCCAGTTGCTCCGGCAGATCCGCCAGCGCGGTCTTCCAGTAGCCGATCTGCTTGGCCGCCAACGACTCCGGATCGTCCTCGCTGCCCAGCACCGCACGCTGCCAGACGCTGTAGTCGGCATACTGCACCGCCAGCGGCGCCCAGCCCGGCGCCTCCCCCGCGGCCCGCGCCGCGTACGCGGTCACCAGGTCGCGGGTAAGCGGGGCCGCGGACGAGCCGTCACCGGCGATGTGGTGGATCACCATCGCCAGCACGTACTCCCGTGCCGCGCTGTCGATCTCGAACAGCACGACCCGCAGCGGCACCTCGGTGGTCACATCGAAGCCGGTCGAGAAGAACCCGATCACGGCCGCCTCGATCGCCTCCGGCGCGACCGCACGCACCTCGAGCTCCGGAACGGCCTGTCCCGGCGGCAGGATCACCTGCACGGGTGCGCCGTCGACCTCCGGGTATACGGTGCGCAGCACCTCGTGCCGGGCGACCAGATCACCGATCGCCGAGCGCAACGCCTCGACATCCAGCGCGCCGGTCAACCGCACCGCGATCGGCACGTTGTAGGCCGCGGACTCCTGGTCGAACCGGTTCAGGAACCACATGCGCTGCTGGGCCAGCGACAGCGGAATCCGTTCGGGGCGTTCGACACTGCCGAGTTCGGCGGTGCGCACGCCGCGGGCCTGCGACTCGACCGCCGCGGCCAGCGCGGCCACGGTGGGCGTCTCGAACAGCGTCCGCATCGGCACCCGGGCGCCGACCGCGGCGCCCAGGCGCGCGATCACCTGGGTGGCGATCAGCGAGTTGCCGCCGAGCGCGAAGAAGTCGTCGTCCGCACCGACGCGGGCCACGCCGAGCACATCGGCGAACACCCCGGCGACGATCTCCTCGATCGGCGTGGACGGGGCCCGGAACTCGCGCCGCGCGAACGTCGGCTGCGGCAGCGCCTTGCGATCCAGCTTGCCGCTGGTGTTCAGCGGGAACGCGTCCAACGCGACGATCGCGGCCGGAATCATGTAGGCGGGCAACGTCTGCCCGGCCGCCGTCAGCAGCCGAGTCTGATCGATGGACGCACCGGGCGCCGGGACCACGTAGGCCACCAGCTGATCGCCCAGATCCGAGGGCACCACGAGTGCGACGGCCTGGCTCACCGAGGGCTGCGCCAGCAGCGCCGATTCGATATCACCCAGTTCGATGCGCTGACCACGGAACTTCACCTGGAAATCGGTGCGGCCGATGTACTCCAGCACACCACCGTCACGCCACACCACGAGGTCGCCCGTGCGGTACATGCGCTGGCCCGCGGCTCCGCCGCCGTTCATGCCCTCGCCCGCGGCTCCGCCGCCGTTCATGTCCCCGAAGGGGTTGGCCACGAACCGATCCGCCGTCAGATCCGGCCGCGTGACATACCCGCGCGCCAGCTGATCACCGGCCAGATACAGCTCGCCCGCGACACCGGCGGGCACCGGACGCAACCGCGAATCCAGCACGTACACCTGGGAATTCCACTGCGGCACACCGATCGGCACGCTGCCGCGCTCGTCCCCGGTCGCGGGGCGGTAGGTGATCGACACCGCGGCCTCGGTCGGCCCGTACAGGTTGTGCACGGTCGCCGAGGTCACGGCCCGCATCGCCGCCACCGTCTCCGGCGGCAGCGCCTCACCGATCGCGAACACGTCGCGCAGCGTGGGCACCGAGCCCGCCGGGGTGTGGGCGGCGAACACCGTCAGCATCGACGGCACGAAGTCGGTGACCGTTACCCGCTGCGCCGCAATGGTTTCGGCCAGGTAGGCCGGGTCCCGATGGCCGTCGGGGGTCGCGACCACGAGGGTGGCCCCGGCGCGCAGCGGCATGAAGTAGCCCCACAGCGACACGTCGAACGTCGTCGCGGTCTTCTGCAGGTACACATCGTCGGTGCCCATCGGGTACTCGGTGAGCATCCAGGTGATCTGGTTGTGGATCGCGCCGTGCGAGACCGCCACGCCCTTCGGCCGACCCGTCGAACCCGACGTGAAGATCACATAGGCCGGGTTGTCCGGATGCACGGGGCCGCGGAGTTCCTCGGCCCGCACCGCTCCACCGTCGAAGCCCGACAGGTCGACGGTGTCGATCTCCACGACGGGCACCTCGCCCGGAACCTCGAAACCGTCACGCGCGGCGGTCAATACGCACACGGGGCGGGCGGTGTCGAGCACATATCCGATGCGCTCGGCCGGGTGATCCGGATCCAGCGGCACATACGCACCACCGGCCGTGACGATCGCGTACATCCCGACCACCAGGTCCAGCGACCGCCGAACCGCGAGGCCCACCAGCGATTCCGGGCCGACGCCCTGCGAGATCAGGTGCCGCGCCAGGCGATTGACCCGCTCGTCGAACTCGCGATAGGTCAGCTCCGCACCCTCGTAGACCACCGCGACCCGATCCGGATGCGCGGCGACCGCGCGGCGATAGCCGTCCAGCAGCAGTTCCGGATCGACCTCGTGCCGAGTGTCGTTCCAGTCCAGCAGCATTCGATCCCGCTCGGCGCCACCGAGCAGTTCCAGGTCGCCGACCGCGGTGCGCGGCGTGGCGACGATCTCGCCCAGCAGCCGCACGAAGCGCTCCACGAACTGCTCCACCGTCGCCCGGTCGAACAGATCGGTGGCGTAGGTGAGGAAGCCGCTCAGGCCCGCCGGTTCGCCCGCCTCACCGTAGTTGTCGGCGATGATCAGGTGCAGATCGAACTGCGACAGACCGGTGTCGAGATCGAGCCCGGAGACCCGCAGGCCGGGCAGTTCCAGGCTGGTCTGCGCCAGGTTCTGGAACGACAGACCGACCTGGAACAGCGGATGCCGCCCCGTCGAACGCACCGGGTTCAGCACCTCGACCAGCCGCTCGAACGGCATATCCGCGTTCGCGAACGCCTGGATGTCGATCTCGCGCTGCCGCGCCAGCAGGTCGGTGAACGAGGCCCCGGCATCGACCTGCGTGCGGAACACCAGGGTGTTGACGAACATGCCGATCAGGTCGTCCAGCACCGCCTCGCCGCGACCGGACATCGGGGTACCGATCGCGATGTCCTCGGTCCCGGACAACCGCGACAGCAGCACCGCGAAGGCGGTGTGCACGACCATGAACAGCGTCGCGCCCTCGGCCCGCGCCAATTCGCCCAGCGCACGGTGGATTTCGGCATCGATCTCGACCGGGACCTTGCTGCCCGCGAAGGTCTGCACCGCGGGCCGCGGGCGGTCGGCGGGCAGATCCAGCTGCTCCGGCAGATCCGCCAGCGCGGTCTTCCAGTAGCCGATCTGCTTGGCCGCCAACGACTCCGGATCGTCCTCGCTGCCCAGCACCTCGCGCTGCCAGATGCTGTAGTCGGCGTAGTGCACCGCCAGCGGGGCCCAGCCCGGCGCCTCCCCGGCGGCGCGCGCCGCGTAGGCGGTCATCAGGTCGCGGGTCAGCGGTCCGGCCGACGAGCCGTCGCCGGAGATGTGGTGGATGACCATCGCCACGACGTAGTCGCCGGTCCCCTCGGGTGCCGCCGCGCGGTCGGTGAGGTCGAACAGCGCGACCCGCAGCGGCACCTCGGTGGTGACGTCGAAGATCGTCGAGGTCAGCTCCAGCACGGCCGCCTCGACCGCATCCGGCGCGACGGGCCGGACCTCGAGCTCCGGAAGCGCCTGCGCCACCGGCAGAATCACCTGCACGGGTCGGCCGTCGGTCTCCGGATAGACCGTGCGCAGCACCTCGTGGCGGGCCACCAGGTCCTCGACGGCCGCGCGCAGCGCCTCGATGTCCAGCGCGCCGGTCAAGCGCACGACCATCGGCACGTTGTAGGCCGCGGACTGCTGGTCGAACCGGTTCAGGAACCACATCCGCTGCTGCGCCAGCGACAGCGGGATCCGCGCGGGGCGCGGTCCGGCCACCAGCTCGCGGCGGCCCGAGCCGACCTGGCCCTCCACGCGCACGGCCAGTGCGCTGACCGTGGACGCCTCGAACAGCAGCCGCACGGGCACCCGGGTGTTCAGCGCGCTGCCCAGGCGGGCCACCACCTGGGTGGCGATCAGCGAGTTGCCGCCGAGCTCGAAGAAGTCGTCGTCGACGCCCACCGCCCGCGCGCCGGTGTCGAGCCCGAGCACATCGGCGAAGGTGTTCGCCACGATCTCCTCGATCGGCGTCGAGGGCGCCCGGAACTCGCGGACCTCGAACGCCGGTTCGGGCAGGGCGCGGCGGTCGAGCTTGCCGTTCGCGGTCAGCGGCAGGGCGTCGAGCACCACGATCGCCGACGGAATCATGTACGACGGCAGCATCGTGGCCAGGTGCGCGCGCAGCGTGGCGTCGAAATCGGTGTCGCCGGACACGGATTCGGCGGGCACCACGTAGGCGACCAGCCGATCGCCGGTGCGGTCGCCCGAGCGCACCAGGGCCACGGCCTGCGCGACCGCATCGTGTGCGCGCAGCGCGTACTCGATCTCGCCCGGCTCGATCCGCAGGCCGCGCAGCTTCACCTGGAAGTCGCTGCGGCCGCGGTAGACCAGCGCCCCCGAGGCGTCGCGCGCCACCAGGTCACCGGTGCGGTACAGGCGAGATCCGTTGTCGCCGAACGGGTTGGCGACGAACCGCTCCGCCGTCAGGCCCGCGCGGTCCACGTAGCCGCGCGCCAGCTGCGCACCCGCGAGATACAGCTCGCCCACGACGCCCGGCGGCACCGGGTGCAGCCGCGAATCCAGCACGTATGCCTGGGTGTTCCACACCGGCGCACCGATCGGGAGCGCGGGCAGCGCGGCATCGACGGTCTCCGGCGCCACCGAATAGGTGGCGTTGACGGTGAATTCGGTCGGGCCGTACAGGTTGACCAGCTCGACGCCGGACAGGCCGAGCCGCCGGAACGCCTTCACCGCCTCGCCCGTGAAGGCCTCACCACCGACCAGCAGTGCCCGCAGCGATCCCAGCGCGGCGGGATCCACGGTCGTCGCGAACACGGTCAGCAGCGACGGCACGAACGAGGCCAGGGTGATCCGCTCCGCGGCGATGACCTCCGCCAGATAGCGGGTGTCGCGATGCCCGTCCGGCGTCGCGACGACGACCCGGGCGCCGGTCAGCAAGGGCGCCAACGGTTCCCACACCGAGGCGTCGAATGTCGCCGGGGTCTTGTACAGCACCACGTCCTCGGCGCCGATCCCGAATTCGGTGACGAGCCAGCGCATCTGGTGCTGCAGCGCCGCATGCGACACCCCGACGCCCTTGGGGCGGCCGGTGGAGCCGGAGGTGAAGATCACGTAGGCCAGGTGCTGCGGGCGCAGCGGTGCCACCCGCTCGGCATCGGTGACCGGCGCATCGGAGTAGCCGGACAGGTCCGGATCGTCGGTGGCGAGCACCGGCAGGTCCGCGGGCGCGAACGCGTCGCGCGCGGTGGTGAGCACGCAGGCGGGGGCCGCGGTCTCGAGCACGTAGGCGATGCGGTCGGCGGGCTGGTCCAGATCCAGCGGCACATACGCGCCACCGGCCTCCAGCACCGCGTGGATGGCGATCACCAGATCCAGCGAGCGCCGCATGCCGAGGGCGACCCGGACGTCGGGTCCGACGCCCGCCTCGATCAGCCTGCGCGCCAGCCGATGTACCCGGCTCGCCAGTTCCGCGTAGGTCAGCGCAGTGGCGGGGCCCTCCTCGGTCGAGCGATCGACCACGGCGATGGCGTCCGGCGTCGTGCGCACCTGCGCGGCGAACTGCTCGACCAGCGGTGCGGGCGAACCGATCTCGACGGCGGTGTCGTTCCAGCCGCGCAGCTGCAGCGCCGCCTCCCGCGCATCCAGCAGCGGGATGTCGCCGACCGGGCGGTCCGGCGTGGCGGCCACGGCCTTCAGGATCCGGACGAACCGCCGCGCGAAACCGGCCACGGTCTCGTCGTCGAAAAGGTCGGTGGCATAGACGAACTTGGCCGTGATGCCCGCCGGGACCGAGGCGCCGTTACCGGTGGCCTCCGCCGCACGCAGCTGTTCGGTGAGCTCCAGTGCCAGATCGAATTTGGCCGTCTCGGTGGGCAGTTCGACACCGCTGACCGTCAGCCCCGGCAGCTCCAGGGTGGTCGGGCGGTTGTTCTGCAGCGACAGCATCACCTGGAACAGCGGGTTGCGGGCCTGCGAACGCCGCGGGTTCAGGATCTCCACCAGCCGCTCGAACGGCAGGTCGGCATGGCCGAAGGCGGCGATATCGCCGGCGCGCACCGACTGCAGCAGCTCACCGAAGGTGGTGCCGCCGTCGATCTCGGTCCGCAGCACGAGGGTGTTGACGAACATGCCGATCATGTCGTCGAGCGCCTTGTCGCCGCGACCGGCCACCGGGGTGCCGATCGAGATGTCCGACTCGCTGCTCAGCCGCGACAGCAGCACCGCGAGCGCCGCGTGCACCACCATGAACATGGTCGCGCCGCGGGCGCGCGCCAATTCCGCCAGCTTGGCCTGGGTCTCGGCGCTGATCTCGAAGTTGTGGATGCCGCCGCGGCCCGACGCCACGGCGGGACGCGGGCGGTCGGACGGCAGGTCCAGCTGCTCCGGCGCACCGGCCAGCGCCTCGGTCCAGTACGAGATCTGCTGGGCGATCACCGAATTCGGATCGTCCTCGGAACCCAGCACCTGGCGCTGCCAGATCGCGAAGTCCGCGTACTGCACGTCCAGCGGGCGCCAGGCGGGCTCGCCGCCGTCGACGCGGGCGCCGTAGGCGGTCATCACGTCGCGCGCGAACGGGCCCATGGAGAAGCCGTCACCCGAGATGTGGTGCACGACCACGACCAGCACGTGCTCGGTCGGGCTGATCTCGAACAGCCCCGCGCGGAACGGCGGCTCGGCCGTGACATCGAATCCGGTCAGGACCAGCTCCGAAAGCCGCAGCGGCAGTTCGGATTCGGTGACCTCGATCGGCGTCAGATCCGGGATCACCCGGCCGGTCGGCACGATCTCCTGGTAGGCGGCGCCGTTCACCTCGGGGTAGCGGGTGCGCAGCGATTCGTGGCGGGCCAGCACGTCGGCGACCGCGATGTGCAGCGCCTGCCGGTCCAGCAGCCCGGACAGCCGCACGACCACCGGGATGTTGTCGACCGCGGACTCGGGGTCGAAGCGGTTGAGGAACCACATCCGCTGCTGCGCCAGCGACAGCGGGATCCGCTCCGGGCGCTCCTGCGGCACCAGCGGATTGCGGCCGCCCGCACCGGCGCCCGACTCGGCGCGCGCGGCCAGCGCGGCGACCGTGGACACCTCGAAGATCTCGCGCACGCCCAGCTGCGTGTTCAACGCCGAGGACAGTCGCGCCGCCACCTGGGTGGCGATGAGCGAATTGCCGCCCAGGGCGAAGAAGTCGTCGTCCAGGCCGACCCGCTCCAGGCCCAGCACCTCCGCGAAGGTGCCCGCCACGATCTCCTCCACCGGCGTGGTGGGGGCGCGGAAGGTCGCCGCCTCGAACACCGGCGCGGGCAGCGCGCGGCGGTCGAGCTTGCCGGAGGCATTGAGCGGCAGCTCCTCGAGATCCATCACCACCGACGGCACCATGTAGGACGGCAGCCGCTGTCCCAGGTCCTCGCGCAGCGTCTCGACATCGATCGAAAGGCCCGGTGCGGCAACGACATACGCCACCAGCTGATCGCCGGTGTGCTGGTCGCCACGGACCACGACGACCGCCTGGGCGACCTCGTCCAGCGCGGTGAGCGCGGCCTCGATCTCGCCCAGTTCGAGGCGCTGGCCGCGCAGCTTCACCTGGAAGTCGGTGCGGCCCAGGTACTGCAGCTCGCCGTCGGCGGTCCACATCACCAGGTCACCGGTGCGGTACATCCGCTCCCCCGCGCCGGTTGTGCCATTGTTTCCGGCCCCGAAGGGGTTGGCGACGAAGCGGTCGGCGGTCAGGTCGGTGCGCGCGACGTATCCGCGCGCGAGCTGGTCGCCCGCGAGATACAGCTCTCCCGCGACGCCTTCCGGCACCGGCCGCAGCCGCGCGTCGAGCACGTACACCCGGGTGTTGAACACCGGCCGCCCGATCGGCACCGCATCGACGTCCGCGTCGACCACCCGGTGATAGGTGACGTCGACCGCGGCCTCGGTCGGCCCGTACAGGTTGTGCAGCTCCGCCCCGGTCAGCTCCCGCAGGCGGTGCGCCGACTTCGGCGCCAGCGCCTCACCGGAGGCGAAGACCATCCGCAGCGAACCGCACTGCGCGACAGCAGGTTCGGTGACGAACACGGTCAGCATCGACGGGACGAAGTGCGTCACCGTCACGCCCTCCGCGGCGATCAGCTCCGACAGGTAGGCCGGGTCGCGGTGGCCGTCCGGCTTCGCGACCACCAGCCGCGCGCCGATCTGCAAGGGCCAGAAGAACTCCCACACCGACACGTCGAAGGTCGCCGGGGTCTTCTGCAGCACCACATCGTCGGCGGTGAGCCCGTACTGCGACTGCATCCACACCAGGCGGTTCGCGATGGCCGCATGGGTGACCGCGACGCCCTTCGGCCGCCCGGTCGACCCGGACGTGAAGATCACGTAGGCGGTATTGCCGGGCCGCAGCGGCGCGCGCCGCTCGGCATCGGACACCGGCTCGGTCGAATACGCCGACAGCTCCAGCAGATCGATGCGCACCTGCGCGGTGTCGGTGTCCAGATCCGCGCCGGAGGTGAGCACGCAGACCGGATCCGCGGTCGCGAGGATGTACTGCGTGCGCTCGGCCGGATGCTCGGGATCCAGCGGCACGTACGCGCCGCCCGCGGCCGACACCGCGTACATGCCGACCACCAGGTCGATCGAGCGCCGCATGCCCAGGCCCACCAGGGTCTCCGGGCCGACGCCCCGCTCGATCAGCCAGCGCGCCAGCTTGTGTACGCGAGCGGCGAATTCGGCATAGGACAGACTTGTCCCCTCGAACGTCACCGCGGGCGCGTCGGGCGTGCGCGCGGCCTGCGCCTCGAACATCGCGACCAGGGTCGCGGCCGGGACCGCGCGCTCGGACAGCGCGGCCTCGACATCGAATTCCGTGGCGTTCCAGCCGGAGACGATCAGCTCGCGCTCGGCGGGCTCCAGCAGTTCGATGCCGCCCACGGCCGCATCGGGCTCGACGGTGATCGCGGTGAGCACCCGCACCAGCCGGTCGGCGATGCGGCGCACCGTGTCCTCGTCGAACAGATCCCGCAGATACCCGGCGCGAATGCGCAGCCGGGAGTCGAGCTGCACGATCAGGGTGAGCGGGTAGTGGGTCGCGTCGGTGGCGTCCAGGCCCGTCACGGCCATGCCGTCGATATCGGCGGCCTGCCGCTGAATGCCCTCGGCGTCAACGGGATACGACTCGAACACCACCAGGGTGTCGAACAGTCCGCCGACCCCGGCCGCGGCCTGGATCTCCGCGAGGCCCACGTAGTGGTGGTCCAGCAGATCGGCCTGCTCGCCCTGGATCCGCACCAGCAGCTCGCGCGCCGACTCCGATTCGGCGAAGCGCACCCGCACCGGCACGGTGTTGATGAACAGGCCCACCATGGATTCAACGCCGGACAGCTGCGGCGGCCGCCCCGACACCGTGGTGCCGAACAGCACGTCGTCGCGACCGGTCCAGCGGCCCAGCAGGATTCCCCAGGCCGCCTGCAGCACGGTGTTCGCCGTGACACCCAGCTCGCTCGCCAGCCCGGTGAGCCGCGCGGTGGCGTCCTCGTCGAGTTCGAAGACGTATTCGCCGGACAGGGCGGTGATTTCGCGACCGGCGTCGGGCCGGGTCAGCAGGGTCGGTTCGGACACGCCGCGCAGCGCGGTCGTCCACGCTCGCACCGAGGCCGAATGGTCCTGCTGCGCAACCCATTCCAGGAAGTGGCGGTAGGACCGCACCGGCGGCAGCGCGGCGGTGTCGGAGCGGGTGGCGTACAGCACCAGCAGATCCCGCATCAGCAGCGGCATCGACCAGCCGTCGAGCAGGATGTGATGGTTGGACACGGCCAGCCGCCAGCTGTCGGCCGCGACCCGGATCAGGGTGAACCGGATCAGCGGCGGCTCGGCGAGATCGAACCGGTGCATCCGGTCGGCCTCGATGAGGTCGCTCGCGTCGCCGGTGGCCCGGCGGTCGAATTCGGCCCACGCCACGCGCACGTCGTCGAGCACCAGCTGCACCGGATTGCCCGCGCCGTCGGTGACGAACGCGGTCCGCAGGT
Organism: Nocardia wallacei; assembly: GCF_029869545.1. Classification (GTDB taxonomy): domain Bacteria; phylum Actinomycetota; class Actinomycetes; order Mycobacteriales; family Mycobacteriaceae; genus Nocardia; species Nocardia wallacei_A. Next base: position 2,855 of record NZ_JARWQD010000022.1, on the reverse strand, counting down.
TCTCGTAGCGATCGACGAGAGCCTGTGCGGCCGAACGCAACCGGGCCGAGTCGAGCCGTCCGGTCAGGGTGAGCACCGCCTGCGCGGTGTACACGTCGACCGAGGCCGCGGCCAGCTGGGCGTGGAACTGCAGGCCCGCCTGCAGCGCCGACAGCGGCCACACCTCGCTCAGCGACGGGAAGCGCTGCTCCCAGCCGTCGATATCGTGCTGGGTGACCCGCACCAGCACGAAGTCCGACGGCGTGTGGCCGCCCGCCGCGGCCGAATCCGCGTGCCGCGCCACGGCTTCCAGCGCTGCGACCCACAGCCGCCCGAACTCGGCGACCGCCTCGGCATCGAGCAGCGTTGTGGGATAACCGATATTGGCCGAGAGCTGATCGCCGACCACGATGGCGTTGATGTCCAGCGGCGCCATCACGGGCATATCGGCGTCGTAGCCGCCGCCCAGCGCCCCGAGTTCCGGCGCCGGGATCCAGCCGAATCCGCGCAGAGCCTCGGGGACCTGGCCCTCGGAGACCCGGCCCAGGTAGTTGAAGCTCACCTGGCCGGGCAGCTGCTCGGGCAGCCGGGCCGCGGTCTCCGGATTCAGGTAGCGCAGCAGGCCGTAGCCGAGCCCCTTGTCCGGGACCGCCAGCAGCTGCTCCTTGATCGCCTTGATCGCCGGGCCCAGCGCCGGTCCGCCGGTCAGCGCGGCGTCGATGTCGATGCCGGACAGCTCGAATCGCACCGGGAAGATCGCGGTGAACCAGCCGACCGTGCGCGACAGATCCGCGCCGGGCACCACATCTTCCTCGCGCCCATGGCCTTCCAGCCGGACCAGCACGGAATCGTCCACCGGCGCCTGCGCCGCGCGGGTCGTCCGCCACTTCGCCAGCGCCAGCACCAGCGCGGTCACCAGGCCGTCGTTGACGCCGCCGTGGAACAGCTCCGGAACGGTGGTCAGCAGGGCGCGGGTGGCCTCGGCCGATACCTCGAGGCGATGCCGCTCGAGCACGCCCGAGACGTCGACGGTGGGATCGAGCGGCCGCTCGGTGAGCAGCGGATCGGGGCCGTCGACCACCGTGCGCCAGCGGTCGATCTCGTCACCGCGCTCGGTCGCCAGCCGCTCCAGCGCGTGCGCCCAGGTGCGCATGCTGGTGCCGGTCGGCGCGAGTTCCGGGGTCTGCCCGGCGGACAGCTGTCCCCAGGCGGCCACGAAGTCCGGCACCAGGATGCGCCAGGACACACCGTCGATGACCAGGTGGTGCGCGACGACGATCAGGCGCCCGGTGCGCTCGCTCGCACCGATGGGCTCCAGCCACACGAACCGGATCACCACGCCCGCTTCGGGATCCAGGCGGTCCAGCGCGGAATCCAGGGCGGCCGAGGCGATCTCGAACAGCGCCTCGTCGTCTGCGTCCGCGTCGAACTCGACCCGCTCGATCAGCGCGTCGACATCGACGGTGCCGGAGGCGGCGGTCTCCACGATCCACTCGGCGCCGCCGTGCCGGCGCAGCCGGGCCCGCAGCATGTCGTGGCGGTCGATGACCGCGGCGGCGGTCGCGGCGATGCCCTCGCGGTCGATCCCGGCCGGAAGTTCCAGCGCCAGCGTCTGATTGAAGCGCCCGAACGAGCCCGGCCGCTCCACCATGAACTTCACCACCGGCGTCAGCGGCATGGTGCCGACGCCGCCGCCGGGCAGCTCCGCCAGCACCGGCTTCGCATCGCCCGGTGCGCCACCGGTTTCCGCCACGGCCGCCAGCCCGGCGACCGTGCGCTGCTCGAATACGTCGCGCGGGGTGAAGATCACGCCTCGTGCCTTGGCCCGCGAGACCAGCTGAATGGAGACGATGGAGTCGCCGCCGAGCGCGAAGAACGAGTCGTCGACGCCGACCCGTGCCACGCCCAGCACCTCGCCGAAGACCTCGGCGATGGTCTGCTCCAGCGGGTTACGGGGAGCCCGGAACTCGGTATCGGTCTCGAAGACCGGTTCCGGCAGCGCGCGGCGGTCCAGCTTGCCGACCGGGGTCAGCGGAATGCTGTCGAGCACCATGATCGACGAGGGCACCATGTAGGTCGGCACCCGCTCCTCGAGGTGTGCCTTCACGACCGCGGTATCGATCGAACGGCCCGGCGCCGCAACGACATACGACACCAGCACGACCGCGCCCGCGGCATTCGTGTGGCCGATGGTGGCGGCGAAGTCCACGGTCTCGTGCGCGGTCAGGGCGGTGTCGATCTCGCCCAGCTCGATGCGGAAGCCGCGCACCTTGACCTGGAAGTCGGAGCGGCCCACGTACTCCAGCCGGTACTCGGTCCGCCCGCCCGGTCGCGGGCGCGAGGTCCACCGCACCACATCGCCGGTGCGATACATCCGCTCACCCGCTGCGCCCCCCGCACCTGCTGTGCCAGCCCCGATCGCCGTGCCTGCTGTGCCAGTCCCGCCAGTCATGTCCCCGAAGGGGTTCGCCACGAACCGATCCGCGGTCAACCCCGCACGCGCGTGGTAACCACGCGTCACCTGCGGACCCGCGATATACAGCTCACCCGCGACACCGTCCGGCACCGGCTGCAACCGGCTGTCCAGCACCAGCGACCGCATGCCCCGGTTCGGGCCACCCATCGTCAGCGCGTCACCGGGCAGCAGCGGCTCACCGATATTCACCACGATCGTGGTCTCGGTGGGCCCGTAGATGTTGTGGAACTGGCGCACCGGCCGGTCCGGCAGCGACTCGTCGCCGAGCGGGATGGCCCACTTCGCCAGCAGCTCGGGCGAATACGCCTCACCACCGACGGCCAGCACCCGCAGACTGTCCAGACCCGCCGGATCCAGCGTCGCCAACGCCGCCGGGGTGATGAACAGATGAGTCACCTGT
>NZ_JARWQD010000021.1 GCF_029869545.1 Nocardia wallacei | reverse complement strand
CCCCCCAATCCCCCCCCCCTTCTGGCCTCCCCCCCCCGCTACATGGGTCTTTTATGGGGGGGGGTACCTAACATGGGGTGGGGGAACGTAGAACGGCCGGGCGCGGGGACGGACGGGTCCACCACATACGATCGAGCGCGTGACCCAGCTGACCGACGCACGACCGGCGATCGGCGCGGGCCCGGCCTTGTCGAGTCCGGCGCCGCTGCGCCCCTCTCCCGATTTCGGCCCCACCGACTGGGCGCGGGGATGGGTGGTCACGCTGGTTCTCACCGCGATCGCCGCGGTCACCAGGTTCCTGAATCTGAACTATCCGACCGATGCCGGGACCCCGGTCTTCGACGAGAAGCACTACGCGCCCCAGGCCTGGCAGATGGTCACCGGCGGCGGGGTCGAGGACAATCCCGCGTACGGGCTGGTCGTGCACCCGCCGGTCGGCAAGCAGATGATCGCGCTGGGCGAGGTGCTGTTCGGCTACACCAGCTGGGGCTGGCGATTCTCGGCGGCGGTCTTCGGATCGCTGCTGATCCTGCTGGTCATCCGCATCACGCGCCGGTTGACCCGCTCCACCATGCTCGGCGCCCTCGCCGGAATCCTGCTGATCGCCGACGGGGTGACGTTCGTGTCCTCGCGCATCGGCATGCTCGACATCTTCCAGGCGCTGTTCGTGACCGCCGCCTTCGGCTGCCTGATCGTCGACCGGGATGTCGTGCGGGAACGGCTGGCCCGCGCCGACGCCGAGGGCCGCATCGCGCTGAGCCGATTCGGCCCGCGACTAGGCGTGCGCTGGTGGCGCTTCGGTGCGGGACTGCTGCTCGGCCTGTCCTGCGGAACCAAATGGTCCGGGCTGTATTTCATCGCCGCCTTCGGCCTGATGTCGGTATGTTTCGATGTCGCCGCGCGCCGTGCCTACGGGGTGTCGCGCCCCTGGGTGGGTACCGCGGTGCGCGATATCGGCCCCGCGCTCTACGCCCTCGTCGCCCTTCCCCTGCTGGTCTACCTGGCCACCTACTGGGGCTGGTTTGCCAGCGAGGACGGCTACGACCGCTATTCGGTCGGCAACGCGATCGGCACCGGCGGCACCTGGTCCTGGCTGCCCGACGCGCTGCGTTCGCTCTGGCACTACCAGGGGGAATCGCTGAAATTCCATGAGAGCCTGACCAATTCGGCCGGTAACCACCATCCGTGGGAGTCCAAGCCGTGGTCGTGGCCGATGGGCCTGCGGCCGATGCTGTACTACTACGCCGACAGCGGCGTCACCGGGTGCGGCCAGTCGGTGTGCGTGAAGGCGGTCATGCTGATCGGCACCCCGGCGCTGTGGTGGGTCTCGCTGCCGGTGCTGGGCTGGGCCATCTGGCGCACCGCGACCCGGCGCGACTGGCGTTACGCCGCCGTCCTGGTCGGCTACGCCGCCGGGCTGCTGCCGTGGTTCGCGACCCTGGACCGGCAGATGTACTTCTTCTACGCGGTCCCGATGGCGCCGTTCCTGGTCATGGCCGTGGCCCTGGTGATGGGCGATATTCTCGGCCCCGCGCCGTTCGCCCGCGGTACCGGGCAGCGGTTCCTGCTGTGGAGCGAACGGCAGCGGCTGAACCTGCTGCTGGTGTGCCTGTACGTCGGCCTGGTCGTCGCCAATTTCATCTGGCTGTGGCCGATCATGACCGCACTGCCGATCACCGTCGGCAACTGGCACGACCATCTCTGGCTGCCCAGCTGGAGGTAGGACCTCTACTCGCTCAGTGCCGCACGCACGTAATGGATCGCCGATTCGTCGTCGAGGCCCAGCCGCCGGATGACGGCGACGTACTCGGTGGCGGCCCGCCCGGCGAGGTCCCGCGTCGGATCGCCGGAGGAGGCGATGAACGAGCCGAGCCGCCCGCGGGTTTCGAGCACACCGTCCTGTTCGAGCTCGCGGTAGGCCCGCGCGACCGTATTGGGCGCGAGTCCCAGATGAGCGGCGAGGGCGCGCACGGTGGGGATCTTGGTCCCGGCCGTCAGCTCACCGGACCGCACGCGGGCGATGATGCCCTGCCGCAACTGCTCGTACGGGGGGACCGTCGAATGGTGGTCGACCGGGATATCCAGCATCGGACCTCACACTTCGTCCCGCGACAGCGGGCAGGACAGGCAGCGCGGACCACCTCGCCCGGAACCGAGTTCGGATCCGGGGATGGTCAGCACCTCGATGCCCGCGTCCGCCAGCCGCGCGTTCGTGTTCTCGTTGCGCTCGTAGGCGACGACCACCCCCGGGGCCAGCGCCAGCGTGTTGTTCCCGTCGTCCCACTGCTCCCGTTCCGCCGTGACGCCGTCCAGGCCGGTGTCGATGACGCGCAGCTTGTCGATGCCCATCGCCTCGGCCGCCGCCGGGAGGAACGGCTCCGGGCCGCGCATGTGCACCGTGCCGTCGTCGCGCTTGCCGATGGTGAAGGCGCACAGCGAATCCTGCACGGCCGGGTACATCACGACCGCATCGATGTCGACCATCGTGCACACGGTGTCCAGGTGCATGGTCGCGCGGTTCTGCGCTATCGGCACCACCAGCACGGTGTGCGCGAGATTGTCCTCGAACAGGCTGCGCGCCAACGCTTCCGCACCGGCGGGCGTGGTGCGCTCGCCCACCCCGATCGCCACCACGCCCGGCGCCAGCAGCAGCACATCGCCGCCCTCCATCGGCGCGGTGTGCGATTCGTAGGCCCGCCGCACGCCGAGAAAGCGCGGGTGGAAGGCGTAGATGAGGTCGGTGAGCGAGGTCTCGCGCGCCCGGGCGGGCAGCGCCAGCGAGGTGATCGCCACCTTCGGCCCGACCCAGAACGAGGAGTCGCGGGTGAACAGCAGATTCGGCAGCGGGTCGATGACGAAATCGGTGCCGTGGTGCATGCGCCGCACTAGCGAGGTGCCGGGATCGAACGGCAGCTCGTCGAAGGTCATGCCCGCCATCAGGATGGCGGCGAGGTCCTCGGCGCGGGAGATGCCGAACAGGTAGGACTTCAGCTCCTCGGCGAGGGCGTAGCCGATGCGGCGCGCGTCCACGGCGGCGGTGATGCCCATGCTGCGGCCGGGGCCGCTGCGCGCCAGGGTCTCGGTCAGGAGGTCCTGCAGCAGCAGCACCTCGACGCCGCGCCGGGCCAGCACCTCGGCGAAGATGTCGTGTTCCTGCTGGGCGCGCTCCACCCAGGGGATCGCGTCGAACAGCAGCTGATCGTTGTTGCGCGGGGTGAGGCGGCGCAGCTCGTCGCCGGGGCGGTGCAGCAGGACCGTGCGTAGCGTGCCGACCTCGCTGGTCACGGAAAACGGTCGCGCCGTCGGCACAGCCTCTGTTTCCATAACCCGACCGTAGTCATCCGCCGCCGCATTGGCACGGAATTCGCTGGCCGTGCCTGGGGAGGGACCCACCCGCACGGACGCGGCCGCGTGCAGGGAATGATGGGGTGTGGGCGCGCGTTGTCCCCGAAAGCTCCCCGGTCGTCGGTTTACCTCAAGTATTGTTTAGGTATGCAGCACACGACCTGGAACACCAAGGAACTCACCCCGGGACAACTGTCCGAGCGCAGCGGGGTCGCCGTGTCGGCGCTGCACTTCTACGAGCGCGAGGGCCTGATCAGCAGCCGCCGCACCAGCGGCAACCAGCGCCGATATTCGCGCGAGACGCTACGCCGGGTGGCATTCATCCGGATCTCGCAGCGTGTCGGCATACCGCTCAGCGAGATCCGCAAGGCCCTGGGCACCCTGCCCGAGGGCCGCACCCCCAACCGCAAGGACTGGGAGCGGCTGTCGACCATCTGGCAGGTGGACCTCGATCAGCGCATCGAACAGCTGACCCGCCTGCGCGACAGCCTCACCGGCTGCATCGGCTGCGGCTGCCTGTCCCTGGCCAGCTGCCGCATCGTCAACTTCCACGACAAGCTCGGCGACGAGGGCCCCGGCGCCCGCGTGCTGGACGTCAACCTCAACTGCGAGGCGACGCCCGACGCCCCCGGCTGCCAAAAGCCCACGGAGACAGCGGAAGTCGGCGCGACAGAATGCTGAATCCACTCCGCGGGCCGAGCGGCCCCCTCAGTTCCGCAGGAAGCTGTTGAACAAATCGTTCGCCCTGCGCATCGCGATCTCGTACGGCAGCGCGAACTTTCGTGCCCACCAGTACCCGAACCGCACATCGAAGGACGTGTACACCATGAACCGCCCCTTCTCGATGCCGCGCAGAATCTGCCCCGCCACCTGCTCGGGCGAGGCCGCGTGGCGCTGGAAACGCTTGACATAGCGCTGGACTCGCGGATCCTCCCGGTCCACCCCGGCGATCTCGACGGTCTCCACCAGATGGGTGTCGACCGCGCCGGGCACCACCAGGTGCACGGTGATCCCGTGCCGCGCCAGGTCGAACCGCAGCACCTCCGACAGCCCGCGCAGCCCGAACTTGCTGGCACTGTAGGCCGCATGCCACGGGAACGCCAGGAGCCCGGCGGCCGAGGACACGTTGACCAGCGCGCCGCCGCGCCCGGACCGCACCATCGGCGGCAGGAAGCTCTCGATCACATGGATCGGGCCCATCAGGTTCACGTCGACCATCGAACGCCAGTGCCGGTGCTCGAGGTTCTCCACCGTGCCCCAGGCCGAGACGCCCGCGATGTTCATCACCACGTCGAGGCTGCCGTGCGCGGCGTGCACGTCCCCGGCGAAGGCGGTGACCGCGTCGTAATCGCTGATGTCGAGGGCCCGCGACAGCAGCACCTTCCCGCCCTCGCGGCCGATGATCTCGACGGTTTCGGCCAGCCCGTCGGCATCGATATCGGTCAGCACCAGCTCGGCGCCGGACCGGGCGGCGGCGAGGGCGGTCGCCCGCCCGATGCCACTGGCCGCGCCGGTGACGAGGGTCTTCTTGCCGCTCACGGACTTCAAGCGATCGCGCACGCCGTTCCTCGAATGCTCTGTGGGCGGCGCCGCACGACCTCGGATCCCCTGGACATCGGCGCCTGATGTTTTCAGTGCTGCCGAGAGCATACGGGCTGTGGCCGATCGGGGTTCGCCAGCGGTGGTCCCCGCCGGGTCACGACGCGCCGAGGACTTCCAGCATCCCCGCGACCGCGGCGGGCCAGGTGAATTGTTCGGCTCGGGTGCGGGCGGCGCGGCGGCGGTCGATCGGGGACAGGGCGAGGACGTCGGTGACCGCGTGTGCGAAGGCGGAGGGGTGGTCGTCGGCCACCGCGCCGCACTCGGCGGTGACGATGTCGGCCAGCGCCGAGGAGCGGCTGGCCACCACCGGCGTGCCCGCCGCCAGCGCCTCCAGCGCCGCCAGCCCGAACGTCTCGTGCGGGCCCGGGGCCAGCGAGACATCCGCGCTGGCCAGCAGCGTCGCGAGCCGGTCGCGGTCGGCGATGAATCCGGCGAAGTGCACGGCCGGGCGCCCGTCGGGCAGCGGCGCCAGCCCGCGCGCCCGCCGCTGCAGCGATTCGCGCCGCGGGCCGTCCCCGGCCACCACCAGCCGCGCGTCCACACCGTCGCGGCGCAGCGCGTCGACGGCCTCGATGCTGCGGTCCACCCGCTTCTCCACCGACAGCCGCCCGCAGTGCACCAGCAGGTGCCGCGCGCCGAGCCGCCGCCGCAGCGCACCGTCATGGCGGCGAGGGCTGAACATCTCGAGATCCACCCCCAGCGGCACCAGCGCCACATTCGGCGCGGCGATCCGCCCGAACTCCGCCCGCGCGAATTCCGTTGTGCAGACCACGATGTCGTAGTCGGCGGCGGTGTGCCGGTTGGCCGCATCGGCCGCGCGCCGGGCCAGCGGGCCGGGCAGCACCTGTCCGAGCAGCCGGTCCAGCCGCTCGTGCGAGATCATCACCCCGGCGATATCGCGCTGTCGCGCCCAGCGCCCGAATCCGCGCAGCGTCAACCGATCCGACACCTCGAGCACATCCGGCCGCAGCGCGGTCAGCACGTCGGCCACCCGCCGCGGATCGGCGGCCCGATACCCGCCGGTCCACGGAATCGCCAAGGCGGGCACGGTGATCCGCTGGACGCCCGTATCGAGCGTGTCCTCGGTCCACCGCGAGCCCGGCACGACCAGCACCACCTCGTGCCCGGCCTGCACGTATCCCGCGCCGAGATGATGCAGGGCCGTGCGCAGCCCGCCGGAGCGCGGACCGTAGAAATTCGCCAGCTGGACGATGCGCACATCGCCGATATTCCCCAGACACCACGCCCGGACGGCCAACGGAACGTGAACGGGGACCGAAGGATCGGCTAATCGGCCGCGGGCGCGATGCGGATCAGCCCGGCCGCGGGCTCCTCGCCCAGCCGCGACAGCTCCGCCCGCACCGCGATCCACTCGGTGCCGGAGAAGCGCACCCGGTAGACCAGCTCGCGGATCCCCGCACCCGACGACACATCGCGACACGCCGCACGATAGGCCGCCACGTCGTCGGGGTGCAGCTCCGGACGCTCGGTCAGCCAGCGCTGTAGCGGCGGCGGTGGCTCATTGGTCCACTCGTAGACCAGTCCCATCACCAGCTCCACGAACCCGACGCCCACCCCGGCGGCCCGCGCGACGGCCCGAGTCATCGCCAGGTCGGCGGCGGGCTGCGAGCTGGTCTCGGCGACCTCGTAGACCATTGCCCGCGTCACATGCCGCTCGCCGCGGTGCACGCGCACCACCATGCGGATGACCCGCACCCGCCCGTCGTCGCCGCGAAAATCCGCCTCACCCTGCCAGAGTCCCGCGGGATCGGTCCCCGCGACGATCGCCATGTACTCCATCCGCCCGTCGAAACGCACCATCCGCCCGAACACCTCCGGGGGCGTCCGCACCGCCCGCACATCCTGCGGCGCCCTGCCGAAGACCAGCTCCTCCAGGCCCGGGCCGTGGTGTGCCAGTTCGGTTTCCGACACCCAGTCCCAGGCCGCCACGGCCGGACGCGGCGGCGGCCGGGTCCCGGACGCACCGACCCACAGCTGCATGCCGTGCACGGCGCCGAACGCACAGCGGACCGGGACGGCGATACCGCACAGTCCGGCGGCCTCCATCCGCACCTCCGCCCCGTCCCCGACGACGCGATCGACCAGCGTGGTCAGCAGTTCGGCCGCCTGCGGGCCGAGCGCACGCCGCGACCGGGCCACGCTCGTCCACTCCCGGGCCCGCCCGCCATCGGCGACGACGGTCGGCGGCAGGCCCGGACCGAGCGTCTCCACCAGAAGCCAGTCGTTGCCGGTCATGGCGGACAGCATCGCAGAGCATCGGCGGCCCCCGTCGGCAGCCCCGGCGGGGAGCCGCGTTCAGATTCGGTTGGCGCCGCGGGAGACCCGGGGTAGCTCGAGGTCGAGGGGAATTCGGCCCATGGTCAGGTGGGTCTCGACCTCTTCGGCGGGCATCGGGCGGGCGATCAGGAATCCCTGGGCCCGGTAGCAGCCGAGGCCGACCAGCGTGCGGGCCGCGACCGCGGTCTCCACGCCCTCCCCCACGACGCCCAGCCCGAACGAACCGGCCAGGCCGACAATGGATTTCACGATGGCGAGATCGTCGGTACTGACCCCCAGCCGCTGCACGAATCCGCGATCGATCTTGACCGCGTCCACCGGCAGCGCCTTCAGGTGCGACAGCGAACTGTAACCCGTGCCGAAATCGTCGATGGCGATCTGCACGCCCATCCGCTTGAGCCCGCGCAGCGTGACCTGCGTGCGCGCGAGATCCTGCACCACGACGTGCTCGGTGATCTCCAGGCACACCGAGCTGCCGTCGATTCCGAAGCGGCGCAGCTCATCCTCGACGCGCTCGACGAAGTCCAGGCTGACCAGCTGCACCGGCGAGACGTTGATCCGGATCACCACATTCGAGGCCAGCCCGCGCCGCCGCCACTCGGCGAACTGGGAGCAGGCCGAGCGGATCACCCAGCGGCCGAGTTCACCGGCCAGATTCGTCGCCTCGGCCACCCCGACGAACGCGCCCGGCGGCAGCAGTCCGCGCGTCGGATGCTGCCAGCGCACCAGCGCCTCCAGGGCGACGATGCGGCCCGTGCGCAGGTCGACCTCCGGCTGATAGTGCAGCAGCAGCGATCCATCGGATACCGCGCCGCGCAGGTTCAGCTCGACATCGTCCTGCAATTCGAATTGCGCGCGCATGGCGTCGGTGAACACGGCAACGCCGTCGCCACCGCCGGATTTCGCCGACAGCAGTGCGTGATCGGCTCTCCGCAACACATCGGCGACCGTCGTCTCCCCCGGAATCCCCAATGCCACACCGACACTCGCGCCGCGGCTGACGGATTCACCGCCGACCGACACCCGCCTGATGATCAATTGGTGAATCCGGGTCGCTTCCAATTCCGCGGCCACCGCATCCATCGGCTTTGCCGGAACGATCACGAACTCGTCACCGCCGAGGCGGGCGATCATATCGTTCGGGTCCAGATGCTCCTGCAGCCGAAGCGAAAGTGTCCGAATGAAATTGTCCCCGGCGGTATGACCGAGAAAATCGTTGAGCGCCTTCAAACGATCGAGATCGAGGAAGAACGCGGCCACCGGTCCCGGACTGCCCGGCCGCAGCCGCTCCTCCATGTGTTCGAGCAGCGCCCGCCGATTCGCCAGGCCCGTGAGATCGTCGTGCAGGGCGATGTAGCGCAGCCGCTCCTCGGCGACCACGCGGGCCTGCAGCTGCCCCAGTAACGCCGCGATCGCCTTGAGCACGTTGATTTCCCGCGTGCTCCATTCCCGATCGCTCAGCTTCATGAAGCCGAGCAGGCCCGTCGGCTCGCCGCGCGACATCAGCGGCACGGTCGCCGAGGTGACCCCGGAAATCCCCGACGAGCGCCGGATCGTCTCCTGGTAGTCGGCGAATTCCGGTGTGGGGCGGACGATCATCGGCTCGGTCGCGTACTCCATCGCGCGAAAGACGGAGTCGGCCTGATCGAAGTAGACGACCTCGAGCGGGTCCGGATCGGGAATGGACGGGCGCCGTGGCCATTCGGCCACCAGGACCGTCGCACGTCGCTCGCGGTCGGTATGGCGGACGAAACTGAAGTCGACGTCGAAGTATTCGACCAGCTTGGCCAGCACGCGTTCGGTCGCCGCCACCATCGTCGTGGCGTCGACACCCATCAACTCCGCGGCAACCTGCGTCACCAGTGAGTCGAGTGTTCGCCGAGGCACCTTGTCTCCGATCGTGCTATCCGCGGGCGTCCGCGCCATGGGCCTGCGGCCATCCGTCGCCGACGGGTGCACCCGGCACGTGACTCGGACGAAGTACCAACGCCTTACTCTCTCGTACAGGCACCCCCAGCAGGTCGACGAATCCGCCCTGAAGTGACGCTAGTGTATAGGCGGATTCCGGTGAAATCGCGGCAAGTTCGCTGGGACGCCGCAAGTAGTCGATCTCAATTTCCATACGGGCGCAGCGTCCTTGCTCTCCGCGCGTCGGCGAACACCGCGGACCAGCGACGAGCCTGCGTCCCGGGCGCATTCGACTCGGCACGTAACTGTGGATCTCGCAACTTCGCAGCATTTGCCTCGTAAGTCCGAGTATCCCACCGAATCGGCGCACTCCGAAGACTCTCGCGCGCACTCGTACCCCCGGCTGCCGTCGGGCCGACCACGCTCGCTTGGACAGTCATACAGTTCCTACTCCGTTTGCTGCGCGGTGCCGCGCGACCATCGGGCCCTCCCCGCACCGACCGAACCGTGTCCGGTACCCGGGGTGTGGCCGCCTAGGCAGTATCCGTCATCCGACCGGAATTGACCAGACGTCTGGCAAATCTTCCGAAACCCGAGCGGGAGGTTCGAAATCCGCCCAGGTCAGAGGGCAGGGGTCGCTAACTGAATGGAACCGAAAGACCGGTTGGTACTAGAGAAGCTACCCGGTAGCTACCTATACGAGGATGGAGATGAGCAGCTCCACCTCGGCCGATCCGCGCCAGATCTCGATCTCCTCACGGTAGGCCCGGGTGATCTCCGCCGAGGCCGTCGCGTCGTCGACCTGCGCCCAGACGTCCTCGACCGGATCGTGGTAATCGCCATTGGGCTCGAATCGGGCGTACACGCCCTTGGGCACCCGGATCAGCACATCGCCGACCGGCACCGCGTCCACTGCCGGATAGTCGTAGCTGACCAGCACGTTGTAATTGCCGGACGGGTCGGGCACGTACACGGTGTACAGCGGGTGATCGTCGCCGTCGCGGTCGCGCAGCCGATCGCGCAGGAACTCGATCAGCTCGCTGTTGCTGACCTTGAAACTCGGGCGCACCCGCGGCACCACCAGCCCGCCGTAGACCGCCGCCTCCCGCACCACGATCGAATAACTCATGATTGCGCCTCGACCGCGAGATACAGATCGATCTTGTAGGCGTGCGGGTAGCACTCGAAATCCCCCGTGTAGGTCCGCTTGATCTGCTTGTGTTCCTCGGCGTAGGCGATCTGGGTCCACAGGTCGGTCATGATCTGGGGGAAGTTGCCGACCGAGGAGAAGCGCGCATACGGACCGCGCGGCAGCCGCGCGACGATGTGCCCGCGGGTGACCTCGTCGAACGACTTGCACTCGTAGCCGACGATCTGGGTGTTGAAGGTGTTCAGCTCGGGCGAATAATCGGTATAGGCCGACGCCAGCGGGCCGCCCAGATCCTGGTGCAGGACCGTGGCCCAGGCCGCCTCCAGGTCATGGTCACGCAGTTCCCCGAGCGCGCGTTTGGGACTTCGCACCGGGAGCCCGGCGACCCACGTCTCGTCCCGCTCGACGATCTCAAACTGCATGGAAGAAACTCTCTCGAGGTGATCGCGTGGGCTGCGCGCAACGCGAGGGCTGCCGCGCATACCGTCCGGCCAGGAAGGTCATGCTATCAACCCGTTCCGTGAGAGATCGGCGACACGACCCCACGCCCCGGCATGGCCCGTGTGACACTGCTGGCAACCGGGGACATGCGCGCAGCCGGGCCCGCGTGACACTCCTAGCAACCGGGGACATGCGCGCGGCCGGGCCCGTGTGACACTCCTGGCGACCGGGGACATGCGCGCGGCCGGGCCGTGTGGCCGACACGGTCCGGCGGGCGGTGATGGCCGTGCAAACTTGTAGTTATCCATGCGGCGTCGATCTGGAGGGTGCGGGTGGTGTATCGGACGCTGGCCGAGATGGACGCGGCGCTCGCCGACTGCCGCGCCTGCCCCCGCCTGGTGGCCTGGCGGGAACGAGTGGCGCGGGAGAAGCGCGCGTCCTTCCGCGACGAGACGTATTGGGGTCGGCCCGTGACGGGGTACGGTCCCGCCGACGCCCGGCTGCTGGTGGTCGGGCTGGCTCCGGCCGCGCACGGCGGGAACCGGACCGGGCGGATGTTCACCGGGGACCGCAGCGGTGACGTGCTCTATGCCGCGATGTACGCGGCGGGCATGGCCACTCAGCCCACCGCCACCCATCGCGGCGACGGATTCGAGCTGCTGGGCGCGCGGGTCACCGCACCCGTGCACTGCGCGCCGCCGGACAACAAGCCCGCCCCGGACGAACGCGATCGGTGCAGGCACTGGCTGACCACCGAGCTCGGGCTGCTCGCGCCCACCGTGCGCGCGCTGGTGGTGCTCGGCGGGTGGGGCTGGCAGGCGCTCATGCCCGCGCTGACCGAGGCGGGATGGCAGGTGCCGCGCCCGCGCCCGAAATTCGGTCACGGCGTGCGGTATTCGATCGCCCCGGCCCGCGCCGACCGCGAGCCGCTGGAACTGTTCGGCTGCTATCACCCGAGCCAGCAGAACACCTTCACCGGCAGGCTGACCCCCGCCATGATCGAGGACGTGCTGTCCCGGGCGAAGTCGGCCGCCGGGCTGTAGGGCCGCGGCGGCGCCGTGGTCATCGGTCCTCCGGGAAGCCGTTGCGGTCGGCGACGCTCACCGCGGGCAGCGCCGACGAGTCGTGGCTCAACTCCATATCGACGGAGCCGACATCGCCGCCGCGAACGCTCACCCGCGTGGTGACCGGCGCGTACCCGCTGGCGACCACCGTGTAGCTGCCCTCGTCGAGATTGCCGAAGCTGTAGGTGCCGTCCGGCCCGGTGGTGAGCGTGTCGACCACATTTCCCAGCGAATCCGCCAGTGTCACATGGGCATCCATCACCGGAGTGCCGTCGGCCACCCGCACCACGCCGCGCAGCCGCACACCCGGCCGCAGCGTCACCTCCAGCGCGGTGATGCCGCTGCCGGACACCCGCACCGGGACGGCGGTGGGATGGAAGCCGAGCGCGCTGACCGCGACCGTGAACTCCCCCTCCGGCAGTTCGTCCAGGCCGAACCGGCCGTCGAGATCGGTCTCCGCGGAGGCCAGCACCTCGCCGCGCAGATCGAGCGCCGACACCTGCGCGGTCGGCACC
This sequence comes from Nocardia wallacei, assembly GCF_029869545.1. Taxonomy (GTDB): domain Bacteria; phylum Actinomycetota; class Actinomycetes; order Mycobacteriales; family Mycobacteriaceae; genus Nocardia; species Nocardia wallacei_A. Next base: position 12,088 of record NZ_JARWQD010000021.1, on the reverse strand, counting down.
GGTGCCTGATCCCCGGCGCGCGTGACCGTCCCGGCCAGTCCCGCCATCGCGGCCAGTGTGACATCGCAGGGCACGGGCCGTTCCCCGAGCGACACGGTCGACGCATCGGGACGGCGGCCCTCGGCGGAGGCGATGAGGACATAGGACCCGGCCGCCGGTGCGGTCAGCTCGTAATACCCGTCGGACCTCGACAACGCCCTGCCCAGTTGCTGCCCGGAGGTCGAGATCAGGGTCAGCGTCGCGGCCGATACCGCGAGGCCACGCGTGTCGTGCACGCGCCCGAACAGCACGGGCCCGCTGGCAGCAGGCGCATCCACATCGCCCTCACGCACCACGCCGTTCCGCCCCGCCGCGATTCCATTGCGCTGGAACGGGTTTGCGGCCTCGTCCGGCACGGCGGGGACGGCTCCCGCACCGTTCCCCGCACTGGCCTGCGCTGTCATGGCGAGGGGCCGGGTCGGGGCGTCCGTCTGCGCGGCACGGATGGCCGGGGCGGCGTCTGCCGAATGGCGGGGCGCATCTCCTGTCAGCTCCGCTTCCGCACGAACACTCGCTGCCGCGTGGCGAGCCGCGCGGCGGCCCGGGATGAAGATCGCGACGACCGCGCCGAAGGCGGCCACGCCGCAGCCGATCAGCAGGCCGACCCGGAAACCGTTCTCGGTCGGGATGGAGTGGCCGCCGAGCGTCGTGCTCAACTGCGCCAGCACCGCGCCGACCACGGCGGCGGCCGTCGATGTTCCGATCGAGCGCATCAGCGTGTTGAAGCTGTTGGCCGCCGCCGTCTCCGACTGCGGCACGGCCCCCATCACCAGGGCGGGCATGGCGCCGTAGGCGAATCCGACGCCGACATTGATGATCAGCGTGACCACCAGCAGGCCCCAGGCGGTACCCATCAGCCCCATCGATGAGCCGTAGCCCGCGGCGATGATCGCGCAGCCGACGATCAGCGTGATCTTCGGACCGCTCAGCGCCGACAGCTTCGCCCCGATCGGGGACACCGCCATCATCATCAGGCCCGCGGGCGCCATCCACAGCCCCATCGCCATCATGGACTGGCCCAGGCCGTACCCGGTCGACTCCGGCAGCTGCAGCAGCTGCGGCACGATCAGCGACTGCGCGTACATGGCCATCCCGACCACGATCGATGCGGCATTGGTGAGCAGCACCTGCGGCCGCGCCGTCACCCGCAGATCGACCAGCGGATCGCGCAGCCGCAGCTCCCCCACTCCCCACAGCAGCAGCACCACGACGGCCGCGATGAACAGGCCGATGGTGAGACCGCTGGTCCACCCCCACGTCGCGCCCTTGGACACCGCCAGCAGCAGGCAGACCAGCCCGGTGCCGAGGCCGACCGCGCCGAGCACATCGAATCGTCCCCCGGCACCGCTGGCCGGGGTGGCGGGGATGACGGCGAAGATCAGCACGCCGACCACGGCGGCGAGGGCGGCGACGCCCCAGAACAGCGCCCGCCAGCTGCTGTATTCGATGACCGCGGCGGCCAGCGGAAGACCCAGCGCCCCACCGATTCCCAGCGACGAGCTGATCAGCGCGATACCCGACCCGAGCCGCTCCGGCGGCAGCAGATCGCGCAGCGCGGCGATGCCGACGGGGATCAGGCCCACGCACATCCCCTGCAGCGCTCGCCCGATGACCATCGGCCACAGCGATGTCGCCACGGCACAGATCACCGAGCCGACCACGAGCGGCACGATCGAGGCCAGCAGTACCTTGCGCTTGCCGAGCAGATCGCCGAGCCGCCCGGCCACCGGCGTGGTCACGGCGCCGGCCAGCAGGCTCGCGGTCACCACCCAGGTGGCGTTGGACGCGCTGGTGTGCAGCAGCTGCGGCATCTGCCCGAGCAGCGGCACCACCAGCGTCTGCGTCAGCGACGCGACGATCCCGGCGAACGCCATCACCGCCAGGATCGCGGCCGGACGCTTGGATTCGGTCTTCTGCACGCCGGTCTCTCCCTCATTGCCACTCCGTCTGCCTTGTGCAGGCTACATGCTATGTGCATAGTGCACATCGGCCCGGAGGGTGCGAGTGACGCACCTCTCACCGGCGTGGGCGGGCACGGAGACCCGCCTCGGTGCGAATGACCCGCGCACAGCTCGCGCCACCTGTCGGCATCAACGCCACACGATTCGTAGGATTGCGCTCATGATCGATGCCGACGACCGCGCCTACCTCGCACGCTGCGTCGACCTCGCGGAGCAGACGCTCGCGCGCGGCAACGAACCGTTCGGCTCGATCCTGGTCGAGGGCGGCCGGATCGTCGCCGAGGCGGTCAACAAGGTCGGCAACGGCGACCACACCCAGCACCCCGAATTCGAGCTGGCGCGCTGGGCGGCCACCAACCTCCCCGCGGAGCGCCGCCCCCGCGCCACCGTCTACACCTCCGGCGAGCACTGCCCGATGTGCTCGGCCGCGCACGCCTGGGCGGGGCTCGGCCGCATCGTCTACGCCAGCTCGACCGCCCAGCTGACCGGCTGGCGCGCCGACCTCGGCCTGCCGCCCGGTCCGGTCCGGCCGCTGCCGATCACCGATATCGCGCCGGACGTCCCCGTCGACGGGCCGGACGAGGAGTTGGCCGACCGCGTGCACGAACTCCACCGGCGGCACGCGCGGTCGCACCGCTGATCGGTCCGCTTCTCGCCGCGTGCGTGCGAAGACCTTCCCGGCGCGGCGCGAGGCTCAGCCGACGGCGCGCAGGAACCTCCCGGCGCGCAGCGTGGTGCCGAAACCGTCTGCGAATACGCCCTTTTCGTAGACCGGCACCCCATTGACGATGGTCGCCGCCACCGCACCGTCGTTACGGTTGACCATGCGGTGCACGCCCGGCGCGCCCGGCATCGGCGCCTCGCGATAGGCCGCGCTGGAGCCGTCGAATCCGGCCGGGTCGAATACCGCGAGATCGGCGCGGGCGCCCGGGGCGATGCGGCCGGTGTCCAGGCCGTACCACCGCGCCAGTTCGCCGGTGAGCCGGTGCACGGCCCGTTCGACAGGCAGGAATCCGTCGCGATGCACGCGTTCGAGGAACCGGACACCCATGTTGTAGAAGGCCATATTGCGCAGGTGCGCACCGGAATCCGCGAATCCCATCTGCACGTGCGGGGACCTCGCCAGCCGGTTCAGCTCGGCGTCGCGATCATTGGCGATGGTGGTGTGCCAGCGCAGCTTCGAGCCGTGCTCCACCACCAGATCCAGCAGCGCGTCGGGCGGCAGGATCCCGCGCTCGTCGGCGATCTCGCCGAAGGAGCGGCCGATCACGGAACCGTCCGGGCAGGCCACGATCTCGGCATCGTGAAGGTCGCGATGCCACACGCGCGAGCCGAACTCCTTGGCCATATCCTTGCGGAACGCGCGGCGGAACTCCGGATCGTCGAGAAATTCGTGGCGCCGCAACAGGTCTCGGATATTGAGCGCGGCCACGCCGGACCCGAATTCCTCGAACACCACCAGATCGACACCGTCGGCGTAGACCTCGAACGGAACCGGCAGGTGCTGCCAGCGGAATTCGGCGCCCAGCGCCCGATTCACCAGCGCCGCAACGGCGGTGGCCAGGCGCACCACGGTGCGGTCGGCCTTGATGTCGGCGGCGGAGATCAGTGTGGTCTTCAGCGGCCTGCCGCCGCGGCGCGCGCTCTGCAGGAAGAAGTGCGCCAGCTCGAGCCGGCTGGTGAGGTTCGGCGTGCTCTGATGAATCCGATTACGTTCGCGCAGAACGTCATTGAGTTCCCGATACTCCGACCAGGAGGCGTAGGTCGACGGCAGCTGCCGTCCCGGATAGCGTCTGCCCTCGAGCTTGGAGAACGAACTGCGGATGGTGGACAGCCCCACGAAGCCCGCATCGAGGGCGTCGGTGAGCATCCGGACCATCTGACGCCGCTCCGCCCGCGTCGCCTGCGCCTTGCGGTCCGAGGCGCGGGCCAGGCCCATCGCCGCCGCCCGGATATCCGAATGTCCCAGGAACGCGGCCACATTCACCCCGAGCGGCTGTGACTCCAGCGCCGCGACATAGCCTGCCGGATCCCGCCACTCCCGATGCTCCTTCACCGCGGAGTGCACCACGTCCCACGGCAGCGCCTCCACCCGCGCGAACATATCCGCGCAGTCCTCGGCGTCCGAGTAGACGGTGGACAGCGAACAGTTGCCGAACACGACGGAGGTGACCCCGTGCCGCGCGGACTCCCCCAGCCCCGGCGCGAACAGCACCTCGGCGTCGTAGTGGGTGTGCACATCGATCAACCCCGGCGTCACCCACTTGCCGTCCGCCTCGATGGTGCGGACCCCGCCGGGCAGATCGATCCCGATGGCACTCACCTGCCCGCCGGTGATCCCGACATCGGCCCGGATCGGCGGCGCCCCCGACCCGTCGTAAACCGTTCCGCCGCGAACGACGACGTCGAATCCGGCCACCGGGACCTCCAGCACGCTCCACCCGAATACCTGCTGCACACGGTATCGAACACCCGTCCAACCCGACCAGCCCCCGACCCCCACACCCCGAATGACCAGCCGATTCGGCCTCTCCCCCACCCACCTGCTAAAGTTCTCCAGCGTGGTTCGGCAACGAACCACACGGGGCTATGGCGCAGTTGGTAGCGCGTCTCGTTCGCATCGAGAAGGTCAGGGGTTCGATTCCCCTTAGCTCCACTTCTTTCGCAGGTCAGGGCCGGTTTCCTCATCGGAACCGGCTCCTTCTCCCAGGTGAGCTTCCACCCAGTCCAGCGGCGATCAACGCGCTGGGGATGGCTAGGCAACCTCGTCGGCCTACCGTGGGCATTCCAACCCTGCTCCACCTGGGCAAGGTAGAACGACCGCAGTGAACCAGACAGCCACTGTGGGGGTGCAACCGGATCCTTGGCGAATCGTTGGCGCGCGCTCCTAGCCTCCGGCGTATGAATACGATCCTCGTGACTGCGGCCGCGCGCGTGTCGTGGTTTGCGCTGAACATCGTACGGCGCAACGGCTTTGCGCTCGGGGCAACGCGAATACCATCGCCGTGAACACCTGCCGCACGGCCCTCTCACAGCGACAGGACATCATCAGTGAACCGACCGGGTGGCGGCGATCCAGCCGCAAGAATGCTGCAGGCCGCCCAACGCCTCGTCGATGCTCTTACCGAACGAGGAGCATCACGAGTCAGCGAATTGCACCGCGAATTCTCGCACGGGACACGCGCCAGCCTCGGGCGGATAGAACGTACGGACGAGCAATTCCCACGCACGCTCGACGGGTTCGGCCCGGCTGCACGCACCGACAGCGATATTGCCGCCGAACATCCCGAACGGGGCGCAGATGCTCACCGGAAGGCGTTCAGATCGGACTGCGTTCATTGGGAAGGGTACAAACCGTGCCCCGAGCAAAAGAAACAAAGATTGCCCGACTGCTTCGGTTGTAATCGGTATGAACCCGGCGAATCGATCCTCGATGTGGAGACTGTGCCGTACGATCCGTCGATACTCGACTCTGCCCGACGAGTCGGCATCGTGGAAATGGGAGGGTTGGGGAGCCTACTCCGCACGACCGCAATCTCCGGTGCATTACACAGAGTGAATCCGGGAGTCGAAGTTGTTTGGTTCACACATCGGCGTGGAGCCGACCTCCTGCGTTATGTTCCAGGCGTCACGGCAGTCGATGTCACGCGCCTCACCCGCAACGATTACAAGAACATCGTCCCCGACCTCGATGCGCTCCTGAACTTCGAACTGAGCGATCCGGCAAGAGAAATTGTTTCCCACTCCCGCCATGTCGGAGGATTTGCATTGAATCCGCAGGGCAAGTTCCAGGGCGTCATGCCTCATGCGCAGGACCTCCAACGCCTGCAGATCGACGATGCTTACCGGAAAGCCAATGAGTCGACTATGCAAAAGCTACTCTTGGACAGCGTGGGACTGGGGCATATGGAGCCGCGATACAACGTTCGCTTGACCGAACAGAACTACGAACGAGCAGAGTCGGTACTGCGCAACATCTTTGGCGGGAACCGCCCCGACGACATAATAGGCTTGAATATCGGCACCAGCGAAAAAGGGACCCTACGGCGATGGCCGGCCGAATCACATGCCGCGCTCTCCGAAAGGCTCGCCACTCAATTTCCGGACAAGGGAATTGTCATTCTCAGTGGCCCAGAGGATGCTGCGGTAAGAAACAGAGTGGTCTCCGCCCTGCCTGACCACGATAATATTGCAGTGCTACCGACCGTCGATGTCGGAGATTTCATGGCGGTTCTCGACCGATCCCGTCTCGTCGTGACCGGTGACACGTTCGGAATGCACGCTGCTCGAGCGCAAGACACACCCACCCTGGCATTGGCCGGGCCGATGCCACACCGTGAGTTGGAACTTTCCCCCACAGACGGACTGATCGGGCCGAAGCTGAGCTGCAGTCCGTGCTATCACCGATGTTCGCAACCGATCGCCGGACTCTGCATGCAGAGTATCGGCGTCGATGAAGTCGCTACCGAGGTTGCTCGCATGCTGGACAGCTGACGTCAGCGCGCGACAGACCGCTGCAGCTCATGTGAATATCTATCGACAATGAACTCGACCGGATATGTCAGATCTTTTTCACGCAATTCATCCAGAGATAGCCATATCGGATTCTCACCTTCCTCTTCGACATCGATCTGCAACGGCTTGTCGAGAACCAAGAGATAGGCGTGCCATCGATGCACATCGGCACCCCGGCGGCACGAATCGCCGACGATATCCTCTGTTGCGATGGCAGTCATTCCTGCGCCGGATATGCCCACTTCTTCCGCCAATTCACGAATGGCAGCGACGTCGGGCTCTTCGCCAGCATCGACATGACCGGAAGGAACCGTCAGCGAAAATGGGAAGATAGTGCGCTCGAAGAAGAGAAACTTGCCCACCGAGTTGCGGACGAATACGCCGACACTCTCGTGCCAGTACTCGCCGTCGCTCGCGACCCACGATTTAATAGCGGGGTCTATGACGATAGAACGCTCATGCCGCATCGTGCACGTACCACAGAAGTAGTAGGTCTTTCCATCTTCGTAGACTCGCTCGACGGTCTCAGCGTAACAATGGGCACAGTACTGATGATACTGCCCGTCATCACTCCAATCGAAGTCCAATTTCATAGAGAAATTCTCCGTGCATCCAGTAGGAAAGAGCCGAGACAAGCCTACTCGATGCGGCATTGGAGGGCGGTCGGACCGCATCGAGTTACGACTATCTATAGCTCCTTACGAACGCCCCGTCGATGACGAGGTCGGCGCCGTGGATGTTCGGCACCTTTCCGGAGGCCAGGAATACGACCAGGGCAGCGACTTCCGCGGGTTCGGTGATGCGGCCGGTGGACGCTCCCAGGGTGGCGGGCAGGCTGGCGAGGAGTTCATCGCGGGATACGCCGGCACGTGTGGCGAGCAGGTCGCCGGTGCTACCCGGTTCGCTCCACACAGCGGTCCGCACCGGACCGGGCGAGATGGTGTTGACCCTGACGCCACGCGGTCCGAATTCCTCGGCGAGAGCCTTGCCGAGGTTGAGCTGCGCCGCTTTTGCGGCGGCGATGTCCACAAGGTGGGCCGGTGGGCGCCGCGCATTGACCGAGTTGATGGTGATGATCTGTCCGCCGCGCTCGATCAGGCTGGGCAGCGCTGCCCTGCTGACCCGAATAGTGCTGAACAGGGTCAGATTGAGAGCGTGCTGCCAGTCGTCGTCGGATACGGCGAGGAATCCGCCCGCATGCGGGCCGTTGGTGCCGGCGACATTGTTCACCAGGAGGTCGATGCCACCGAGTTCGCGGATCGCCGCGTCCACGAGGTGGCCAGGGCCGTCGGGAGTGCTCAAATCGACCGACATGGCCAACGGGGTGATCTGCTCGAGCTCGGTACTGATCGTGCGCGCTCCCGCGACGACTCGGTACCCCTCGTCGCGCAATGCTGCGGCTACGGCCAGGCCGATGCCCTTACTAGCGCCGGTGACCACTGCGTTCTTGTCCATGACTGCCTTTCGGAGGTGGATGCAGGCCGGTCGACCGATACATCACTGTCCGCTGATATGTTGACATAAAGTATCATTGGCAACTGATGGATTACAACGGTGGCAGCGGACCCGATGACCGACTCTCCGCGATCGGGCGCGCATTGAGTTGCTCGGTCCGCCTTGCCGTGCTGCAGACACTCGCCGCAGGGGACGCATCGGTCGGCGAGTTGGCCACGCGCACGGGGGTCAGTCAGCCGAACATGTCGAACCACCTGGCCGTGCTGCGTTCCGCGGGATTGGTCACCAACCACCGGCATGGCCGCGTAATCCGGTACGAACTCGCCTCGCCAGAAGCCGCCGCCCTTGTCGACAGCCTGGCCCGACTCGCGAATACCGACCCCGCGTCCTGACCGCTGACCTAGCGACGACCCGTTGCGACCAACGACCAACCACGGCCTACAGCCGGTTGGCCCGTTTGTCAGCCGTCGAGTCGATCCCGCAGCCAGTCGGGAACCTGGTCTTCGCTTCGCGGGAACATCTGCAGTTCCTGACGGAAAAAGTGGGGGTCGGGTCGGTTGTCCCAGTCCGGCTCGTGGTCCCAGTCGTATTCCGCGGCGTACTTCCCATTCACCACGAGGTGGAATCTGATCGTTGTCCAGGTGCCCTGCCATGGCACGTACATGTCGCGGCGCAGCTCGCTGAAGAAGGTCACGGATTCCGGCGGGGACCACTCGATGGACTGACCGAGGAGGGTGAGGATGTTTGCTCGCATCTCGACATATTCGCCGACCGAGCGGAACTCGACGAACAGCTGCTGCCAATCGCTCGGCAACCGGTGCAGCAGATGATCGCGGTAGCTGTCGAGCACCATTCCGACCAGCTGCATATTCAGCGGTATGCATTCGGTGATGTCGGTGTCGGTGTTCTTCGACCGCCCTTGCCATTTCGGCAGCCGATCCCGCAGCCATTCCGGGGTGTACTCGAGTTCCCTCGGGAACATCTCGAGTTCTTCGATGTAGTGCGAATCGCCGACCGTGAACGGCCAGTCCGGCTCGTAATCGACGTTGTACGAACGGAAGAACGAACCTGACGCGTCGATCAGGAACCTGGCCGACAACCAGGCTCCGCGCTCGGGATCACGCCGGTAGCGCGCGACCTTGACGGCCGCGAGCAACGGTGCCAGCTCGGTCGGCGGCGCGAGCAGGACGGCCGGACCGTTGTCGGGCACCACCGTCAGCGACAGATCGTGGACGCGCCCGGCCGAACGTGCGATCAGATCTATTCGGCGCCAACCGCTTTCGCCGACCAAGTCGACGAGCCGGTTACCCAGCTGCTGGGTGAGATCGTCGAGTTCGGCGCCGGTGTCCGAGGCATCACGGTCCATCGAGCGGAGGTGGTCTAGGCGGGCACGGACCTTTTCCGTCAGATCGTCGTCGACACCGTAGATGCGCTCGGAGTCCACCAGTACGCGCTCGTATGTGGCTATGGCGTCATCGATCCGATCGGCGTCTTCGTATACGCCCGCCAGGCTTTTGCGCATCGCGAGCGGATCAGGATTGTCGGCTCCGACTGCCCGCGTGTACTCCTCGATCGTGACGGTGTGCAAAGCGATCGATTCGTCGAGTCGTCCGGCCGAGCGATAGGACCGGGCCAGGCTGTAGCGGACCAGTATCGTTTGCGGGTGCGCCGCGCCGTACACACGTTCGTGCTCGGCCAGTGCGGTCTCATGGACGGTGACCGCCTCCGCGAACCTTCCGGCCAATTCGTAGGAGCGTGCGATTCTCCGGTACGTCATCAGTGTTTCGGGATGGTCGTCTCCGAGTTCGCCGCGGCGCACCCGCAGATTTGTTTCGCGCAACTCGAGGGCCCGGGTGTACCGACCGGCCGACTCGTACGCCTCGGCGAGGAAGTCCCGGTAGCCGACCGGGTTGGCATCGGCGGGACCGAAATACCGTTCCCGATCGGCGAGCACGGCGGCGTCCAGCGGGATGGCGTCGTCTACCCGCCCGCTTTCCCGATAACAGTTCGCCAGGCAGGTGCGAGTCGTGATGGTGAGGGTGTCGCTGGTACCGAGCACGCGTTCGCGGCCGGCCAGCGTCGGCACGAAATGTGCGATAGCTCGGTCGATTTCACCGATGGAGTGATATGCCTGGGCCAACTCGTGGCGAATCATCAGGGTTTCCGGATCGTCGGCGCCCTGGTGCTGTTCGGCACCGGCCCACAACACCTCGTACAGCAGCACGGTGGTGCGATCCGCGGCCGGGTTGTCGACCGCGGCCTCGACGAATTGCTGAGCGGTGTAGAGCAATTCGGCATCCGTGTCGGCGTGATGTGCGGCAAGAGCGGCTGCCAGGTCGGCACGAGCGGTGGCCGAATCCGGGGCGGCCACCACGTCGTGCAGATCGACTCCGGGATAGCGCTGCGCGATCATGTTCCGCAATTCACCGTAGGCGGCGGTCACCGCCGTGGCGGTGGTACCGGGTCGTCCGGAAGCCCCGGCTGCCACTGCGATCGTGATGACGTCTACGGGGTGCACTTCTCGGTTCGACCTTTCAGCGATGGCGATCGGCTGTCAGTGCACCACGTCGTAGACGAGTTTCGCGACTCCGTTGGAGTAGGTCGCGGACTCGCGGAGGTGCAGGGTTTGTTTGTCTCGGTCCTCGTGGCCGAAGATGCTTTTCCCCGCGCCCAGTAGTACGGGGAATACGAGCAGGTTGTATCGGTCGATCAGGTTCGCGGCCGCCAGGCGCCGGGCCAATTCCGCGCTGCCGTGGATGAATATCGCCCCGCCCTCGCCGCGCTTGACGGCCGCGACATCGTCGATCGAGCGCAGGATCGTGATCGGTCCCCAGCCGTCGATGGGTTCGTCGTCCGCGAGCGTCGTCGACACGACGTATTTCGGGAGGTCCTTGTAGGGGGCGTGGTCCTCGGATCCCGGCCAGATCGGCGCGAACGCGTCGTAGCTGCGGCGCCCGAACATCAGAGCCGTCGTCTCGGCGATCTCCTCCGCCTTGAGCGAATATGCCTCCGGCACGAACTCGGTCTGCATCACCCAGCCGCCGCTGCGGTGGCCCTCGAACTCTCCGCCGGGCGAATCCACCACGCCGTCGAGTGACATGAACCCCGTGTAGACCAACTCTCGCGCCATCTTTGCCCCTTTCGAACCGACGAGCAGGCCTCTCGGATCCGGCCTGCCTCGTATCGGCTGCCGACCGTATCCGCGCCATGCCTGCGCAGGGGTGTTCTGATGCGCACGAAGGCTGTCCTGATGCGCAGAAGCCTACCGCAGCTCGTCGATACTCGGTTGGCGTTGTGCCCGGATTAGGCGTATTTTCGCGGCGATCTATCCAACTTATTGTTGATGAACGCGAGGTCTTCATGTCCGTCTCGAAACGCGCGGTTCGCCGCAGTACGATCGTGGCCGCCCTTACAGCGGCGGCGGTGGCGATCGGTGCGAGCACCGCGGGTGCCGATGCGCCTTCCGCTCAGCCCGTCCCGGCAACCCAGCAACTCCACTCCGCCACGGTCGACCAGGACGCGCACACCGCGACCTTCACATTGGCCTCGGGCAACTTCGCGCTCGATCCCGTCGCCCAGGTCATCGACGTGCGCGGCGCCGAGGGGGAGAGCGTCGGATCCATTCCGCTCACCGTGGACGGTGCGGCGGTTCCGGTCGCGAGCACCGTCAGCGAGGACGGACGCGAGCTGACGCTGCGGCAGGTCGCGTTCACCGATACCGCCAATCTCCTTGTCAACCAGTGGGTTTGGGGTGTGCAGAACGGCGGCGCGGTGGGTGCCGTGATCGGATGCCTGCTCGGCGCGTGGCTGTTCGTCATCCCCGGCTGCATCATCGGCGCCGCGATCGGCGGGGCGATCGGCAGCCCCAACGGCGCCGAGATCAACGCGACCTTCTTCAACCTGATCACCGGCAAGTAAGCACCCGGTCGAGCGCCGCCCGCCACCCGAAAGCTTGCGGGGGGGCCGACGGTTGTGGGCCGGGTCTCCGGTTCCCCGGCGGCGGCCAGCAACGCCGGAGTAATTGAACTGGTGGATCGTTTGGCAATAAATGCGGACATGACATTCTCCGTTCCTTCAAGAATGGACGGCGGTAGTGTTCTCTCGCGCGACCGAGTCAA
>NZ_JARWQD010000020.1 GCF_029869545.1 Nocardia wallacei | reverse complement strand
CCCTGGCTCCTCTTTCTGGTGTGCGCCTGGCTCCACTTCCCGGCGTGCGCCTGGCTCTGTTTTCTGGCGTGCGCCTGGCTCTGTTTTCTGGGGTGCGCCTGGCTCTGTTTTCTGGGGTGCGCCTGGCTCTGTTTTCTGGGGTGCGCCTGGCTCTGTTTCCCGGCGTGCGCCTGATTCTATTTTCCCGGCATGCTTTTCGCCGGGATCACCCGGCGGCGTTGGCGAGTAGGTGGTCTTTGAGGGAGCGGGCGGCGGAGTGGGGGTCGGGGGCGGCGGTGATGGCGCGGACCACGACTATGCGGGTGGCTCCGGCGGCGAGGACCTCGGGGAGGCGTTGCTCGTCGATGCCGCCGATGGCGAACCAGGGGTGGGTGGGCTGGGCGTCGGCGGTGGAGCGGACCAGCTCCAGCCCGGCGGCGGTGCGGCCGGGCTTGGTGGGGGTGCTCCACACCGGGCCGGTGCAGAAGTAGTCGATGTGCTCGTCGATCGCGGCCAGGCCGACCTGGTCGCGATTGTGGGTGGAGCGGCCGATCACCACGTCCGGCCCGACGATCTTGCGGGCGTACCAGGGCGGCAGATCCCCCTGGCCCAGGTGCAGCACGTCGGCGCCGGAGGCGAGCGCGATATCGGCGCGGTCGTTGACCGCCAGCAGCGCGCCGTGCCGCCGCGCCGCGGCCTTCAGCTCCGCCAGCGCGCCCAGTTCGGCCTTCGCCTCCAGCGGCCCGAACCTCGCCTCGCCCGCGGAGCCCTTGTCGCGCAACTGGATGATGTCGACCCCGCCCGCCAGCGCCGCCTCGGCGAAGGCGGCGAGGTCGCCCGTGTCGCGGCGGGCATCGGTGCACAGATACAGCAGGGCCGAGGCCAGGCGGTCCCGGGGTGCAGCGGGGCGGTTCGGGTGGGACGGTTGCACGTCATCGACCGTAGTCGCGGTACCTTGGGTAAGCGAAACATCTGGACATCCCCGCAGCGAAGGCGGCCGCGCGGGGACGACCGGATCCCGGCTCTCCGGGACCGAGCGAGGTGGAAGGTATGCGAAGTCTGGCCGTCGTGGGTGGGGGTGTGATCGGGCTGTCGGTGGCGTGGCGCGCCGCCGAATCGGGCTGGTCGGTCACCGTCTTCGATCCCGCCGCGGGCAGCGGTGCGTCGTGGGTCGCCGGTGGCATGCTGGCGCCCCTGTCGGAGGGCTGGCCGGGGGAGGAGGAGCCCCTGGATTTCGGCGCCGCCTCGCTGGCGCGCTGGCCGGAATTCGCCGCCCGGATCCGGGCCGCGACGGGCGTGTCCGTCGTCGTCGCCGACGAGACCCTCACCGTCGCACTGGATGCCGCCGATGCCGCGGACCTGCGCACCATCGCCGATTTCGTGACCGCGCGGGGCCACGAGATGCGGCTGCTGGACCGGCCGGGCGTGCGTGCCTGCGAGCCCGATCTCGCCCGCACCGTCCGCGCGGGCCTGCTCGCCCCGGCCGAACCGGCTGTGGACAACCGCCTCCTGGTCGAATCCCTGCGCCGCTGTTGTGAACAGGCCGGTGTGCACATCCGCGCGACCGCCGTCGCGGCTGTGGACGATCTCGACCACGACCGGATCGTGCTCGCCACCGGCGCCGCCGCCGCACAGCTGTGGCCCGGCCTGCCGGTGCGGCCGGTGAAGGGCGAGATCCTGCGGCTGCGGCATCGGCCGGGCGCACCGCCGCCGCCGCGTCGCGTGATCCGCGCCCGGGTGCACGGCCGCCCGCTGTATCTGGTGCCGCGGGCGAACGGAATCGTCGTCGGCGCAACGCAATACGAGTCGGGGTTCGATACCGCGGTGACCGTCGCCGGAGTCCGGGATCTCATCGCGGATGCCGAGGCGGTGCTGCCCGCACTCGGCGAATACGAGTTGCAGGAGGCGAGCGCGGGGTCCCGCCCCGGCACCCCCGACAACCTGCCGCTGATCGGCCGGGTCTCCGACCGCGTGATCGTCGCCACGGGCCACGGCCGCAACGGCATCCTCGGCGTACCGATCACCGTCGACGCGGTCGATGCCCTGCTCTCCGGGGACGTACTCGCCGAGGCGAAGGCCGCCGACCCGCACCGCTTTTCCGAGGTGTCCGAAAACGCCGGTGCCCCAACACCATCAGGAGGTAGTCGATGACCGCAACGATCCCGATCGGGGTCACCGTGAACGGCGAGGACCACGAGTTCGCCGAGCAGCTCACCGTGCGTGAACTGCTGGAGCGACTGGAACTGCCCTGTCAGGGCGTGGCGCTGGCCGTCGACGGCGCGGTGTTCCCCAAGTCCCGCTGGGACGAGCCGGTCGGCCGCGGCTGGGAGATCGAGGTGCTCACGGCGGTGCAGGGTGGTTAGCCCGGCCGCCGTGGACGCCGCGCCCACCCTGGCACCGCTGCGCATCGCCGATCGCACCTTCGACTCCCGCCTGATCATGGGCACCGGCGGCGCCGAGAACCTGGCCGTCCTGGAGGAGGCGCTGGTCGCCTCCGGCACCGAGCTGACCACGGTCGCGATGCGCCGCGTCGACGCGACGGGCGGCACCGGCGTCCTCGACCTGCTGCAGCGCCTGGGCATCGCCCTGCTGCCCAATACCGCCGGGTGCCGCACGGCCGCCGAGGCGGTGCTCACCGCGCAACTGGCCCGCGAGGCGCTCGGCACCGACTGGGTGAAGCTCGAGGTCGTCGCCGACGAACGCACGCTGCTGCCCGATGCCATCGAATTGGTCAGTGCGGCAGAGCAATTGGTCGATGACGGATTCGTCGTCCTGCCCTACACCAACGACGATCCCGCGCTGGCCCGCCGCCTGGAGGACACCGGATGCGCCGCGGTGATGCCGCTGGGCGCCCCGATCGGCACCGGCCTGGGCATCGGCAATCCGCACAATATCGAGATGATCGTCGCGGCCGCGGGCGTGCCGGTGATCCTGGACGCCGGGATCGGCACCGCCAGCGACGCCGCGCTCGCGATGGAACTGGGCTGCTCCGCGGTGCTGCTGGCGACGGCGGTGACCCGTGCGCGCAGGCCCGCGACGATGGCGGCCGCCATGGCCGCCGCGGTCCGGGCGGGATACCTCGCGCGCGAGGCCGGGCGTATCCCCAAGCGCTTCTGGGCGCAGGCATCCTCACCCGAGTTGTGAACAGCTCCGAGTGCACAGCCGCGGGACCACCTTTCGGGTGGCACTGATTCAGCGGCCTGGAAATCGCTGGCCCGGGGAATCCCCGGATGGCATGGTGGTTTGAGCGGGGGATAGGTCGGGCATGCATGGGGGTGCCCATCATCCTCGAGGATGATCGAACTAGCGACCTGTGAGCGATGGCCTACACATGCAACTTTCGGAAGACTGGTCCTCATGATCGAAGTGACTGGCCTGACCAAGCGGTTCGGCACGACCGTCGCTGTCGACGATCTGACGTTCAAGGTCGAGCCCGGGCAGGTGACCGGGTTCCTGGGACCCAACGGCGCAGGCAAGTCGACCACGATGCGGATGATCCTGGGCCTGGACCGGCCCACCGCGGGCACCGCGGTGATCCAGGGCAAGCCCTACCGCGAGCTGGACAACCCGCTGCGCACCGTCGGCGCGCTGCTCGACGCGAAATGGGTGCACCCCAACCGCTCCGCGCGCTCGCATCTGCGCTGGATGGCGGCGACCAACGGCATCCCGCAGTCCCGGGTGGAGGAGGTGCTGCGCCTGGTCGGCCTCACCGAGGTCGCCAACAAGAACGCGGGCGGGTTCTCCCTCGGCATGTCGCAGCGGCTGGGCCTGGCCGGGGCGCTGCTCGGCGATCCGCCGGTGCTGCTGTTCGACGAGCCGGTCAACGGCCTGGACCCGGAGGGCATCCTGTGGATCCGCCGGTTCATGCAGCGGCTGGCCGCCGAGGGCCGGACCGTGCTGGTGTCCAGCCACCTGCTGTCGGAGATGGCGCAGACCGCCGACCACCTGGTCGTGATCGGCCGCGGCAAGCTGATCGCCGATACCGACACCAAGGATTTCATCGAACGTGCCTCGGAATCGACTGTGCGCGTACGCAGTCCGCAGCTGGACCAGCTGCGTAGCCTGCTCACCTCCAACGGCCTGACGGTGCGCGAGGAGGATCCCGCCGCCCTGCTCGTCGTCGGGGAGACCAGCGACGCGGTCGGCAAGCTGGCCGGGGAGAACGGCATCACGCTGTACGAGCTGGCGCCGCAGCGGGCCTCGCTCGAGGAGGCCTTCATGCGGATGACCGGCGGTGCGGTGCAGTACCACGCCGAAGGCATCGAACAGGTGATGGGAGGTGCGCTCTGATGGGCGTCATAACCGCGGAACGAATCAAGCTCACCTCCACCCGGTCGCCGTGGTGGTGCTCGGCGTCGATCGTCGTGATCGGCCTGGGCCTGGCGGCGATCTTCGGCCTGGTGGCCAAGGCCTCCTACGGCAAGGAGGGCATGCTCGAGCTGACGGTGTCGATGGCCGTCTCGGGCCTGACCGGCCTGGGCGTGATGATCTTGATGATCATGGCGACACTGACGGTGACCAGCGAATACCGCTTCGGGATCATCCGCACGACCTTCCAGGCGACGCCGAACCGGACGCGGGTCATCGCGACCAAGGCCGGTCTGGTGGCCGTATTCGGCGCGGTGCTCACCGCGGTGCTGGCGCTGCTGTCCTTCGGCATCGCCAAGGCGCTCAGCGGCTCGGACGCCGGGGCACTGCTGACGCTGTCGTCCGCCGAGGACTGGCGCGGGCTGATCGGGGTCCCGGTCTACGCGTTCCTCGGCGCGATCCTGGCCGTGGCGATCGGTGTGCTGGTCCGCCAGTCCGCCGCCGCGATCGCGCTGATCGTGCTGTGGCCGATGCTGGTCGAGCCGCTGGCGGGCGCGTTCGGCAGCTTCGGGCGCAATGTGCAGCCGTTCCTGCCCTTCGCCAATATGCAGCGCTTCATCGGCGGCGCCGAGGGCAGCGGCAACTGGCACTGGGGCCCGTGGGGTGGCCTGGTCTACTTCACGGTCTTCGTCGCGATCGTTCTCGCCGCCGCGCTGTACACGGTGGAGAAACGCGACGCGTAAAACCTGCCCGAACCCCCGGGGCGCATTCCCTCGCCAACCCCGGGGCCGGGAGGGCGGTCCTGTCGGGGGACCGCTGTACCCGAGCCACGCCGGCCACTGCCCGGCCGGCGTGGCATCACCGGCCCGGTGCGAATCCATCGCATCGGGCCGGTGTCTGCATGGAAAACGTTGGTTAACTGTGAAACAGCGCGCTTCCATCCGGCATGGATGCTGCGTACTATCGGCCAGAGCAACCAGCAAGCTATCCATCGGCGGTCCCATCGGCGTGCCCGCTCCGTCCGATAGGAGGTGGCAGGTGGCGATCATCGGTAATCCGCCCACCGACAGGTGGCTGAGCTACGCTGGCGCCGTGAGCGAAACACCCTCCGGCGAAGGCGAAAACGCGCCTCGCGCGGCCGATGCCGACGGTTCGGCGCGGCGATCGGAGAAGGACGAGTCACGCGCGGGCGGGAGCACCGAGTCCGGCGGTGGCCGACGCCGCATCGAACCCGGCCCGGATGTCGTGATTCCGCTCACTCCGGCCGACGCCGACGACGCCCCGCGGCGCCCCGCGGGCCGGTTGCGCCCCGGGCAGCTGTCGTCGCTGATGGCCGCGGCCAACCAGCGGCCCGACGTGATCGGGGTGATCCGCCGGGCGCGCGAGAATCTGCCGGGTGATCCGGCTTTCGGTGACCCACTGTCGGTTTCGGGCCCCGGCGGTCCGCGCGCGGTGGCGCGGGCGGCGGACAAACTCGTCGGTGACACCCCGAATGCGGCCAAGGAGATCGGCCTCGGCGCGCTGCAGGTCTGGCAGGCCATGCTGGAGCGCGTCGGCCGCGGTAAGGGCACCCGGCAGACGACGGTGATGTTCACCGATCTGGTGGCCTTCTCCAGCTGGTCGCTCTCGGCCGGGGACGAGGCCACCCTGGAGCTGTTGCGCCGGGTCGCCAAGGCCATCGAGCCTCCGATCGTGGATCGCGGCGGGCGGGTGGTCAAGCGCATGGGCGACGGCGTGATGGCCGTGTTTCCCTCGCCCGACCGGGCCGTGCAGGCGGCGGTCTCCGCGAAGGACAATCTCTCCGGCGTGGAGGTGTCGAGCTACCGGCCGCAGATGCGGATCGGCCTGCACACCGGCAATCCGCGCGAGATCGGCGGCGACTGGCTGGGCGTCGACGTGACGATAGCGGCCCGGGTCATGGAGGCGGGCGGCAACGGCAACACCATGCTCTCGGCCTCCACCCTGCAGGCCCTGCAGCCCGAAACCCTCGCCGCCCTGGGCCACGTCCCCAAGCCCTACCGCCGCAGCTTCTTCGCCGCCCCCCTCAGCGGCGTCCCGGAGGACCTCCGCATCTACCGCCTGGACGAGGAATAACCGCGCCTACCCGCCCATCCCGCGCGCGACCTACCCGTGCCCGCCGCGTCCCGCTCCCGTGCCCGCCGCGTCCCGCTCCCGTCGGTCGGCATGGGCCGACCTCGCGTTCGGCATGGGTCGACCTCGTGTTCGGCATGGGCCTACCCTCGTATTCCCGGCATGCTTTTGGCCGGGATCACCCGATCATCCAGGCGACTGCGCCGCCTGCCGCGAGGACGCCGCAGATGCCGAGGGCGATGGCCAGCCAGCGGGTGTTCTTCCAGGTGCTGTAGGCGCCGCCCAGCAGGAAACCGGCCAGGGCGAACAGGAAGACCACGATCACGGAGTTGGACACGTAGCCATCTTGCCGTGCGGCATTCCCGACCGTCATTCCGGCGTGCTTTCGGCCGGAATCTCGCCGTGGATCCCGGCCAAAAGCATGCCGGGAATGCGAGTGATGTGGCGTTGAGCTGCAGCAACCCTAATTAACAAGCACGCAGGCTTGATTTTTTCTGAGGGTGATGTGACCCTGTAACCGACGCAGCGAAGGAGCTGCGCGGACTCACCCCACAGGAGGCGCCGCGCGATGAGCAGGCTGGCCGCCGACCCGGAGGTCATCCGGATCGGCAACTGTTCCGGGTTCTACGGTGACCGGCTGAGCGCGATGCGGGAGATGCTCGAAGGCGGGCAGCTCGACGTGCTCACCGGCGACTATCTCGCCGAACTCACCATGCTGATCCTGGGCCGGGACCGGATGAAGGATCCGAACCTCGGCTACGCCAAAACCTTTGTCCGCCAAGTGGAAGACTGCCTGGGCCTGGCGCTGGAGCGCGGCGTGCGCATCGTCGCCAACGCGGGCGGGCTGAACCCGGCGGGCCTGGCCGATCGCCTGCGCGAGGTGGCCGAAAAGCTCGGTGTCGCAGCGAAAGTCGCGCACGTGGAGGGCGACGACCTGGTGGCGCGGGCGGCCGAGCTGAACCTGGGTACACCGCTGGCCGCCAATGCCTACCTCGGCGCCTGGGGCATCGCCGAATGCCTGACCGCGGGCGCCGACGTCGTGGTCACGGGCCGCGTGACCGACGCCGCCCTGGTGGTCGGCCCCGCGGCGGCGCACTTCGGCTGGGCCAGAGACGATTTCGATGCGCTGGCCGGTGCGGTGGTGGCGGGGCACGTCATCGAATGCGGCACCCAGGCCACGGGCGGGAACTTCGCCTTCTTCACCGAGATCGCCGACCTGGACCGCCCCGGCTTCCCGATCGCGGAGGTGCGACGCGACGGCAGCAGCGTCATCACCAAGCACGAGAACACCGGCGGCGCGGTCACCGTCGATACGGTCGAGGCGCAGCTGATGTACGAGATCCAGGGCGCGCGGTATGCGGGCCCGGACGTGACGACCCGGCTGGACAGCATCCGGCTCACCGCCCAGGGCCCGGACCGGGTGCTCATCTCGGGCGTGACCGGGGAGGCGCCGCCGCCGCGGCTCAAGGTGTCGCTGAACACCCTCGGCGGATTCCGCAACGAGATGGACTTCGTGCTCACCGGCCTCGAGATCGAGGCCAAGGCCGACCTGGTGCAACGACAGCTGGAGCAGTGGCTGCCGGTGCGACCGGCGGAGCTGGAGTGGACGCTGACGCGAACCGACCGTCCCGACGCCGAATCCGAGGAGCAGGCCAGCGCCCTGCTGCGATGCGTGGTCCGCGATCCGGATCCGAACAAGGTCGGTCGCGGATTCTCCAGTGTCGCAGTGGAACTCGCGCTGGCGAGCTATCCCGGCTTCACCCTGACCTCGCCGCCCGGAAACGGTTCGCCCTACGGGGTTTTCACGCCGGGTTACGTCGACGCCGCCGCGGTCCCGCATATCGCCGTGCTGGCCGATGGGCAGCGCACCGAGATCGCCCCGCCCGCAACAACACTGGAACTCACAGAGGTCGCCGCGCCGCCATTGCCGCAACCACTGCCGCATGGCGAGACCCGGCGGGCCCCGCTCGGCACGCTCGCGCTCGCCCGCAGCGGTGACAAGGGCGGCAACGCCAATATCGGGGTCTGGGTGCGCACCGACGAGCAGTGGCGGTGGCTGGTGCATACGCTCACCGTGGACGAGCTGCGGCTGCTGCTGCCCGAGACCGCGAAACTGCCGGTCACCCGGCACGTGCTGCCCAATCTGCGGGCGCTCAATTTCATCGTCGAGGGCATCCTCGGCCAGGGCGTGGCCTACCAGGCCCGCTTCGATCCACAGGCCAAGGGGCTCGGCGAATGGCTGCGCTCCCGGCACGTCGACATACCGGTGGAGCTGCTGTCATGAATGTGTGGGAAACACCCGAACGCCGCGAATTGCGCGCGACCGTCAGGGGATTCGTCGAACGCGAGATCCTGCCCTCCCTCGACGACTGGGAGCGTGCGGGGGAGATCCCGCGCGAACTGCACAAGAAGGCGGGCGCCCTGGGCCTGCTGGGAATCCAGTTCCCGGAATCGGGCGGCGGCGCCGGCGGTGACGGCATCGACGCGGCCATCGTCTGCGAGGAGATGCACCAGGCCGGGGCGTCCGGAGGGCTGTTCGCCTCGCTGTTCACCTGCGGTATCGCGGTCCCGCACATCATCGCCTCGGGCAATGCCGAGCACATCGAGCGCTGGGCGAAGCCGACCCTGGCGGGCGAGAAGATCGGCTCGCTGGCCATCACCGAGCCGGGCGGCGGTTCGGATGTCGGGCACCTGACGACCAGCGCGGTGCGCGACGGCGACCATTTCATCGTCAACGGCGCCAAGACCTACATCACCTCGGGTACCCGCGCCGACTTCGTGGTGACCGCGGTGCGCACGGGAGGCCCCGGGGCGGCGGGTGTTTCGCTGCTGGTGGTCGAGGCGGGCACGCCCGGGTTCACGGTGAGCCGCAAGCTGGAGAAGATGGGCTGGCTGGCGTCGGACACCGCCGAGCTGTCCTATGTGGATGTGCGGGTGCCGGTCGAGAACCTGGTGGGCCCGGAGAACAGCGGATTCGCCCAGATCGCAGCGGCTTTCGTCAGCGAGCGCATGGGCCTTGCGGTGCAGGCCTACGCCCAGGCGCAGCGCTGCCTGGACCTCACCCTGCGGTGGTGCCGCGATCGCGAGACCTTCGGCCGCCCGCTGATCAGCCGCCAGTCCGTGCAGAACACCCTCGCCGAGATGGCGCGCCGCATCGACGTCGCGCGGGTCTACGCGCGCAAGGTGGCCGAGCGGGCCGCCGAGGGCGAGACCGATCTCATCGCCGAGGTGTGCTTCGCCAAGAACACCGCCGTCGAGGCCGCCGAATGGGTGGCCACGCAATCGGTGCAGCTGTTCGGCGGGCTCGGGTACATGCGCGAGTCCGAGGTGGAGCGGCAGTACCGCGACATCCGCATTCTCGGTATCGGCGGCGGCACCACGGAGATCCTGACCGCTTTGGCGGCAAAACGATTGGGGTTCCAGTCATGACGATTCTGCGCACGGCCGTCGACGCGGGCTCGGCGGATTATCGGGCCGCCGCGGAGGCGATGCAGGGCAAGCTCGCCGAGATCGAGGCCGAGTTCGACAAGGTGATCGCCGGAGGCGGCCCGGAGAAGCTGGCGCGACATCGCAAGCGCGGCAAGCTGACCGCCCGCGAGCGCATCGAGCTGCTCATCGACGAGGATTCGCCGTTCCTGGAGTTGTGCCCGCTGGCCGCGTGGGGCAGTGACTTCCACGTCGGCGCCAGCGTGATCACCGGGATCGGCATCGTCGAGGGCGTCGAATGCATGATCGTGGCGCCGGATCCCACGGTGCGCGGCGGCACCTCGAACCCGTGGACGCTGCGTAAGAACCTGCGCGCCAACGACATCGTCATGCAGAACCGGCTGCCCGTGATCGGGCTGGTCGAGTCCGGCGGTGCCGACCTGCCCACGCAGAAGGAGGTCTTCGTCCCCGGCGGGCGGATGTTCCGCGATCTCACCCAGGCCTCCGCGGCCGGAATCCCCACCATCGCACTGGTTTTCGGAAACTCCACCGCGGGCGGCGCCTACATTCCGGGCATGTCCGACTACACGGTCATGATCAAGGAGCGCTCCAAGGTGTTCCTGGGCGGCCCGCCGCTGGTGAAGATGGCGACCGGTGAGGAGTCCGACGACGAATCGCTCGGCGGCGCCGAAATGCACGCCCGTGTCTCCGGTCTGGCCGACTATCTGGCCGCCGACGAGCAGGACGCCATCCGGATCGGCCGGTCCATCGTGCGGCGCCTGAACTGGAAGAAGCAGGGCCCGGCGCCGCGCGCCGAGGTCGCCGAACCGAAGTACGACCAGGAGGAACTGCTCGGCATCGTGCCGACGGATCTGAAGGTGCCGTTCGATCCGCGCGAGGTGATCGCCCGCGTCGTCGACGGCTCCGATTTCGACGAGTTCAAGCCGCTGTACGGCTCGAGCCTGGTCACCGGATGGGCGGAGCTGCACGGCTATCCGGTCGGCATTCTCGCCAACGCGCGCGGGGTGCTGTTCTCCGAGGAGTCGCAGAAGGCCACCCAGTTCATCCAGCTGGCCAATCAGTCGAATACGCCACTGCTGTTCCTGCACAACACGACCGGGTACATGGTCGGCAAGGAGTACGAGCAGAAGGGCATCATCAAGCACGGCGCGATGATGATCAATGCCGTCTCCAATTCGAAGGTTCCGCACATCTCGGTGCTGATGGGCGCCTCCTACGGCGCGGGCCACTACGGCATGTGCGGGCGCGCCTACGATCCCCGCTTCGTCTTCGCCTGGCCCAGTGCGAAATCCGCCGTCATGGGCGGCGCCCAGCTGGCCGGTGTCATCTCCATCGTCAGCCGGGCGGCGGCCGAGGCCAAGGGCCAGCCGTTCGACGAACAGGCCGATGCCGGGATGCGGGCGATGATCGAGGCGCAGATCGAGGCCGAATCGCTGCCGATGTTCATGTCCGGACGCCTCTACGACGACGGCGTCATCGATCCCCGGGACACTCGCACGGTATTGGGAATGGCGTTGTCGGCCATCCACAATGCCCCGATCAAGGGCGCCGAGGGCTTCGGCGTCTTCCGAATGTGAGGGCCGCAGTGAGTATTTCGACCGTCCTGGTTGCCAATCGTGGCGAGATCGCGCGCCGAGTGTTCGCCACGTGCCGCCGCATGGGCCTGGGCACCGTCGCGGTGTACTCCGATGCCGACGCGGCCGCTCCGCACGTGGGTGAGGCGGATGCGGCGATCCGGCTGCCGGGCAACGCTCCCGGTGAGACCTACCTGCGCGGCGACCTGATCGTCGAGGCGGCGTTGGCCGCCGGTGCGGACGCGGTGCACCCGGGCTACGGATTCCTTTCCGAGAACGCCGATTTCGCGCGCGCGGTGATCGATGCCGGGCTGGTGTGGATCGGCCCGCCGGTCGCCGCCATCGAGCAGATGGGCTCGAAGGTGGAGTCCAAGAAGATGATGGACGCCGCCGGGGTGCCGGTGCTGTCGGAGCTGAATCCCGCCGAGGTGACCGCGGATCTGCTGCCGGTGCTCATCAAGGCCTCCGCCGGTGGCGGCGGCCGCGGCATGCGCGTGGTGCGTTCGCTCGACGAGCTGCCGGGGCAGCTGGAAGCCGCACGGCGCGAGGCGGAATCGGCCTTCGGTGATCCGACGGTGTTCTGCGAGCGCTACCTCGAGACGGGCCGCCACATCGAGGTGCAGGTGATGGCCGATACGCACGGCACGGTCTGGGCGGTCGGCGAGCGCGAGTGCTCGATTCAGCGGCGCCACCAGAAGGTGGTGGAGGAGGCGCCCTCGCCGCTGGTCGAGCGGATCGACCGGCTGTCGGGCCCGGACGCCGCGCGTGACAGCGGGTCTGCGAGCGGACGCGATGGTCGCGGCATGCGGGCGCGGTTGTTCGAGGCGGCGAAGCTGGCGTCGGAGGCCATCGGCTACGAGGGCGCGGGCACGGTCGAATTCCTGGCCGACGAGCAGGGGGACTTCTTCTTCCTGGAGATGAATACCCGTCTGCAGGTGGAACATCCGGTCACCGAGAACACCACCGGCCTGGACCTGGTCCGGCTGCAGCTGCAGGTCGCGCAGGGTCATCGGCTGCCCGCGGATCCGCCGCCGATGCGCGGGCATTCGATCGAGGTCCGGCTGTACGCCGAGGATCCGGCGCACGACTGGCAGCCGCAGAGCGGCACGGTGCACCGGCTCGACCTCGGTGCGACGGGGGATGGGCACTCGACGGTGGTCGAATTCGCCGTACTCCAGGAACCGGGCGTTCGCCTGGATTCCGGCGTGGTCGACGGTTCGGTGGTCGGCGTGCACTACGACCCGATGCTGGCGAAGGTGATCTCCTACGCCGACACCCGCGAGGAGGCCGCCCACCTGCTGGCAACCACCTTGCAGCGGGCCAAGATCCACGGCTTGGTCACCAACCGCGATCTGCTGGTGCGCGTGCTGCGGCATCCGGCCTTCCTGGCGGGTGACACCGATACCGCGTTCTTCGATACCCACGGCCTGGACAAGCTTTCCGCGCCTTTGGTTTCGGAGCCGGACGAGAAGCTGTCGATCGTCGCGGCGGCCCTGGCCGAGGCCGCGGCCAATCGCGCCGCCGCCCGCGTCGGCGGGGGCCTGCCCAGCGGTTGGCGCAACCTGCCCGCGCAGCCGCAGTCCAAGTCCTACGAGAGCCGCACCACCGGAAAGCACGAGGTGCGCTACCGGATTACCCGGACCGGACTCGAGGTGGACGGTCACGACGACCTCGAATTGATCGAGGCGACACCGGGTTCCGTCACTCTGTTGGTGCCGAGCGAACCGCGCGGCCGAGCGGGCTCCGCCGATGCCTCCGCTGCCGATCGCGCGCAGCGGCGGGTACGCCGCCGATTCGAGGTGGCCCGCTACGGCGACTCCGGATCGGGTTCGGGCCTGGTGACGGTGGATTCACCGCTGGGTCCGGTCAGCGTGCGCCGCCTGCCCCGCTTCGAGGATCCCTCCGAGCACATCGCCGAGGGCTCGCTATTGGCGCCGATGCCCGGTTCGGTGATCCGGCTCGGCGCCGCCGCCGGGGATCGGGTCGAGCAGGGGCAGCCGGTGCTGTGGCTGGAGGCGATGAAGATGGAACACACCATCACCGCCCCCGCCACCGGCGTGCTCGCCGAGCTGAACGTCACCGCGGGACAACAGGTCGATGTCGGCACCGTGCTGGCCATCGTGCAACCAGACACCCAGGAGTAGGCCATGAGTTTCATCGAAACCGACGAGCAGAAGCAGCTGCGGGCCGCGGTCGCGCAGCTCGCCGCCAAATACAGTTTCTCCGACTACGTCTCGGCCAAGGCGCGCAACAACGAGCCGCTGAGCGAACTGTGGGACGAGGCCGGGCGGCTCGGCTTCCTCGGAGTGAATCTGCCCGAGGAGTACGGCGGCGGTGGCGCGGGCATCTACGAGCTCGCGCTGGTGATGGAGGAGCTGTCGGCCCAGGGCGCCGGGCTGTTGCTGATGGTGGTCTCGCCCGCCATCTGCGGCACGATCATCACGAAATACGGTACCGACGAACAGAAGCGGTACTGGCTGCCGCGGCTGGCCGACGGCTCGTCGAAGATGGTCTTCGGCATCACCGAACCCGATGCCGGGTCGAACTCGCACCACATCACCACCACCGCGCGGCGCGACGGCGGCGACTGGATCCTCAACGGCCGCAAGATCTTCATCTCCGGCGTGGACCAGGCCGAGGCGGTGCTCATCGTCTCGCGCACGGAGGACGCCAAGACCGGCAAGCTGAAGCCCGCGCTGTTCATCGTCCCGACGGACGCCCCGGGCTTCGAGAAGACCCGGCAGGAAATGGACATCATCGAACCCGACAGCCAGTTCACGCTGTTCCTCGACGATGTGCGGTTGCCCGCGAATGCCCTTGTGGGCCAGGAGGATGCGGCGCTGGCGCAGCTGTTCGCCGGGCTCAATCCGGAGCGCATCATGGGTGCCGCCATGGCGACGGGAATGGGCCGCTACGCGATCGATCGAGCGGTGGAATACGCCAGGGAACGACAGGTGTGGAAGACGCCGATCGGTGCGCACCAAGGCATTTCGCATCCGCTGGCGCAGGTCAAGATCGAGGTCGAGCTGGCCAAGCTGATGATGCAGAAGGCGGCCGTACTCTACGACTCCGGCGACGACTTCGGCGCCGCCGAGGCTGCCAATATGGCGAAGTACGCCGCGGCCGAGGCCAGTATCAAGGCCCTCGACCAGGCCATCCAGACCCACGGCGGCTCCGGCCTCACCCGCGATGTCGGCCTGGCGGGCATGCTCGCCGCGGCCCGCATCGGCCGCGTGGCCCCGGTCAGCCGGGAAATGGTCCTGAACTTCGTCGCCCAACATTCCCTGGGCCTGCCGAAGTCGTACTGAGCGGCCGTGGTGAAGGAGGCTCGATGAGTGAGACGCCTGACACACCGTACGTGCGTTACGAGGTGCGGGACGGGTTCGCCGTTCTCACATTGGATTCGCCGCACAACCGGAATGCCCTGTCCTCCCGCCTGGTGCGGGAGTTGTTGGATGGCCTGGAGCGGGCGGCGGCCGACGAGCAAGCCCGCGGTGTGGTCCTCACCCATACCGGCAACACCTTCTGTGCCGGTGCGGATTTGAAGGAGGCACTCGACGCGGATCCCGCCGCGGCCGCCGACATCCGCACGGGCTGGATGGTCGATGTGTTGCGCCGCATCCTGGATCTGCCCAAACCCGTTGTCGCGCAGGTGGATGGCAATGTGCGGGCGGGCGGCATGGGCATCCTCGCCGCGTGCGATATCGCGGTGGCGGGAACGCACAGCAGCTTCGCGCTCACCGAGGCACGAATCGGCCTGGCGCCGTTCATGATCTCGCTGACCCTGCTGCCCCGGATGACCTCCCGCGCGGCCGCGCGCTACTACCAGACCGGGGAGAAGTTCGACGCGGCCGAGGCGCAGCGGATCGGGCTGATCACCCTGGCCGTCGAGGATCCGGCGGCGGAGGTGGACCGGTTGCGGGCCGAGCTGCGGCAGGGCTCACCGCAGGGCCTGGCCGAGAGCAAGCGGCTGGTCAACGCGGCCATGCTCGCCGAGTTCGATCGCAGCGCCGCCGAGCTGGCCGAGCGGTCCGGCAGCTTCTTCGGGACTCCCGAGGTCGTGGAGGGTATGACGGCCTTCTTTCAGCGCCGCCCGCCGAGCTGGGCAGAATAGGCGGTCATGGCGACACCGCACGAACCCAAGCAGGACCGCAGCCGGGCCACCCGGCAGCGGCTGCTCGAGGCGTCCATCGACTGCCTGGCCGAGCTGGGCTGGGCGGCGGCCACCGTGGCCGTGGTCGCCGAGCGGGCCGGGGTGTCGCGCGGTGCGGCGCAGCATCACTTCCCGACCCGGGAGGACCTGATCACCGCGGCGCTCGAGTACATGTTCGACACCCGGATGGCCACGGCGAAGGCGGAGGCGCTGGCCCTGGGCGAGGTGGCCGCGGGCGTCGGCCGGACCGAGGCCGTGGTGGCCGGGCTGGTGGAGTCCTACACCAGCCCGCTGTTCAAGGCGGCCCTGCAGGTGTGGACGCACGCCGCCGCGGACCCCGCCCTGCGCGAGCGCATCGTCCCGCTGGAGGCCCGCTTCGGACGCGTCTCGCACCGGATCGCGGTCGAGTCGCTGGGTGTCGACGACTCCGATCCCGTTGCGCACCACCTGGTTCAGGCCACGCTGGACCTGGCTCGCGGTCTGGGGCTGGCCGACGTGCTCACCGACGATTCGGCCCGCCGCAAGGAGATCGTGCAGCAGTGGGCGGCCACCCTGCACGCGGCGCTGCACGGCGATTTGGTCCGCGACGCCGGAGCCCGGTAAGCTGACCGAGCCCTCCGGTTGGAGGGCACGCCGATCTCCCTGCCGAGATCGAGTCCTGGCCCCGTCGTCTAGCGGCCTAGGACGCCGCCCTCTCAAGGCGGTAGCGCGGGTTCAAATCCCGTCGGGGCTACTTCACAGAACCCACCCGCCCGGGTGGGTTTCCACTGCGAAATTCCCTGTCTTTGCGGCGGATTCGCCATGGGTGGAGCGCCTGATCCGCGTCGTGATCGGATCCGGTGGCGTACGGTCGAGGTAACGAGACCACTCAGGTCTTGCAAACAAAGGACCCTCATGTCCGACAAGTCTCCGCGCAAGACCATGTCCAAGAAGTCGGGAAAATCCCTCAAGGAGAAGCGGGCGGAGAAGAAGGCCAAATCGGCCGACCAATCCGCCGTCGAGGCGACCTTCGAGATCCGAAAATCGCGCTCGCGATAGACCTGGCCGGTACCGCTGCGCTCGCCGCGGGTGGCGATATCACCGGCTGGCTGCGCAGCAGCGGACTCGAGATCGTGCTGATCGTCGTGGGCGCCATGC
>NZ_JARWQD010000019.1 GCF_029869545.1 Nocardia wallacei | reverse complement strand
TGGCTCAACGACTGGCACCTGGATTGGGAGCTCGGGGTCGACGCCGACAGCGGGCTGATCACCGCCCGGCACCGGCGCCGCCGGATTCGCGCCCTGGTGTTTTTCGCGGCTCTCCCCCGCCCCGCCCGGGGGCGCGGCCGCCCCCCCCCCCCCCCCCCCCCCCCCCGCCACGGATTCAGCCGACTTTCGAGGTGTGAGATGACAGAGCGACGCGGGGCCGGTCCGGCAGGACGCGGGGACCGCCGCTCGTCGCGGGCCGCCGGATCGCGCACCAGGAAACCGGCCGCGGGCTCGGCGTCCACGGCCCGCACGGCCGCCGGTAAGCGCGCGGCGCAGCGTCGCGTGGGCAAGCCGGATTCTCGTGCGGCCGTTCGGGATAGGCACGAACGCAAGATCCTCGGCCTGTCCACCGGCCGCGCGGTGATCCTGGCGGCGGTGCTGTGCGCGCTGGCGCTGACCCTGGCGGTGCCGATGCGGACGTATTTCAGTCAGCGCAGCGAGGCCGCGCAGCTCGCGCAGGAGCGCGCGGAGCTGGAGAGCGATCTGGCCCGGTTGCGCGACCGCCGGGCACAGCAGCAGGATCCGGCCTACATCAAATCCGAGGCGCGCGACCGGTTGCGGCTGGTGATGCCGGGCGAGACCGCCTACATCGTCCAGGTGCCCGGTATCGAACAGCCCGCCGTGCCCGCGCAGCCCACCCGCGAGCGCCGCCCGGACCCCTGGTACACCGAGCTGTACCGCAGCATGTCCACGCCGCAGCCCGCGGCGGCCGCGCCCGAATCCGATCCCGCTGCCGTGCCGCAATCCGAGGACGCGGCCCCGCCGCCCCCGAACCCCGAAGGAGCGCCCCGGTGACCGAGCCCGCCTCTGACGCCGATCTGGAGATCGTCGCCCGGCAGTTGGGCCGTCCGCCGCGCGGCGTGCTCGCCGTCGCCTACCGCACGCCGGACGGCCAACCGGCGGTGGTGAAGACCGCGCCGCGGCTGCCCGACGGCACGCCGTTCCCGACGCTGTACTACCTGACCGATCCGCGGCTCACCGCCGAGGCCAGCAGGCAGGAGGCCGCCGGGCTGATGCGGGGGATGTCCGAGCGGCTGCGCGCCGATGCCGAGCTGGCCGCCGGGTATCGCGCCGCGCACGAGAGCTATCTGGCCGAGCGCGACGAAATCGAGTCGCTGGATACCGATTTCAGCGGTGGCGGCATGCCCGAGCGGGTGAAATGCTTGCACGTACTGATGGCGCACGCACTGGCGAAGGGGCCCGGGGTGAACCCCCTGGGCGACGAGGCGGTGGCGCTGGCCGCCGATAACGGCCTGCGCGGCACGGCCGTTCCGGCGGACTGGCCGAAATACGAGCAGTACCACCATGATCCGGTGGGGAAGGACAGCGATGAGTGACCGGGTGGCCGCCGTCGATTGCGGCACGAATTCGATCCGGCTGCTGATCGCGGAGGCGGGTGCGGACGGGCACCTGGCCGACGTGCACCGCGAGATGCAGATCGTGCGCCTCGGCCAAGGTGTCGATGCCACAGGCGAATTGCACCCGGAGGCGATCGAACGCACCCGGGTCGCGCTGCACGACTACGTCGACCGGATGCTCGACGCCGGAGTGACCAGGGTGCGGATGGTCGCCACCTCCGCCACCCGCGACGCCCGCAATCGCGACGACTTCTTCGCCATGGCCGCAAGGGAATTGAGCCGCGTGGTGCCGGGCGCCCAGGCCGAGGTCATCACCGGCGACGAGGAGGCGCGGCTGTCGTTCTCCGGCGCGGTCGGCGAATTGTCCAGTGCCGAAGGGCCGTTCGTCGTCGTGGATCTGGGCGGCGGTTCGACGGAGGTGGTGCTGGGCAACAGCCACGGTGTCGAGGCGGCCTATTCCGCCGACATCGGCTGCGTCCGGATCACCGAGCGGTGCCTGCACGGCAATCCGCCCACGCCCGAAGAGGTCGCCTCCGCACGGTTTTTCGCGTCGCAGCGGCTGGCCCAGGCATTCGGGGTGGTGCCGGTGGAGCGGGCGCACACCTGGGTCGGCGTGGCGGGCACCATGACCACGATCGCGGCGGTTGCGCTCGATTTGCCCGAATACGATTCGGAGCGTGTGCATCTCACCCGGCTGAGCCTGGAAGAGGTTCGGGCCGTGTGTCATCGGCTGGTCAAGATGGACCACGACGAACGCGCCGCGCTCGGGCCGATGCACCCGGGGCGGGTGGATGTGATCGGTGGCGGCGCGGTCGTCACCGAGGTGTTAGCCGACGAGCTGGCCCGCCGCGCCGGCATCGGCGAGCTGATCGTCAGCGAGCACGACATCCTCGACGGCATCGCCATGTCCATCGCCTGACGATCCGAACCGGAATCGAATTGTGTTGCAGGAGTGGCGGAGTCGTGCCCGTAGGCCGACGCTTCCGGTGATGTCGAAGGTCGGTCACCGGCGAACGCTCCGGCAGTGGGGCGGCGCCCGGCTCCCGGCGCGTCCCGGGTCGTAGCCGTCCGCGCGCGGATGATCCCGGCTTCCTTCGGGCGGGTGATGCGGCGATCCTGAACTCGATGCGGCACCGGCGACGGCGAGGGGTGCGCCGTGACAAGTTTCTGCGAGCCGAATTGTGCAGATTGCGTGCAATCTGCACATCGCCTGAACATTCTGACCGGAATCCGCCTCGCGGAGACAAGCGTCCAGTTACTCTGCCCTGCGGCGGCGGACCAGACCCGGTGCGCCGAAACGATGCGACCGCCACCCTGGTTGCTGGAAAATTGCGTGACATGGAAAGGTCATACGCATGACGGGAGTGGTGCAGCGGTCCGGCAGACCCGCCGAGCGGACCCTGTTCGGACAGCCGATGGGATTGGCGAACCTCTTCGGCGTCGAGCTGTGGGAGCGATTCTCCTATTACGGGATGGTCGCCATCCTCGGCTACTACCTCTACTACTCGGTGACCGACGGCGGCCTCGGGCTCGCGGAATCCACGGCGACCGGCATCGTCGGCGCCTACGGCGGGTTCGTCTACCTGGCGACCGTGCTCGGCGGCTGGATCGCCGACCGGCTGCTGGGCATGGAGCGCACCGTGTTCTACGGCGGTGTCGTGGTGATGGCCGGGCATATCGCGCTGGCGCTGCTTCCCGGGCTGGCCGGGGTCGGGGTCGGCCTGGTACTGGTCGCGCTCGGTAGCGGCGCGCTGAAGGCCAATGCCTCCTCGCTGCTGGGCACGCTGTACGAGAAGGACGATCCGCGCCTGGACACCGGGTTCACGCTGTTCTACCTCGGCATCAATCTCGGCGGCTTCATCGGCCCGATGATCACCGGCCTGCTCAACGATCACCTCGGCTTCCACTACGGCTTCGCGGCGGCGGCGATCGGCATGGCGCTGGGATTGACGCAGTACGCCATGTTCCGCCGCAATCTCGGCGAACACGGGCGCGCGGTGCCGAACCCGTTGCCGCGCAACGCGATCGGCAGGTCCGCCGGATTCGTCGCGGCGGTGGTCGCGGTGGCCGTGCTGGCGTCGGTGACCGGGCTGGTCACGCTGGACAATCTGCCGTGGGTCATCACCGGCGTCGTCGCCGTTGCCTCGATCGTCTATTTCGCGATCATGCTGACCAGCCCGATCGTGTCCGCGATCGAACGCACCCGGGTGCGCGCGTACATCCCGCTGTTCGTGGCCCAGGCCGTGTTCTTCTCGCTGTTCCAGCAGATCTTCACGGTGCTCACGGTGTACTCCGACAAGCGGATGAACTGGTCGATCTTCGGCTGGGACGCCCCGCCGAGCTGGGTCAGCTCGATCGACCCCGTGTGGATCATCATTCTGTCGCCGCTGTTCGCGCTGCTGTGGGCGCGGCTGGGGACCCGCGCGCCCAGCACCCCGCGCAAATTCTCCTACGGCGTCATCGGGATGGGCGCGGCCTTCCTGCTGTTCGTGCCGCTGGCCGGGATCGACGGTAAGCAGGTCCCCGCGCTGCTGGTCTTCTTCCTCATGAGCCTGTTCGCGGCCTCCGAGTTGCTGCTGTCGCCGATCGGCCTGGCCGTGACGACTCAGCTTGCGCCCGAGGCGTTCCGGGCGCAGATGATGGCGCTGAACTTCTTCTCCGTCGCGATCGGCACCTCGATGTCCGGGGTGCTGTCGAAGTACTACAGCGCCGACCACGAGGTCGCCTACTTCGGCACCCTCGGTCTGATCACCATCGCCGTCGGTGTGGCGGTCCGCTGCATCGCCCCCTGGGTCAGTCGGCACATGGAGGGCGTCCACTGAGCAAATCCCCGGAGAATTCCGAGACGCCCGTACAAATTCGGTAGGCTGACCGGGCGCCCCCGTAGCCCAACTGGCAGAGGCAGCGGACTTAAAATCCGTCCAGTGTCGGTTCGATCCCGACCGGGGGCACGTACA
The DNA here is from genome assembly GCF_029869545.1 of Nocardia wallacei. GTDB lineage: Bacteria > Actinomycetota > Actinomycetes > Mycobacteriales > Mycobacteriaceae > Nocardia > Nocardia wallacei_A. The sequence goes on along the minus strand of NZ_JARWQD010000019.1, from coordinate 15,580 downwards.
GCATCTACACAACCCGTATCTGCCGTGTGGGCAGGCGTTTGTTGTGTAGGGGGCATGGTGTTGGTGATCCTTTCTGCGGTGTGGGTGATGTCGGGGATGTGGTCGGCGGGCAGTGTGATGGTGATGGTCACCTGGTCATCGTCGTCGTGCAACCGGACGGCGAGCTGGGTGATCTCGAACAGCTTGCGCAGCAACGCTTCCGGCGCTTGGGCCAGATTGAGTGCCAGGTACGGCAGGGCGTCCAGCAGTGCGATGTCGGCGGTGCCGGGCCGCTGGGGTTCGGCGGTGTCGGCGGCGTCGAGTTGAGCGATGACCGACAGTGCGGCGGTCTTCTCGGCGTCGAGATCGTTGTAGGTGCCGCGCAATCCTTTGGTGAACGGGTCGTCGGGGTCGCCGTCCTGGGCTTGCCTCAGGATTGAGTTCTGCCGCCGGGTGACGTCGGCGACGACTCGTTGGAGTCGTTCGCGCTCGGCTTGGCGCTCTCGTGTGGCGCGGTCGTCGAGGCCGGCGAGGTCGGCGGCGAGCAGCTCGCGGCGATGCGAGCCGAACACCCTTTCGGCGAAGAAGCGTGAAAGCGCATCCAGCACAGCGTCTTCGCGGAGGTACACGGCTTTGGGGTGACCGGTGTACTTGTCCGAGCGGCCCCGGTTGTTGCCGCGCGGCCAGCACATGTAGTAGCCGCTGTTGTGGCGGTGGTTGCCGAACATCCGCCGTCCGCATCCGCAGAACACCATGCCGCGCAGCAGGTAGGTGCGACGGGTCGCGGGGTGGGTGTTGCTGGTGTTGCCGTCGCGGGAGCCGCGCCGGGCTTGTCGGCGGGCGGCGAGTTCGTCGTACATCCATTTCGGGATCAACGGCTCGTGCGCGGGTTCGCTGGACCACACCCACTTCACCGGATCGTTCACCTTCCCCCGCCGCGACCGCGACGCGCGCCGGTTGAACACCTGGAACCCCGTGTACTTGGGGTTGCGCAGGATCTCGAACACGCTCGTCTTGCCCCACGCACCCCGGGCACGTTCCCGCCCCGGCGGTATTGGTGGCGGATATTTCACCGGGTCGGCGTTGAGGCGCTCGGCGATGGTGTCGTAGCCCAGGCCCTCTCGGTGGCGCCACAACGCGATCTGGGTGACCGTCTCTCCGCGCACCCCGTCGGGTTCGAGGCGGGTCTTGGTCTGCCCCTTGGCCGCCTTGGTCGGGTTCGGATGCCGGTAGGTCTTGGCCTTGTACCCGTACGGGGGCTTGCCGATGTTCCAGCCCTCGCGGACGTGGGTGCACAGTCCGCCCCAGGATTGTTCGAGGGTGTTGAGGGTCTCGTACTCGGCGATGGATTGGTTGATGCGGCGTTGCAGGATGCGCTGGGCGCGGCTACCGGACAGCTGGATCGGCTCGTTGGACGCGAACAGCGGCACCTCGGCGTTTTCGAGTTCACGTTCGATCGACAGACCCTCGAACGTCCGCCGCGCCACGCGGGACACCGATTCGCAGATCACGACGTCGAAGCGGCGGCCGGGATGGGCGGCCTCGTCGCGCAGATCGGCGACGCCACCGTCGCGGGCGATCGGGATGTCGAAGCGATCGTAATCAGAGCCGTGGCCGCGGTCGTCGAGATCCATGCGACCGGACTCGACGTCGTAGAAGTGCGCCACGATCACCCACGACTCCGGGATCGCGGCCTTGCAGTTGCCCAGCTGCCGCAGCATCGACTGCCGAGGGTCCTGCTGATCCTCGGTGGAGGTGCGACCGAGGAACGCTACCCGGACCTCGTTGCGCAGCACCGAGACCGGCACTCCCAGCGGCGACACCGCGTAGTCGGACAACCCCGACGGCCCCGACACGGGTACGGTCGCCGACAGCGATGCCGTCCGGTGGGTCAGGGCGGGGGCGGGCGGATTCACGGGCGGGTCGTCGGGGGTCATGCGGCGGCACCATCCTGCCTGGATCGATCATCGGATTGTTGTTGCACGGCCCACGCCAACAATTGCGCAGTGACATCGGCCAGTTCGCCACGCAATTGTTCGGCACGCGCACCGTGAACATAATGGACACGACCAGCATAACGCTGGTCAGCGGCGCGTTTCCTGGATTGATTGTACCGCCAAACCGGCAGGTCAGGGCCGGTTTCGGGCGGGTTTTCGTTGTTATTGCCGGAGTTATTACTGGGCGCTTTTCGCCGCAGCGGAATCACTACGGCATCTTTGTTGTCTCCGGGGTTGTCGGGGTCGTCGTTGAGGTTGTCGTCGGGGTGGTCGGGTGTGCGCATGGGTGCCTCCATTACCTGCGGCCCCTCTGCTTGTGGCGAGGTGCCGCGGGCTCGGTCGCGGTGGTCGGGTTCGGTTGTGCCCGCTTCGACTCCTCGATTGCCGTGGCACCCGTCGAGGCCAGCGTCACACGTGATGTTGAGTTGTGGTCCCAGCTTGACGAACCCTCACCGACGGCATACCCTAGGAATCCTCAACTTGTACTCTGGGTGTGTTGTAGGCTCCGGTCGACACACTGGGCCAACTAGCGTACCTCTCGTCGCGGGTTTGTAAACCCCCTGCGCGAAATTTTTTCAATCTTTCTAATCAGTGCTGGATAAGGGCTGGTCGTGGGGCGTGGCCGAGACCGGCAGGCGTGGTTCGGGACCGGGGTGTCTCGCTAGTCTGTGCCGATGTCTCGGTGTCTGGTCTCGGGTGTCTCGGGAGTGGTCTCGCCGAGTGCGAGCGCCTGCCGACAACGGTTGGCTCCTGCCGCGCCGCTGGATCCGCTGTAGGAGGACTCCTGTTTCAGGGCCGAAATTGGACCTACGAGCTTTAGTGATATTCGTCACAGGCTGGGTCGAGATCTGGCGGGCAGCACGAACCCCGCCGGGCCGGTGCTGGTGACGATGGCCGTGGTCCTGGTCCGACCCGAGTTTGCCGGTGGCGAGTTGGGCACTCGTGCGGCCAGCGACTCGACATCGCTCTATGCGTGCATGCCGCGCAACTCCAGAAACTCCTTGACCTCTGGCACCTCCGCATACGGACGCACCGCCGTGGTGATGGCATCCAACTTCCGGTGGAGGCGCGCTGATGCCAGATCCCCGACAGCTTTGTAGTTCTGGGTCAACAGCGAGCACCCCTGTGCGACGTCTCCAGCCTTGATGTAGGTGTGCGAGAGTTCGAGCTGCCATGCGCTTTGTTCGCGAGGCCAGGCCGACGCGTCTGCGATGGCCGTCTGCAAGTAAGCCGCTGCCTGACGATAGTCGCCAGCGCTCATGTATGAAATCCCGGTCAGCGCGTTGAACTCAGGCTCGGGCAACCACACCCAATCCGGGTCGTACCCGCGCCCGGAATCGTATGCCCGGTGCGCTCGACCGATCGCCTTCGCCATTGCCGCCTTGTCGGACGCAATACCCAGGGCTTGCGCCTCGTGAAGCGTTGCCAGCGCGCGCACTTTGGGACCGCCGGTGCGCCGAGCAGCATCCTGCGCCGCCTGTGTCAGGTGCACCGCATTGTGCGGTCGCGGCTGACGAGCCCCCCGCCCGTCCAGGCCGTCCGTGTCAAGGTAGCTGGCGTTCAGCAGCGCGTGCGACGAAGCGATGCCGTCACCCGCGGCTGCCGCAGCCTGGGCGGCATCGGCGTAATATCGCCGAGCATCATCGCGCCGATCAGCGTCGTAGTGGACCCACCCCGCTGCAGTCATCATCTCGGCGGTCGCGGTCGCCAGCGCCTTGCCAGTGTCGTCGGCATAGCTACCGCTGTTCAGCAACTGCTGGACGTAGCGCACTTGGCTCGCTGCCAGGTGGCATAGCCGGTCACCGCCGACTACGAGATCGAGTTCATGGATCTGGTTGATGCTGTCTTGAATCTCAGCAACGTCGCTGGCACCGACCCGGGCACCGGACGTTGCCGCTGATGCGGGGCCAGCCGCGATCATGGCGGCTCCCGCACTGCCTAACGCCCCCGCTCTGAAGAATTGACGACGGTCCACGTCTGCCTCCTCGTCCGACTCCACTACCAGTATGGCCAATGGCACCTGGAGCGCTCTGGCCACGAGCCGTAGGACTCGAAGGTCGTATGAGGCGGGGCCACCGCGTTCCAGGCCCGAGACCGCAGGCTGGGAAAAGTTGATCAACTCGCCCAGCTCACCCTGGGTCATCCCGATGGACTTGCGGATCCGTCGGATGACTTCGCCGGTCGTCATATGCATATCCAACGCCCCCAATTGTCAGCCGGTTTGCTGGGGCTGTCTACCCGAAAACCGTTGTCCGGGCAGAATATACGGAATTTCGCATAAACGGAACGCTACCCGTAATTTCGGCGTTTTCCTGGTCATTCCCGATCGTACGGTCAAATCGCACCCGGTGCCGGGCCGACGCCGTACCTGCTACGGCGCACCGGCTGACCTGGGAGGTTGGTCAGTGGCGAGAGCCCTCGGCGCCGGGTGCATCCCTCATATTCCGGCAAAGAGAATTTCGAGGTTCAGCCAAAATGCACACCCTGGCCATGCATCAGACGCTCACCCTGACCGAGCAGGAAACCCACCAGGCACCCCGGGTGCCCTTCACCCTCGCCCAAGCCCACAGCGTGATGCAATACCACGTCGCCTGCCGGGCGACCCGCTGCCCCCGCAAGGCCGCCGCGCTTCAGGTGCTGGTCGAGGCGGGCTGTGTCGTGCCGGACCTGAGCAAGCCTCGGTGACCGCGATGACCTCCACGTCGGGCACCGAGAACCCCGGCGACCAGCCGACCGGCACAAGCGCACCGGATGCGAGTGAGGCGACGCCGGAATGGGCACCGGTTGAGCCACTGCCCTCGAGTGAGATGTTCGTGGCCGCGTTCGCTGGCCTGGATCGCGTGGCAGCACGGGACATCTTGGATCCAGCCGCTGACCTGGCGGACTGCCACCGCGAGTGCCGGCTGGCGTTCGAGGTACTCAGTGACCCGAGCGCATCAGCGGAAGAGATGAAATCGGCCGCCGCGGAACTAGTTTCAGCCAAGGCAGATCTCGACATGCTGATCATGGTCATCGACGACGCCGTGGCCGAACGACTGCGACAGCGGCACGAGGATCGACATTTCGACACGCCGCCCACCTCCCCCGCCGATGCTGTTGCCGAGGTTGCCGTGCACACGGAGTCCATCGGGGAGATCGCGGCCAAGATGGCGGATCTGTGGGAGCGGGCCGTCAGCAAGGGTGCGGACCCGATGACCACGGCCACGTCCGAAGCGCACGAGCTGGCCGTGCTGTGCGCCGGGTACGACTGTCTGGCGGCGGAGATCGAGTCCGACCGGCGAACGCTACCGGGGATGTGATCCGGCATGCCGCCCGTCACCCCGCCCCGCCCACCGCAGCGCGTTCGACATATCCGCATCGAGTCCGGTGCCCTCAAGCTGGACTTTCAGGCATCGGCCGAACAGGTGCAGAACGTCGCCGACGAGCTGGCCGGGACGTTCGCCGACATGGACTTACGCATCACCGTGGATGACGAGGTGTATCCGGATCTGCCGCCGCTGCCATGCGCGGAGTTGTGGGACTGAGGCAGCCTGCCGAGCCCCGCGCCACTTATCCGAACTCGTTTCCTCCCAACACTTTTCGCTCGTTGCTTTGAACGTCACCTCGACTGAAGGGATGCCGAATCTATGCCTGACGATCCGCTGGCTACGTCGACCGACCGCCCCGTACACCATGTCTTCTACGGTGCTGATCCAAACCGGCCGCTGGCCTTCACGCTCCCGCCGGTGGAGGCCACGCCGGATCAGCCGCTGCCGGATGCCGGACCGTTCCTTCGGGTCTGCGCGGGCGCGGAGGAACCCACCACGGTCATCCTGCGCGGAGCACGGGAACTGGTCGGCATTTGGCGGCACGTCTACGAACAACGGCCGAAAGATATGAGCCTGATCAATGAGCAGGTGAACCTGCACGTCTGGTTCATCGACCGCGAAGCGGGCGGACACACCAAAGACGTTGTGTACCAGGCGGATGCACCGCTGAGCCCGTCAACTTACGGGCAGTGGGCCGCCTGGTTGGTCTGGAAGTACCTGCTGTACGCCCTGCGGCAGAACGACGCCGAACGCCACGAACGCGACGCCGCTGAACTCGGCTGGTGCCTCGAGTCGTTCAACGAGCTGGTCGAAGCGGTGCGGGCTGGACGCTTGCGCTTGCCGCCCGAGCAGGGGCCGGAGGGGGACGGGACGGAGTTTCCGCCACGGCGGGTGTGGCCGGAGAACGGGAATACGGATTCCGAGACGGACGACTGAATCCGAAGGGACAAGAACCGTGACGTCGCCAGATCCCTTGGAACGCAAGGTATTCGTGCAGGCGGACGGCATGTTGGCTGAGTTCATGTGTCGGTCACACTTGATGGAGCTGACCGTCGAACGTGCCCGTGAGCTACAGCATATTCACCGCTTCCACCGTCCCGACGAGTGCGTTGTGCACTTGGAAGCGGCCTACTTGCTGCTGGTCGCGGACGACTTCTGAACGATGCCGTCCCTCATCCCGATTCTGTGGCCAGCCTCGGTGTTCACTGCGGCAGTGCTTGGGTTCCGGCTTGGATTGTGGTGCAAAGGAATTCGCAAGCCGGGGCGACACGAGTTCTTGCCGCAGCGTCCCCGTAGCGATAAGCGGTACACGGTAGAGGTGACCGGACCAGCGGTCCGAAGAGTTGGGAACGCAGACGTGACCGACGGTGTTCCGGCCGAGGATAGCGCTGCGGAAACCGAACCTGACACCGAGCCGATCCGGCATCCGCCGACTGCTTCCGGGCCTGCGCGCTGGCGGCACGCGGACGACGACACCGAAGTCCTGCCGCGACTACAAGACATCCGGCCGCCAGCGCGGCCCACCCCGATACGACGACCACCATGGGTTGGAAGAAGCCGTGACGAGGCATAGCTGCCAGGCATCCACGGGTATGGGCCGAGGCCAACTGTGCAGCCGCGGTGCCTACTCCTTCTTGCGCGGGTTGAGGTGCAGCTCGCGCAGACGTGCGGGCTCTACGTCGCTCGGCGCACCCATGAGAAGGTCCTGGGCGTTCTGGTTGAGCGGGAACGCGATGGTCTCCCGAATGTTGGGCTCATCTGCCAGCAGCATGACGATCCGGTCCACGCCCGGCGCGACCCCGGCATGTGGCGGCGCACCATAGTGCAGCGCGCGAACCATGCCGCCGAACTGCTCGTCGACGTGTTCTTTGTCGTAGCCAGCGATTCGGAAGGCTTCGTACATGATTTCCGGATCATGGTTGCGGACCGCTCCGCTGGACAGTTCGATGCCGTTGCACACGATGTCGTACTGCCACGCCAAGATGTCGAGCGGATCTTGCGTGCGAAGCGCTTCCAGACCGCCTTGCGGCATCGAGAACGGGTTGTGACTGAACTCGATAGAGCCGTCGTCGGCCTTCTCGTACATCGGGAAATCGACTACCCAGCAGAAGCGGAACACGCCCTCGTCGAAGATGCCGGCACGCTTGGCCGCCTCGACCCGGACCTCGCTCATGATCTTCGCGACGTCGGCCTCGTATCCGGCACCGAAAAACACCGCGGTACCGGGCTTCCCGTCGACGGCGGCGATCAGCTGTTCGGTGACGGATTCGGTGAGGAACTTCGCAATCGGGCCGGACAGCGCGCCGTTGTCGCCGATCTTGATCCAGGCCAGGCCCGCTGCGCCTTGCTCGATGGCGAAGGCGCCGAGTTGGTCGTAGAACGAGCGTGGCTTGTCGGCGCAGTCATGGACCGCCAGTGCTCGGACGTGTTTGTTCGAGAACGCCTTGAAGTCGCTGTCGCGGAACAGGTTTGACACATCGACAAGTTCCAGCGGGGATCGCAGATCGGGCTTGTCGGTGCCATATCGGGCCATGGAGTCGCGGTAGGCGATTCGGGGAAACGGCGCGACGGTCTGCCGGTCGGGTGCGAATTCGTTGAACAGTTCGACGAAGACCTCTTCGACGACTTCGAACACGTCTTCTTGTTCGACGAAGCTCATTTCGATGTCGAGCTGGTAGAACTCGCCTGGGGATCGGTCGGCGCGGGAGTCTTCGTCACGGAAGCACGGGGCGATCTGGAAGTACCGGTCGAACCCGCTGATCATCAGGAGTTGCTTGAACTGCTGCGGTGCCTGCGGCAGGGCGTAGAACTTGCCGGGGTGGGTCCGTGAGGGCACCAGGAAGTCTCGCGCCCCTTCGGGGCTGGTGGCCGACAGGATGGGGGTCTGCATGTCGAAGAATCCGCGGGCGGTCATCTTCTGCCGGATGGATGCGATAACGGCCGAGCGCAACAGGATGTTGCGGTGCATCCGCTGTCGGCGCAGGTCGAGGAAGCGGTAACGAAGGCGCGTCTCCTCGCCTACCTTGTCCTCGGGGAAGATCTGGAACGGGAGCGGATCACAGGTGCCCAGGACTTCCAGTTCTGAGACTTCTACCTCGATCTCGCCCGAGGCGATCTCGGGGTTGACATTCTCCGGGGCGCGCCGAAGAACGTGGCCGTCGACCCGGATCACCGATTCCTTGGGCAGATGGCTCAGCTCGTCGAACACCGGCGACTCGGGCCGCACGACGAGCTGGACGATGCCGTAGTTGTCACGCAGGTCGATGAACAGCACGCCTCCGAGGTCGCGCCTGTTGTGCAGCCATCCGGACAGCCGTACAGCGTGGTCGACGTCTGACGTACGAAGCTCGGCGCAGGTGTGGGAGCGGTATGGGTGCATCATCCATCCGTGATTCGGGGGGAGGCGATGGTCGGTCGCCCTACGTGCTGGGACAGGTTCAAAGCCTACGTCAACCTCGTGGTAGCCCGGTTCGCCGTCCCCAGGGTCATGCCGCGGATGGGCGGTAAAGGTATCGCGTTTCACATCCGTGATATGGGACACTGCCTTGACCACCGTCCAAAAGCACTGGGGCGCAAGGTGGTAGCCGACATCGAGGTTGGCTGGTTCCGTATATCTGGGAGGTACGTGTGACTTCAATCATTCCTCAGCTCGATGATGCGGCCAAGGTTCGCGTTGAGGCTGTCCTGTCCCGAGCGGCCGAGGACATCGAATTCCGGGAGCTGCTGTTGGCTGATCCGGCCGCCGCGCTTGCCGAGACCGATCTGACGGACGACGAGAAGGCCATCCTCGGCACCGGCCGGCGCGTGGCGCTTGAAGAGTGGGGCGTGGATGTCCGGCGGTTCCGGGCGTTCCTGATGGACAACGGCAACCGGTTCTACACGGACGAAGACATCACTCCGGTAGGCGAGTAGTAGCTGCTCAGATCAGCCAGATACCGCGCGACCACTCCCGGCGGTACCTGGCTGTTTTGCTGTAACCACCACCACTGCCAGGAGCCCACACGTGCGCAAGACCTCTATCTACCTTCTCGGAACCGGCATCAAGGGCACACTGCATCTGACAATCGAGACGATCCAGGCCCTCCGCGCCAGCAGGCGGGTATACGTGCTGCACGCGGACGACGCCGTTATCGAACACGTCCGGCAGTACTGCCCGGACGTCGAAGACATGGCACCGCTGTACGAAGGCCAGACCGTCCGCGATGACGTGTACCGGGAAATCTCGCGCCGTCTTGTCGATGCGGCGCTGGAGACGCGGCCCGTTTCTTTTCTGGTGCACGGACACCCGTTGTTCCTGGTCAGTGCGACGGAATACACGCTGGAACTCGCCGAGAGCAAGGGACTGCGTGTCTCGGTACTGCCCGCGGTGAGTTCCTTCGACACACTGCTGTGTGACCTCGGCATCGACTACGGCTATGGCGTGCAGCTCTACGACACGAGCACGATGCTGCAAGCCGGATGGAAGCCCAACCCCAACGTGCCGCTGCTGCTGTTCCAGCTCGCGTCGACCCTGAATCGTGCTGTCATCAAGGACGATCCGGATCTGAAGGCGTTGGCTCCGATAGTCGACCTGCTTGCACCGATCTACGGCGGCGATCACCGCGTGCAGGTCGTCTGGTCGGCGGCTCACGCCCTCGAGTCCAGCTCGATCAACGAGCTGCCGATTGATGACCTCGTGAACACCGACCTGCAGCTATGGCGGAGGCCGACCCTGTATGTACCAGCCAAGATCTGAGCATCTGCGGCTCCCTGACCAACACCAGGCCGGCGCTTTGCGGGCTCGACTCGACTCGGCCGGCTACGTGGTGATGCGCGAATTCGCGAATGCAGCACTCCTGGATGCCCTTCGCGCCGACGCTGCCCGGCTGTGCGCTAAATCGCGGGAAGAACTCGATGGCACGGTGGTTCATCGTGATCAGAGTGAGCGGGTGCTGAGCATGCACTACCTCGATCGGCACAGTGACCTGCTGTTCGATCTGACCCGTTTGCCCGAGGTCCAGCTGCTGGCGGACAGGCTGGTCGGGGCGCGGACCGTGCCGTTCCTCACCGAGTACTTCGGCAAACCAGGTCCCGACAGCGAGCCGACTCCGCCGCATCAGGACCAGATTTTCTACCGTGACCACTTCGGCGAGGAACAGGCAATAAGCATGTGGATCGCGCTGACCGACGTCGATGACGAGTCCGGCGTGCTTCAGTACGCGACCCGACAGCCATCGGTGGGCGAGCTACTGAAACACCACGACACCGATGCCGCGAACTTCAGGGCCGAGTTGATCGACGGCTCAGCTTTCTCGTACGTGTCCGCGCCGGTACCAGCCGGTGGGGCCGTGGTCCATCACTCCTACGCTGTGCACCGCTCCGGCCCCATACACACAGGAGCACCCCGATCGGCGGTGGCCCTGAACTTCCGTCGCTCGGCCTACCGTGAACACCTCAACCCGCTGGTGCCCGCATGATTGCGGTATACGCCGGTCCGTCGCTGCCGGTCGACTGCCGCCCGAATTCACCTGAGCTGCACTGGTATCCACCGGCCGAACGCGGCGACCTGGACCGCTTCGACGCCCCCGAGGGCACCACTGTCGTCCTTGTCGACGGCTACATGATTCATCGTCATCCCCCGTCGCCCACAGAGGTCCACGGGTTGGTGCGACGTGGATATGTCGTCTGGGGCTGCGCCAGCCTCGGCGCGCTGCGTGCGGCCGAACTTCGCCACCACGGCGTACAAGGATTCGGCTGGGTCTACGACCGAGTCGTCGACCGAACCGTCACCTACGACGACGAGTTGGTGGCGATGCTCGACCCGCGCACCGACAAGGCGGCGACGCTGTTCCTGGTGAACCTCCGTTACGGCCTCGAACAGCTGACTGCAGCGGGCCGGATCGATCAGCGCCAAGCCGAGCACATCATCGACGGCCTACGCAGCGTGTACTTCGAACACCGCACGAGCCCCCTGGGACGCCGCCTCGCCATCGAGGCTGGGGTGGCGGCGGCCGACATCGATGACTTGCTGACCGCCGACATCAAGCAACGCGACGCTCGTGCCCTGATAGAACGACTGACGGTGCCGGTATGACCGATACAAGTAGCATCCAGCTGCCCTGGGCGGTCTGGGAACAGCAGCTTCTCGAACGACTCGATGAATTCGGCATCACCCGGGTAGCCGACACCACCGGCATGGATTCCCTCGGCGTGCCAACGGCTAGCGCCACCAAACCGGGTACCTCGGACGTGATTTGGGTCTACAGCGGCAAGGGGCGCAGCCAGGCCCAGGCGCGAGTAACAGCCATCATGGAGTGCCTGGAACGCACGGGCGGGCTGTGGCCGTCAGAGCCATCGTGGATTACCGAGACACCACGAGTACTGCGCCGAACCCACGAAATTTGGGAGGCCCCGCGGTTCACCTATCGGCAACGACCGGGTCTCGGCGACGACGCGCCCCAGGTCTGGGCCGAAGCAACCCAGCTCCGCCCCACGCCTGGACGAGTGATGGTTCCCGCCGATCTGGCCTACAACGGTCGACGCCCCGCCGGTCTGGCCACAAGCCCGGTCATGCTGTCGACCTCGAACGGTCTTGCCGCCGCGTTCACCACCGACGCGGCGTTGAGGCACGGATTGGCCGAGGTCATCGAACGCGACATCATCTCGTTCGCCGAGGTACGTGCATCCCATCTCGGCTACCGGTTTCTCGCCACAATCGCCGAACAGCTCGGTATTTCGACCGCCGCTTTGGAGCGATACGAGGACAACACCGAGCTTGCGGTAACCATCGACCAGGCGACACTTCCGCCCGACCTGGCGGACCTCGTGACCCGCTATCGAAACGCCGGACTCGAACTGGTGCTCAAGCAATTACCCAACAATTACGGTCTGCCCGCCTACGGCGTTGCCGCCGTCCAACAAGTCGACATGACGCGCTACCTCGGTTGTGCTGGCTACGCCGTGCGCACAAACAGCGATATCGCTGTGGAGGCGGCGCTGCTCGAACTGGCACAGACCCGCGCAACCGATCTTCAGGGCGCACGGGAAGATCGACACGAGGTCGAGAAGAAACGCCTGAGCGAAAAGCCCAAGAACCACTGGATGGCCACAGCCGGGGCATCTGCAACCCCGTACGAGCCTTCGGGCACTGATCCGAGCTTATCTCACCTCCTCGACGCCTGCGCGCAAGCGGGCCTGCCGGAAGTCGCGTACACCGAATTCGACGGATGGCCCGGAATCTCGGTCGTTCGGGTCCTGGTTCCTCATGCCGAAACGTGGCATATCACCGCCGGATGGTCCGAACTCGGTCCGAGGCTCCGGGCCGCGACAAACAGCAGGAGTGCTTGAATGTACTGGGCGTTCGACAACCCGAAATCGAGAGACGCAGGAGCATACCCGCCCGAGCCGCTGAACCTGACCTACGGACACGACAGTGACGGCGGAAAGAGATTGCGTGGCACCGAGCTTCAGCGCGCGTACACGGCAACCGGCCGACCGGTACAGCCGTCGGATTGCGGACCGATCCGGGTCATTTCCGCCTTCGGGAACGTCATACGCTCACCCGGTCGAATCATCATCGAGCGCGCCGAGCAGTCGAACCGCTGGCGAGATTTCCAAGACGACCACAGCACCTACGGTCCAGTTCGGGTTTCCGGCGACCGGTGGCACGGCACCGAAAGCGGATTCGTCGCCAGCTGGCTCGCTGGTTCCGAATACGCCAAGATCAGTACCGGCATTCTCGTGTTCTTCCCGAAGGGACACCTGCTGTATCAGGGACCGCTCCCCAACCGACAACTGATAAAGGACGAGGCCGCACCTGGTGAACTCGAGGTGATGGCGGGGCTTGAATACTTCACCCCCGAGCGAAGCCGCGAAATCAACGGCCAGACATACGGCATGGCCGCCATGAACGTCATCGCCCGAGTCCCGCCTCCAGGCAAGACCGTAGACATCCCGCGCGGCCGAACGCTGGGATGGTTCTACCTTGTCGCGCCGACAACCGCTCAGCACATCGAGACGTTGCCCGCGACGGAGGTCAGCAGCACGTGATACTGCACGAAGCATCAGGATTCCTCGGCGACCAACGACGCGAGCGTGTGCTGACTCTGCTGAACTCGCCAGCCCTGGAATGGGCGCGCGCCGACAGCCTCGGACGAACCGTACACGGACGAGTATGGCAATTAGCCAACCGAGCAATGCACGCCACATCCGAGATGCGCCAACTATCGGCATTATTCGCCAGTGCCGTCTTCAACGAACTCGCTAAATCGACGATCCCCTCGCTTCCCGACCCATCAAATATAATTCCGCAAGTCTTTCCGGTCAGGATGGAGGGAAACACCGAAGACCCGCCGATGCAGATTCCTCATATCGACGGAGAACCCACACGACACCCGCTGATCACAAGCCTCTACTACGCCCACGTAGAAGGTATCACCGGCGGGAGTCTGCTCCTGCACGAAAACCCTGACACAGTGACTGCCCGAATAGTTCCGCAGACCGACAACCTCACAGCGATTCTCGGGAATCAGTTGCATTCTGTAGAGCCACTGACGAAGGGAACGAGGATCACCGTCGTCACAAATTTCTACGCTGACTCATAGTCAGTCCACTCTCAGGTGGCTCGCCGCCCGGAGGCTATGGAGTACATCTCAGCCGTGACTCATACGAGCTGCTGTCAAGGGTGATCGCGCAAGAGATCGACGGGTGACACAATCGACCCAGGGCATCGGTCCGTTCTTACGTTGGAATGCACAACTTCGGTGAATCCCGTTCCCCGATGCGCGCCTATTTCAACGAGACGCACGTCTTATTTTAGGGATGGCTTGACAACACCCGGGGCATGGAGCGTCCATAGATGTGCAACCCCGAACCGAAAACGCGAAACATTTCTGAACGGGGCGCGCATCCCGGCCGGGATATGACCAACCAACCCAACCCGTCGATTCAAAGGGAAAAGTCATGTCCATAACATCATCGGAAACCCACCGCACCGACAACGAGGACGCCCTGTGGCAGGCCCTGAATACCCAACCCATGGCGACTACCGCCGAACTGTCCACCGCCGCCGGAATTACGACGTCCAGCGCCCGCAAGATCCTGGCCCGATGGACCGACGACGGCACGGTCACCCGCCACGCCGATGATTCCAACGGCCCGCACCGCTGGACCGTGACCACCAGCGACACCGTGACGCCGCCGGTCCCGGACACGGCCGCTACGGGCACCGACACGGCCCCGGAACCGGCGGCCCCGGACACCGATACCCCGGACGCCGATATCGCCGCCCAGGGCGCGGATACGCGGCCCGCCGAACCGGCCACCGACACCGCACCCCCGGCGGATGTGCCCGCCGCACCTGAACCGGCCGACGAGTCCGCCGATGACGACGCGCCGGACGACGCGGATTCGGCCGAGCTGCCCGGCGATGAGCCCGACGATGAGAGCGAGTCGCCGTTCGGTGCGCCGTGCCCGATCGAGGTCGGTGATGAGGTCGCCAACCGGTACCACCGGTCCTGGCGCGGGCGGGTGACCGAGATGCAGTGTCAGGACGGTATCGCCCAATGCATCATCGAAACACCCGACGGCGCGCAAAGTTCCATCCCGCCGTGGGCGCTGGTACCCGCCGGGCCGGACGGCGTCCCCGATGAATGGCAGCAGCAGATGGACACGCTGATCGCTGCCCAGCACGACCGCGCGGTCCACGAGCTGCAGGACCGGTCTGCTGCCACGCGGGAACACCTCGAGCAGCTTGCCCAGCGGCTCGGCGGTATCGCGACGGCACTGGGCAACGGAACCGTCCCGCACGGCGACGACACCGCCCCGATTGCGGATTACGCGGGCGACCTCGAGGCCGCCATGGCCGATCTGAACGGCTTCCGCACCCTGGTCACCGACTCGGGACTGCTGACCGTCGATGAGATCAAGCGGGCCACGGGCCGCCCGACCAGCGCCCGCCCGAACGGCATGCGTCCCACCGCCACCGCCTCGAATCACGGCACGGCCGACAAGCTGCCCCCGGGCGGGTTGCGCGGCATGGTGGAGGACGCCCTGCGCGACAACCCGGGCCGCACCTTCACCACCACCGAACTCAAACACGTGCTGGATCAGGAACATCAGCGCAACATCTCGAGCGGCGCGATCAGCAACGCCCTGGACAAGCTGACCGAACAGGGCGTAGCCCGCCGAATCAGCGACAGCCCCCGGACCTGGGCACTGGCCGAGAACCCCTGACAACCGCCCCGGGGGGTGGTGGGGGGGGGGGGGGGGGGCCGCCGGCGCCACCACCCGCCCGCCCCGCCCCCCCCCCCCCCCACC
>NZ_JARWQD010000018.1 GCF_029869545.1 Nocardia wallacei | reverse complement strand
TCCTTGCTCTTGTCGTTGGCCTCGAAGGCGTCCTTGTCGACCTTCCCTTTCCACTTCGCGCGCTCGTCCTGGAGCTTTTTCAGATGATCGGTCAGACCCGAATGGTTCTCGCGCAGCTGCGATACACCTTCCGCGGTGTCGCCGCCCCCCACCCCTTCATTATTCCGCGGGGGGGCGGGCCGCGGCGGCCCCCCCCCCGACTGTGACTCGCCTCCCGGGGTCGTAGCCCGGGAGCCGATTCACCAGCGGTAGTGCGCGAAGGCCCGGTTCGACTCGGCCATCTTGTGGGTGTCCTCGCGGCGCTTCACCGAGGCGCCCAGGCCGTTGCTGGCATCCAGCAGCTCGTTGGCCAGGCGCTCGACCATGGTCTTCTCACGACGGGCGCGGGAGAAGTTGACCAGCCAGCGCAGCGCCAGGGTGTTGGCGCGGCCGGGACGGACCTCGACCGGGACCTGGTAGGTGGCGCCACCGACGCGGCGGGGCTTCACCTCCAGCGACGGCTTGACGTTGTCGAGCGCGCGCTTGAGGGTGACGACCGGGTCGGTGCCGGTCTTCTCGCGCGCCTGCTCCATCGCGCCGTAGACGATGCGCTCGGCGGTGGACTTCTTGCCGTCCAGCAGGATCTTGTTGACCAGCTGAGTAACCAGCGGCGAACCGTAGACCGGGTCGTTGATCAGCGGACGCTTGGGTGCGGGGCCCTTGCGTGGCATATCAGCTCTTCTCCTTCTTGGCGCCGTAACGGCTGCGAGCCTGCTTGCGGTTCTTCACACCCTGGGTGTCGAGCGAACCGCGGATGATCTTGTAGCGCACACCCGGGAGGTCCTTCACACG
Organism: Nocardia wallacei; assembly: GCF_029869545.1. Lineage (GTDB taxonomy): Bacteria > Actinomycetota > Actinomycetes > Mycobacteriales > Mycobacteriaceae > Nocardia > Nocardia wallacei_A. Next base: position 15,588 of record NZ_JARWQD010000018.1, on the reverse strand, counting down.
ACCGCCGCGCACGAGCACCATCGAGTGCTCCTGCAGGTTGTGGCCCTCACCGGGGATGTAGGCCGTGACCTCGACCGCGCTGGTCAGGCGAACACGCGCGACCTTGCGCAGCGCGGAGTTCGGCTTCTTCGGGGTCGTGGTGTACACGCGAGTGCACACGCCACGACGCTGCGGGCTCCCCTTGAGGGCCGCGGTCTTCTGCTTCGCGACCTTGTCGCGGCGACCCTTGCGGACCAGCTGGTTGATGGTTGGCATATACCGGCTTTCTTTATTCAGTAACCAGGTGTCTGGAGTTCTTCACGTTTGCGTCATCGAGCTTTCACCCGCTCGCCCGGACCGCGTTCCTCGCGTCCCGAGGTCGGGCGTGTCGCGCGCAGTTCATGCCTACATTTCCGGGCACGCTGAAACGGTCGGCCGCTCTCGCTGGCTTACGTCCTGCACACAAACCTGCCCGCAGCTTCCGGGCACAGCGATCCACGATACCCGTCGGCGCGGCGAGGGGCAAAAGCGGGTACCCCGTGGTAGGCCCGGGATACGACGCCAGCGTGTCGGTATCGGGTTATCTGGCTAGGTTCAACGTCAACTCTGCCAGTTTCTTGGCGCCTTCGCACGGATCGGGATGACCCGATCCGGGCCGATAGTTCACCCACCAGCCGATGACCCCGGCGTCGGCGGCAGGCGCCATCACCCCGCAGGAGTCGGGATCGTTGGGCCGATGCACCTGCAACGCCCGCCGCCCCTGCACGGTGATGTCGACCGTCGGATACCCGAGCCGATCGTTGTTCTGCTTCTCGTTGGGCAACGACCCCATCTCGTACCAGTTCAACGTGGCCATACCGTCCCCACCGGGCGCCCCGATCAAATCCCACATACACACCGCACCGTTGAACGAACTGTTCGTCTGCTGCGCACCGGTGGCCTCAGCGATCTTGTCCTCCTGGACGACCTCGCATTCGCGCAGCAACTTGTCGAAGTTCATGTTGACGCCGGTGCCGCTGCCGGCGGGCTGCGCGGTACCGGAGACCGTGCGCCCGCATCCGCCGATCGTCACCGCGACCGCCAGCGCGGCGACCGAGGCCGCCGCCGCCTTCGCCACTCGCCTGCCCGGACCGCTCATACCGCCCCTCACTTCAGTCGCTGCACGGTCAACTCGGCCATCTTGCGGTTCTTCGCACACGGATCGCCGCTCGGACGGCCGAGGAACCCTGAGGAAGTCGACCATTCGAAGAAGTCGTCACCGAGCCGCACGGCCAGGTCGCAGATGCTCCCGTCGACGGTGGCGTCCTGGAAGCCGGGGTGCCCGGCGACCTCGATGCTCTCCGGGTTGCGGCCCTGCGCTGTCACCCATGCCCGTTCTCGCTCGATCGGGCTGCCCCGATACGAGGCGAAGGTGACACTCGGCGAGCCGAGCCCGGTGGCCAGCCAATTGCAGCCCACGGAGTTCTTGAACGACCGCGAGATCTGCCCCAGCTCACCGAGATCGCGCACCTCATCGTCGGTGAGATTGCCGCATTCCCCCACGAACGGCCCCAGCGTCGCGACCTTCATCGGTGGTCGCACGGACGGTGCCTCGGTATCGGAGTTGTCGCCCGACCCGCACGCCGTCAGCAACGCTGCGATGGCCGTCCCCGTGACGATCGCCGACATGATCCGCATGTCTGCGACTGTACTGGGCTACAGGTTCCCCCGGGCCTCCTGTTCGCGTTCGATGGCCTGGAAGAGGGCCTTGAAGTTGCCCTTGCCGAAGCCTAGGGAGCCGTGGCGTTCTATGAGTTCGAAGAAGACGGTGGGGCGGTCGGTGAGGGGGCGGCAGAAGATCTGCAGTAGGTAGCCGTCCTCGTCGCGGTCGACCAGGATGCCGCGGGACTGCAACTGGTCCACCGGAACCCGGACCCGGCCGATGCGGGCGCGAAGTTCGGGGTCCTGGTAATAGGCGTCCGGGGTGTCGAGGAATTCGACGCCCTCGCGGCGCAGCATGTCGACGGTGGTGAGAATGTCACCGGTGGCCAGCGCGATGTGCTGCACCCCGGGGCCGCGGTAGAACTCGAGATATTCGTCGATCTGAGACTTCTTGCGGCCCACCGCCGGTTCGTTCAGCGGGAATTTCACCCGGTGATTGCCGTTGGCCACGACCTTGCTCATCAGTGCCGAATAGTCGGTGGCGATGTCGTCGCCGACGAATTCGGCCATATTCTCGAAACCCATGACGCGGCGATAGAACTCGACCCACCGATCCATCTGCCCGAGTTCCACATTGCCGACGACGTGATCGACCGCCTGGAACAGCCGCCGCGGCGCGTCCTCGCGCGGCACGAAACCCGACCGCCTGGCGACGAAGCCGGGCAGATAGGGGCCGTCGTAGCGGGAGCGATCGACCAGCGTGTGCCGGGTCTCGCCGTAGGTGGCCAGCGCCGCGGAGCGGACCGTGCCGAATTCGTCGGTGTCGTCGTGTGGTTCGGCCAGCACCGTCGCCCCGTGCGTGCGCGCCCACTCGACGCACCGGTCGACATCGGGCACCTCGAGCGCGATATCCACGATGCCGTCACCGTGCCGATCATGATGTGGGACAAGCGGACTGGCCGGGTCGACGGCACCGGTCACCACGAACCTCGCACTGCCGCTGCGCAATACGAACGCCTTGTGGTCACGGTTACCGGTCTCGGGACCGGAGTACGCCTCCAGCCGCATTCCGAAGGCCGATTCCATATAGTGCGCGAACTGGGTGGCATTGCCGACCACCCACACCAGCGCATCCCAGCCGATCACCGGGAACGGGTCGCCGCCGGCGTCGTGGTCGACCAGGCCGATCAGCCGCTGCAGCTCGGCATCCGACGGCTCCGCGGTCCGGGTGGGCCTGGGCAGGTGCTCGGTAGTCATGTACCCAGGTAATCGCCAGGTCGTGGCACTGAGCAATATCGGCAAAATTCGGTAGACATCATGGCGAATTGCGCCACCAAGTCGCGGTTCATGCTGGACAATTTGAATAGATCACAAGCACGAAGTGGAGACGACGATGGCACGCACTGCCGCGAGGCTGGACGAGTTGGATCTGGCGATCCTCACCGCGATGCACGAGTACCAGAAGGCGGGCATCCTCGAGCTGTCGCGGCGCACCCGCGTCGCCCGCGCGACCGTGCAGTCGCGCATCGCCCGCATGGAGGAGTCGGGGGTGATCTCCTCCTACGACCCGCAGATCGACGTCACCGCAGCGGGTTTCGACGTGCAGGCGTTCGTCACCCTGGAGATCGCGCAGGGCGCGCTGGACGCGGTCGCCGCCGACCTCGAGACCATCCCCGGCGTGCTGGAGGCCTATGCCACCACGGGTTCCGGCGATGTGCTGTGCCGCATCGGCGCCGACTCCCACGCCGGGCTGCAGTCGGTGCTGCTGAGCATCGACCGCAGCGCCGCGGTGGTCCGCTCGCACAGCGTCATCGTGCTGTCCACGGTGGTCACCCACCGCACCCTCCCGCTGCTGCGCACCCTCACCCCCGCGGGCACCAGCAAGGCCCCGGCGTACCGCAACCACGCCTGAGACGGGCACTACTGCCTGAGCAACCGCGTGATGAGGCCGCGCACATGTCCCTCGGCGGCGGCGCGAGCATCGTCGGGGTGGCCGGACTCCAGCGCTTCGACGATGCGACGATGCTCGCGCAGCGCGATGCGCCTGTTGGCCTCCGAGCGCCACAGGTCACCGCGATACAGGTGCGCCTGGGCCTCCAGGCGGGCGAGTTCGCCCGCGAGGGTGCTGTTCGCGGACCGGTCACGGATGAAGGCGTGGAATTCCAGATCCAGTTCGGTGTCGCGGGCGGTGTCGGTACCGCCGCGCATGTTCTCCTCCTGCGCGGTCAGCATCGCGTTCAGCTTGGCCAGGTCGAAAACGGTGACCCTGGTGGCGGCCGCGGCGGCGGCCAGCCCGTCCAGGACCGCCCGCACCGCGAGCACGTCACACACCTGGTCGTCGTCGATGGTGGCGACGCGCGCGCCGGCGTGCGGCACCGCGACGGCGAGCCCCTCGTAGATCAGCTGCTGTACCGCCTCGCGCACCGGGCTCCGGCTGACGCCGAGCCGATTCGCCAGCCCGGGGACGCTCAGCGCCGTCCCCGGTGCCAGCTCACCGGACAGCACCAGCTGGCGCAGCTGCCGGTGCACGGACTCGCCCAGCAGCGCACCGGCCGTGTCGGTCATCGTGCTTCCCTCCGGGTCGACACCCTCGCTGTCACTCCCAACGCTACTGCTGCGGGCGGTAGTTGGCCGCGACCCGCTGGGCGAGGAACTCGGCGGCGGTCACGGGCGGATACGTGCCCCCGGGACCCTGGATGACCGCGTCCCGGTCGGCCTGGGCGAAGTAGGCGATGCTGTAACGGTCTCCCTGATGCTCACCGGGCCCCGGGCTACGGACCCGGTGGAAGTTCGAGGGCAGCCGGTCGTCGCTCCACCGGGTGAGCATGTCGCCGATATTGCAGGTGATCAGCGAGGAGGACGGGGCGATGGAGGTCCACTGCTGCTCCTGCATCTCCCTCCCCGGGCAGACCTGCAGGCCGCCCTGCCCGTCGCGCTGGAAAAGCAATGTGAGGCAATCGAAGTCGGTGTGCGCACCGGCCCGCCACCGGCCCGGCACGCCGCGCAGCTCCGCGGGTACGGCGAAATAGTGCAGCAGCCGCAGCGTGCTCTGATACTGATCGGATTCGGGGTCGTGCGCCACGGTGAAATGGTCGCGGGGCAGCCCGAGGCGGTCGGCGAAGCAGGACAGCACCCGCATCGCGACGGTCCAGCACCGGTGCTCGAAATCCAGGACGACCGAGGCGAATCCCGGCAGTTCGGCCTCGCTGGGCCACAGCCCGTCCATATGCGGGCGGGTGATCTGATAGGACTCCTTCTGGTCGGGCACACCGATCGAGGGACGCACCTGGCTGAGGCTCTCCCAGCCCGCATTGTCCGCCTTGACCAGGGGGTATTTCCCCTTCACCGGCTCGGGGAGCGCGAAGAACCGCTCGGTGAGCGCGAAGACGCCGTCGATCGTCTCCTGCGCGATTCCGTGGCCGGACAGTTGGAAGAAGCCGATCTCGGTGGCCGCGGTCCACAGCTGGTCGGTGATCTCCGCACGGCGAGCGTCGAAATCGCCGAGGTCGATCACGCGGATCTCGCGGGCGTCGGTCTCGCCACCGAGGCCGCCCATCTGCTGTTCGCGGGCCACCTCGGACAGGTCGTAGCTGGCGGTCATGGTTGCCTTTCTTGTCGATATCTGCTGTCCGGCCGGGGATTTCAGCTCCCGACGGCCACGGTCCGATCGAGGAATTCCGTCGTCACCAGATCCCGCGCGGCGAGACCGTCGGGCACGGAGGCCCCGCCGCGCCGCAGGATCGGGGCGAACTCATCGATCACCCGCTGCACCCGGGCGGGATCGAAACTGCCCAGCACACCGTCGGTTTCGTTGCCGACCAGACCGTTGTCGATCAGCGACCTCGAGGCGTAGGCGGCGAGTTCGGGGCTGTAGGGGGCGAAGTTGGGGCTCTGCGACACCACGTCGGCGACGATCTCGTTCGCCGGGTTCGGGTCGGCGCGGAACTGCGCGGTGGCGCGCTGGATCATCGGTACCAGCCGCTGCAGGCAGGGGCGCAGCTCGTCGAGCCGATCGGCGCGGACGTTGACGGTCCGCGCGTAACCCTCGTAGCCGACGTCCCGGAGCATCTGGTAGGCAACGGGTTTGCCCCACGCGCGCAGCTCGTTCTGATAGATGTAGGGCTCGGAGCTGAGGAATCCCTGTTGCGCGAAGGACGGATCGGAGACGAAACGCGACGGGGAGTTGTCGTAGGACGCATCGATCTGACCGGGAGTCAGCAATCCGCGCGAGACCAGCCAGTCCGGATACAGCTGGCCCTGCGAAACCACCACCGGCGCACCGGATTTCCCGATATCCGCGATGCCGTGCCAGTCCGGGTGGCTCCGCGGGTCCCACATCAGCAGCTGCGGGCTGTAGCGGAGCAGGGTGGTCACCGCGACGATCGGCTGTTGCCCCGCCGCTGCGATCGACTGCTCGGAGTGGGCCAGGCCCAGCGTGATGCCCGGATCGACGTACATCTGCGAGGGCACGGTCTGGAAGCCGATGGCCGCACCGCCCGCCCGGATCTCCAGCCGCACCCCCGTATCCCGGCCGTCGGCGACCAGCGGACCGGTCACCCGATTGCGCTCGGGGTCGACGCGGTAGCCGGGGCCCAGCAGGCCGAAGATCGGGCCGGAGTCGGCCTCCGGCTCCCACTGCAGTTGCACGGCAACGGTTTCGGGACACGCGCCCGCCAGTTGTTGTTCGGGCGGCGCCGGTGGCAGGTGCACCGGGGCGGTATCACCGCCGGACCCGCTGCAGGATGTGGCGGCGAGTGCGAGCACCGCGAGTGCGGTGATGCCGAGTCGGCGTAACATTTTCTCTCCAGTGGTGTATCAGCGGCCCGACGCGTGCCAGCGGCCGACGGTAAGGCGTTGCGCCACAGTGAAAATCGCGAAGACCGCGACGCCGAACAGGGCGGCCAGCAGCAGCGCGGCCAGCAGGTCCTCCGACTGCAGGCGGGCCCGGTAGGTGTTGAGCAGGGTGCCGATACCCGGCTGCCCCTGCGCACAGAACATGTCACCGACGATCGCGCCGGTCACCGACAGGCCCGCGGCGGTGCGCAGGCTCGTCATGATCGAGGGCAGCGCGGCCGGAAGTTCCAGCGACATCAGGCGCCGCATCCGCCCGGCGCGGCCGAGGGTGAACAGCTCTCGCAGATTCGGGTCGACGGAGCGGATGCCGAACAGCGTCATCGCGATGATCGGATGCACGGCGATGAGCACGCAGACGATGGTGCGCGCGGTGATCCCGTAGCCGAACCACAGACCGATCAGCGGCACCACGGCGAGCACCGGAATCGCCTGCAGCACAACGGTTTGCGGATACACGATGCGTTCGAGCACGCGGGCCTGGCTCATCAGCACCCCGATGCCGACGCCGAGCAGCACCGACAGCGCCAGCCCGGTCACCGCGACCCGGGCGGTCACCGCGAGCGCCTGCAGCATCACCTCGAGCTTGGCCGATTTCAGCAGCGACTCGGTGACCACGACATGCGGCGGCGGCAGCAGGAAGCGGCGGTCCGGAGCCAGCAGCACCAGCGACACCAGATACCACAGCGACAGCACGATCCCGCACGACAGCACGGGCGCGCCGATCGCGGTCAGCATCGTGCGTGGCCGCGGCACACGCAGTGCGGGGCGGGCGAGCCCGGCCCGCCGGGGCATGACGAGACCGACCATCAGCGTGCCTCCTGCAACGACTCGGACACTCGCGAAACCAGTTGCGTGAACGCGGGATCGAAGCGCAACGCACGGTCGCGCGGATAGGGCAGGCCGACCTCGATCACCTCGTGCACACGGCCGGGCCGGGCCGACATCACCACCACCCGCGATCCGAGGAACACCGCCTCGGCCACCGAATGGGTGATGAACAGCGCGGTGAACGCGTTGTCGCCGTACAGGCGCAGCAGTTCCTCCTGCATCACCAGCCGGGTCATCTCGTCCAGCGCCCCGAACGGCTCGTCGAGCAGCATCAGTTCCGGCTCCAGCGACAGCGCCCGGGCCAGCGAGACCCGCATGCGCATGCCGCCGGACAGCTGATTCGGCAGCCGGTCGGCGAAGTCGGCGAGGCCGACCGCCGCGAGCGCCCGCTCGGCGCGGGCCCGCCGGGTCGCCCGGTCGATGCCCCGCAGTTCCGCCGACAGCTCCACATTGCGGCGCACCCGCCGCCACGGCAGCAGCGTGGCCTCCTGGAATATGAATCCGATCGAATCGGCCTGCACGGCAACGTCTCCCGCGCTCGGCCGTTCGATACCGGCGGCCAGCCGGAGCAACGTGGACTTGCCGCATCCGGACGGGCCGACGACGGTGACGAATTCGCCCGCTGCGATCTGGAGGTCGATACCGGCGAGCGCGACGATGTCGTCGTCACCGCGGTCGGGAAAGCGCTTGTGGACGCCGCCGAAGCGGACCGCGGCCGTCGGCGCACCGTCGTGACGAGTGTCGAGTGCGGGTTCCTGCAGGAGCATCGCTCACCTACTTTCGGACCGATTTACGTGCATCTATCGGCTTGAATCCAGCATCTATCGCGTTGATTACATGCAATCGATGGTTTGTTTCCGGGTTATTAATGCTTATTGCATGACTCGTAGTCGATCGACGAGATCCCGCTCGGAGATCCGCGTGCTGCGCCCGTCGCGAATCACCGCCTCGCCGTCCACCCAGACCGTGTCGATGACCCGTGGCGAGGCGGCGGTCAGCAGGGTCGCGCCCGGATCGCGCACCGGCAGGCACGCGAAGTCCCGATCGAATCGGATCAGCGTCAGATCGCCGCGCTCGCCGTCGGACACACCGCTCGGCATCGGCGACCGTCCCAGGACGCCGTCGGCACCGCGAGTTGCCATGCGCAGCATCGCATCCGGGCCCAGCACGTCCGCGCGGGCGTGCGCGACCCGCTGCAGATACGCGCCCATCCGCAGGGCGAGCAGCATGTCCTGGGTGTCGTTGCTGGCCGCGCCGTCGACTCCCAGGCCCACCGCGACACCCGCCCGCAGCAGTTGCGGAATCGGCGCGACGCCGCTGCCGAGCCGCATATTGCTCAGCGGGTTGTAGGAGACCGCGACCTCGCGTTCGGCCAGCATATGGCGGGCGTACTCGTCGAGGTGGCAGCAGTGGACGGCCAGTGTGCGGGGACCGAGCAGGCCACCCGCGTCGAGGTAGTCGACGGCCGAGCAACCGGCGTGCAGGCGGCACATCTCGTCGTCGGTCCCCGTCTCCGACAGGTGGATCGAGAGGGTCTTGTCGTGCCGTCCGGCGAACTCGCTCACCGCCGCCATGCCCTCGGGTGTCAGGCACCGCGGATTCGGGACGGCGAGCGCCGTCGTGATCCGGGATCCGGTCAGGCGGTCGTCGAGGGCCTCGATATGGTCGAAAATCGTTGGCAGCGGCTGCATCAGGCGCGGGTCGAGACCCCAGCGCCGCGACGCGTCGGCACGATCGGCGACGCCGCGGCCGAAGACGACCCGGATACCCAGGTCCGTCAGCGCGCGCAGTGCCGCGTCGTGCACCTCCTCCGACGGATTCGGCCACATGTGCTCGACCACCGTGGTCACGCCGCCGCGCAGGAGTTCCAGTCCGCCCGCGAGCGCGGCCAGGTAGGTCTGCTCGGCGGTGGCGGCCACGGTGTGCTCGCCGACGCAGCGCAGCCATTCCAGCAGCGGCAAGCCCTCGCCGACACCCCGCAGCACCGCCTGCTGCAGATGGGTGTGGGTATTGACGAACCCGGGCAGCAGATGGCCGCCGCTGCCGTCGACGACGGGGAGCTTCGATCCGGAACCGGCACCGGGGCCGATCGCCGTGACGACCCCGGCCTCGACGACCACATCCTGCCCGGCCAGCCAGCGCGGACCGGTCTCGGTGGCGGCATAGACGGTGGTATCGGCGATGACAACGGACTGCGGGCCATGCACCATGCGGCATTCCTCTCGGAAATGCGGCTGGTTCGCCCGCCGGATCCAGCGGTGCACGTCACCCGTTGCAGCCATGAGCGCCGTGCCGCAAACCCTAGCGGCCTTGTATTTCGGGCCGGTTAAAACTGCCGGGGTGCAGCGTCAAGGTTTGAGATCGGCTCCGGGCGAGAGGATTTCGATGCTGGGGGCGCGGTCCGGTTCCAGGAAGGACAGGAGGGCGGCGCCTTCGGATTCCACCGCGGAGCGCTCGGCGCGCGACCACTTACGCCCGGGGGCGATACGGAGCCGGGCCAGTTCGCGGTCGGTGAAGACCTTGTAGGTTCCGGCGAGATAGCCGTCGACCAGCACGGGCGCCACCTGCAACGCCATGCGCTGCAACGGCGGTGCGGCGCCGTCGGGAACGACCCGGCCGCGATCCTGATGCGACAGGTAGAGGTTGTCGTACCAGCCGAGGAAGCGGACCGGCGCCGGGCGGTCCGGGTCGGCGAGTTCGGCGTCGGCGGCATCGTAGAGGACCCGGCCGCGCTCGTCGGTGTAGGTGCGCACCCGATCGCCCAGCCGGTCGACCGCCTCCTTGATGCCCAGCAGTCTCGACCACGTCTGCACGTCCATGGTCGAGGCCGGGCCGAAGGCGCGCAGGTAGCGAACGACCAACTCTTCCAACGGATAATCGGGGACCAGCGCGGTCCCGAGCCACGGCTCGATCCGCGACCACACCGGGCGGCTGTTGTTCTTCCACAGGCCGCGCGGCGGCGTCTGCAGCACCGGCAGCTGATACAGCCAGGTCTGCACCACGGCTCCCGGATCCCGGTCCGGGAATTCCTCGGCCGCACGCTTTCTCAGGTCGGCCGCGGACATCGGCGCATCGCCCAGCACCTTCTCGCCGCTGCGGCGTACCGCCTCCGGATCCAGGCCGACCATCGCACCGTAGTTGAATCCCTTACGGAAGGGCACCTTTTCGAGTTCGGGCTGGATGTGCGGCGCGATCCGCACGGCGTCGGCGGAGGTGACCAAGTGAATCGTGCCGCGCATCAGGGTGATTCGCACCAGCGCGCGATCCCGCAGTCCCGACGACACCGCCTCCGGGTCGAAATCGGCTATCCGGCTCCACAATCCGACGAACGGCGGCGGCACATCCTGCGCCTGCAGGCCCACCAGGTACTCGCACATCTGCGGCACCGTCAGCGTCGAACGCTCCAGTAGATGCTGACGCGCCAGCAGCGTCCGGTTCAGGACCCGGTTCGAGAGGACGTCTGCGTTCATGGCGGGCCTTTCACTGCACGGTGCCGGGGTCGTCGAGGCGGAAGATGAGTTCCCGCAACCCTTTCCAGGACTCGATATCGTCCTCGGTGCCGGTATGCGGGCGCCGGAACCGGTGCACGTACTCGGCGGCGTCGGCGAGATCCCAGCGCCTGCGGTACAGCTCGAGCAGCTCGGGGTGCGGGCGCACGCCGGATCGTTCGGTATACGCCGCCAGCAGCGAACCGTCGCCGGGATCGAGGTCCCACAGGTCGCGTTCGGGCGGCGCGAGCAGCGTGGTGTCCCAATCGATCAGGCGCCAGCCCTGCGCGGTGTGCATCGTATTGGCCGCATGCGGTTCGCCGTGCGTCACCACCGGTCGGATCGGCAGGGAACGCGCCGTCGCCACCAGGGCGTCGTAACGCGCCCACTCGGCCCGCAGCGCAGTGGCGTTGTCCCGCAGCAGATCCGACATCGGCGCCGCGTAGGGGCCGCGGTCCGGGATGTCGCCCGCCAGCGCCAGATCGACCTCGTCGCGGTTCGCGATGCCGAAGTCCTCGGTCCGGGCGGGGACGTCCGTGGGCGCCCGATGCAACCGGACGATCATGTCGAGGACGGCCTGCCGATGGTCCTCGTCGCGGAACTCGCCCCAGTCGAACCGCCTGCCCTCGAGCAGCGGATAGACGGCGACGGCGAACGCGCCCAACCGAATACATGCCGAGCCGTCGCCGCCCGGCACCGGCGCCACGACGAACTCCAGCCCGGCCTCGCGCGATGCCCGCGCCGTCTCGAGCGCGGCCCGCATCCAACCGAACGCCGCCGCCTCGTCCGCCGAACGCCGCCGAAGCTCATCCACGGTCACGAACCAGCCGCGGCCATCGCTACCGGTCACCAGCCAGTGATGACTGCCGAATCCCACCGCCGCGTACTCCAACACCGCCGCCTCGATCGACCAGTGCCCCGACAACGCCGCGACCAGCATGTCATCGGAGAGCCCGCCCGGAGGAGTCAACATGCGTCGCAGCATAGGACGACAGACGCCGTAACGCCGAGCCGTTTTCGCACGTCGATCCCGGCCAAAAGCGTGCCGGGAATGAGCGGGACAACCCACCGCCAGGCAGGAACGGGACAACCCACCGCCGGAAAGGTGCAGGACAACCCACCGCCGGAAAGGAGCGGGATGGCGCGCCGCCGGGCAGGAGCGGGATGGCCGCCGCCGGGAAGGGGGGCACGCGCTAGCGCAGGGTTACCACTACCTTGCCGGTGGCGGTGCGGTTGTCCAGGGATGCTACGGCGGCGGCAGCCTGGTCGAGCGGGTACAGGGCCGGTCGGGGTGGGGCGATCTTGCCCGCTGCCAATAGGGGCTCCACCTCGGCCCATTGTTCCTGCAGGTAGCCGGGGTGGGTCAGGACCCATTCGCCCCAGGCCGCGCCGACCACCTCGACGTTCTTCAGCAGCAGGCGATTCACCTTCACCGTGGGAATCTCGCCCGCGGTGAAGCCGACCACCAGCAGCCGCCCCGCGGGAGCCAGCGAGCGGATGCTGTCGGTGAAGCGATCGCCACCGACCGGATCGAGCACGATGTCTACCCCGCGCCCGCCGGTCAGCTCCTTGACCGCCGCCAGCCACCCGTCGGTGAGCACCACATCGGTTGCCCCGTTGGCCCGGGCCACCGCCGCCTTCTCCTCGGTGCTGACCACGGCGACCACCCGGCCCGCGCCCAGCGCCGCCGCCATCCGCAGCGTCGAGGTGCCGATGCCGCCCGCCGCGCCGTGCACCAGCACCGTCTCCCCCGGCGCCAGCCGACCCCGGTTGCGCAGGCAGAAGTGCACGGTCAGATCGTTGAACAGGATGCCCGCCCCGGCCTCCAGCGAGACGTTGTCGGGTAGCCGGAAGACCATCTGGGTCGGCGTCACCGCCACCTCGGCGATGGCATTGCCGAGCATCGTCAGGGCGACCACCCGGTCGCCCGCGGCCACGTGCGCGCCCTCGGGAGCCGAGCGCACCACCCCGGCGACCTCGCCACCGACCACGAACGGCAGGTCGGGCTTCATCTGATACAGCCCGCGCGTCATCAGCACGTCCGGGAACGCCACCCCGGCGGCGTGCACATCGATCACCACGCCGTCCGGATAGGACGCCGGTTCGGGGATGTCGACCACCTCGATGGATTCCGGTCCGTCGAGCTTGCTCACCTGGGCTGCACGCATGTAATGGGCCTCTCTGTCGCGGCTGCTCGCCAACAAGTTAACCGGTCTTCGCATGCGGCTGTCCACGGCACCGCCGTTTGTTAAGCTCAGGGCCGCTGAGCTGAGCTGATGAGGGGGACTCATGGCCGGGCCGAACGAACCGCCGCTGGGCGTCGATACCGAGGCGTTGAACACCTTCGCGAACACATTGCGCGGCGAATCGCAGCACATCGGCGGCCTGCAGTCCGGCCTCGCCGACGCCGCCGGTGCGCTGCCCGGCACCCAGTGGAGCCAATCCTGCACCCAGGCAAAGGATTCCGTCGATCAGGCGCTGCAGCGCATCGGCGCGCGGCTGACCGCGATCGCCGACGGCGTGCAGCAGGCGGGCAAGGCCGTCGAACTCACCGACCAGCAGTTCGGGGACAAGCTCACCAGCATCGGACTGCACCCGTGACCCTCACCATTCCCGATGTCGAGAGCTGGAATCCGGACCAGCTGACCACCGCCTCGGCGGCGGTCGGCAAGCTCAGCGCCGACCTCGACCAAGCGGTGCTCGACGGCGTCACCCGCACCCGGCAACTCGGCGACGAGCAGCGCTGGAGCGGCGCGGCCGCACAGGCCGCGAGCGCGCGGATGGACACCGAGAAGCTGCGCGCGTCGGCGGTCAGCCAGGCCGTCCTGCAGCTGCAGACGGCGCTGAGCCAGCAGGTGGAGAACCTGAACAACGCCAAGCAGGCCGTCCGCACCGCCCGGGACCGGGCGCTGCATCCCGCGGAGAACCCGCCGCCCGAGGCGTTCGAGGTCTCCGATACCGGCGAGGTGACAGCGACCGCCCGCAAGGCGTACTGGGACAACCAGTCCGGCCTGACGCCGACCGAGATCCAGGATCGCAAGATCGCCGAGGACCACCGGGCCGCGACCCTGCAGAGCGAGATCACCAATGCCTTGAAGCAGGCGGAGCTGGTCGCCGAGGCCGCGATCACGGCGATCAATACCGCCAAGGCGAAGGTCGACGAGGCATACGCCGGGCTGGGCGATCCGGTCACCGGGGCGGGTGCGGCGCCGCCCGCGCCGACCGCTCCCGCGGCGACCACCGACGTCCCGGCCGCCGGAGCGCCGATCTCGAATTCGGGCGGATCGTCGTCGCCTTCGAACGGGGGCACCTCGCACGGCGGCGGCGCGAGCTACCTCGGCGGCGGGTCGGCCGGTACCGCCTACGGCGGCGGGCTCTCGTCCGGCTCGTCGGGCGGCCCGGTGGGGCCGATGCCCACCGGCACCCAGGCCGAATGGATCAGGGAGGCCATCCGGATCCTGCGCGAACAGGGTTACGACATCAAGGATTCCGATGCGGCGATCATCGCCGCCATCATCGAGAAGGAGTCCGGCGGCAATCCCCACGCGATCAACAACTGGGACAGCAACGCGGCGGCGGGCCACCCCTCCAAGGGCCTCATGCAGACCATCGACAGCACGTTCAACGCCTACGCGCTGCCCGGTCACGGCGATATCTGGAATCCCGTCGACAACATCATCGCCGCCTCCCGATACTCTCTCGACCGGTACGGATCCCTCGACAACGTGCCCGGTATCGCGGCAATGCGCGGGGGTGGGTCGTATGTCGGCTACTGAGCGGCATGGCCGTCCCGGCTCGCCACCGCTTATAGCAGACCAGGCGTTTGCTACGTGTGAGTAGAGCCATCTCGACGTAACGGTGTGACACGCGCCCCGTAAAGTCATGTCACAGACAGCACCGCACGAGAACGCGGCACACCGTGCAGCGCGAGGAGCACCAGTGTCACTCGATCAGCCACTCGCCCCGCTTCCCCAGGAGGGCTTGGGCTTCGCCTCGGCGTGGCCCGTGCGGGCTGGTGATGTGGATCCGTACAACCGGTTGCGGTCGGACGCCGTGGCCCGCTACCTGCAGGACATCGCCTGGGAGGACCTGCACGGCAGTGCCCTGCACCGCACCGATCCGAGCTGGATCGTGCGCCGGACGGTGATCGATGTGGTGCGGCCGATCCTGTGGCCGGACCGCGTGCACCTGCTGCGCTGGTGCTCGGCGATGTCGTCGCGCTGGACGAATATGCGGGTGCGGATCACCAGCGACAACGGCGGCCTGATCGAGACCGAGGGCTTCTGGATCAACATCAACGAGTCGACCAACATGCCCACCCGCATCAGCGACGAGGGCATGGCCTACCTGGCCCGCACCACCGCCGAGCACCGCCTGCGCTGGCGGCCGTGGCTGACCGATGCCACCCCGCCGGAATCGGATACGGATCTGCCGTTTCCGGTGCGCGCCACCGATATCGACCAGTACAACCACGTCAACAACGCGGTGTACTGGCAGGCGGTGGAGCACTATCTGGTCGACTTCCCGAAGCTGGTCGCCGGACCGCACCGCGCGGTCATCGAATACATCGCGCCCGTGCTGTCGCGTCAGCACATCAGCGTGCGCAGCCGCTACGAGCCCGGCGACCGCACCGGCCACCCGGTGCTGCGCCTGTGGTTCGTGGTCGGCGGCACCACCACGACGGCCGTACGCATCGGTCCGCTGGCGGCCTGAGGACGGCGGCCCCCCCACACCGGGGGCGGCGCCCCCCCCAATCCCCGCGCCGGCGTCAGGAGATCGTCGGGGGGGGGGGAAATTA
>NZ_JARWQD010000017.1 GCF_029869545.1 Nocardia wallacei | reverse complement strand
TACTGAAACTCCAGTCCCACACCCTGATTCGCCTGCACGCTGGCGAATCGCAGAATGTTGCAGGAGCCGACGACCCATCCGGCGAACGCCGTCGTCATGAACAGGATGATCTTGGTCCGCACCGCGGGCGCTCGCGGGGGGGGGGCCCCCGGGCCCCCCCGGCGCGCGGGCCCGCGGGGCCCCGGCCCCCCGCCCCGCCGATGCCCGTGACCCGCCGCGCGGTGGCGTCGTCCTGATCGCGGCGCAGCTCCCAGACCGTCAGCGCCACCCCTACGGCGACCACCGCCACCAGGACCACGAGCTGCACGACGAATACCTGTCCCGCCAGCGTCATCCCCCGGCCGCGGCCGATGCGCCGTTCCACCCGCAACGTCCTCTCGGTGAACGAAATGTACGAAATAGTGACCTCGGTCACGGTAACCGGGAGCATTATCCGCAGATCGCGTGGCCCAGCTCACCTATCTCACCCACGTAGGCCCCGGGCCACCGATCGAACACCGCAGGACCAGGAGGCACAACCCGCATGACCGAACAGACGCGGCGACGCGACCGCACCCACTGGCTCTATATCGCCGTGATCGTGGCGGTGCTGGCGGGCATTCTCGTCGGCTGGCTGGCTCCCGGGTTCGGCAAATCGGTCGGCGAACTGGGCACGATGTTCGTGAACCTGATCAAGATGATGATCGCACCGGTCATCTTCTGCACGATCGTGCTCGGCATCGGCTCGGTGCGCGCGGCATCGCGGGTCGGCAAGGTCGGCGGGCTGACGCTCGCGTACTTCCTGGTGATGTCCACCTTCGCGCTGGCGATCGGCCTGGTGGTGGGCAACGTGCTGGAGCCGGGCAGCGGCCTGAACATCGCCGCCCACGCCAAGGACGCCGCCAAGTACGCCGAGCAGGCCGAGGGCGCCGGTGGCACCTGGGAGTTCCTGGAGAGCATCATCCCGGACTCGCTGCTGTCCTCGCTGACCTCGGGCAGCGTGTTGCAGGCGCTGTTCGTGGCGCTGCTGGCCGGGTTCGCGATCCAGGCGATGGGTCCGACCGGTGAGCCCATCCTGCGCGCGGTGGGGCTGATCCAGAAGTTGGTGTTCCGGATCCTGACGATGATCCTGTGGCTCGCGCCGATCGGCGCGTTCGGTGCCATCGCCAATGTGGTGGCGTCGACGGGGCTGGAGGCGGTCGAGCAGCTCGCGCTGCTGATGGTGGCGTTCTATCTGACCTGCGTGGTGTTCGTATTCGGCGTGCTGGGCGTGATGATGAGGGTCGCGTCCGGCGTGTCGATCTTCAAGCTGGTCCGGTATCTGGCGCGCGAGTACCTGCTGATCGTCTCCACCTCGTCGTCGGAGTCGGCACTGCCGCGGCTGATCGCGAAGATGGAGCATCTGGGGGTGGAGCGGACCACCGTCGGCATCGTGGTGCCGACCGGATACTCGTTCAACCTCGACGGCACCGCGATCTATCTGACGATGGCGACGCTGTTCATCGCCGATGCCATGGGCAAGCCGCTGTCGTGGACCGAGCAGCTGGGCCTGCTGCTGTTCATGATCGTGGCCTCCAAGGGTGCGGCGGGTGTGACCGGTGCGGGCCTGGCGACGCTGGCGGGCGGGCTGCAGAGCCACCGGCCCGAACTGCTCGACGGCGTCGGCCTGATCGTGGGCATCGACCGATTCATGTCGGAGGCCCGGGCCGTCACCAACTTCTCCGGCAACGCCGTCGCCACGGTGCTCATCGGCACCTGGACCAAGACCATCGATCCCGACCGCGTCCGGTCGGTACTGGACCGCCAGTTGCCGTTCGACGAGACCACCATGGTCGACGACCACCCGGTCGACGCCCCCGTCGACGAAAAGAAAGACCTGGTCACGGCCTAAACCCGCCTTGTTCCCGGGCCGGGACCAGTGGGGGGGGGCGCCCCCCCCCCCCCCCCCCCCCCCCCCCCCCGCGCCCCGCACGAGGAGCGCCGCCCCCCGCCCCCGCCCCCCGAAAGACCGCGGGGGGGGGGGGGGGGTGGGGG
>NZ_JARWQD010000016.1 GCF_029869545.1 Nocardia wallacei | reverse complement strand
ACCCCCTACCCCCCCCGCGTTTTAAACAACAAACCCCCCCCACCCCACACCACGTGTTGGTATAACCTACCACCCAGCATTCCTAAAACATTGTGTTACACCTCGCTTTTCTAACTACAGGGGCTCTCGAATGACGCACGGCCCGGTGCGGTCGGGGGGGCCGGAGTGGGTTTGCGGAGCGGGGGAGGCTGTATTTCCGGAGCGGGGATCGTTGGTATTGCCCTTGTCGGTCCCACCGGTTGTGGGTGGGGACAAGTTCGGTGAACTGGCGTTGGGAGGGGGTGGGGGTGGGGTAGCCTCGGCAGCCGATCGGTTGGGTCGGTAGGTCTCGAGAGGTGATGGCGTGTCTGGTCGTCGATGGGGGCTGGTGGTGGCGGTGGGTGCCGCGCTGATAGTGGGTGCGCCGGTGGGGCACGGCGAGCCGGCGGCCGGGGATGTCGGCGGCTGTCGGCAGGGTGGGGTGATGACCGGCAGGCTGGTGCCGGGTAGTGGTAGCGCCGGGCAGAATATTCAGCGGGAAGGGACGCTGCGCGAGTGCGACAGCCCGCTGCTGCCGGGGGTTACCGGTGGCCGGTTCAGCGTGACGATTCCGTGGAATGCCACCGGCGCCACCAGCGCGGCCACATTCACCTGGTCGGACGGCAGCGTCAGCGCGGCAACGGGATTCGGCAACGGCCAGTGGCTGATCACCGCGGGTCCGGCGAGCGGCCACGGAATTCAGCTGTTCGTCGCGAACACCTGGAGCGGCTGGTATCTCAGCCCGCTCGATGTCACCGTCACCTCGGCCCGCTTCCTCGCCTGAGCCTCATTCCCCGCGCCGTACGGTGACGACGCCGGTGAGAATCAGTGCGCCACCGAGGAATTGGACGGGGCGCGGGGACTCGCCGAGGAGCAGCCAGGCGAAGATCAGGGCGGCCAGGACCTCGGAGAGGGCGACGAACGAGGCCAGGCGGGAGCCGAGCAGCCGGGTGGCGACGATGCCGGTCGCATAGGCGAGGGCGGCCGTCACGGTGCCCAGGGCGAGGATCGGCAGCCACCATGGCGTGGTAAACCCTTGGAACGCAACAGAATTCGTCGTCGCCGACATCGGGAGGATGCCGACGGCGCCCGCCGCGAGCAGGCCGAGCCCGCCGATGAGCAGGCCGCCGGTGGCGAGGACGGTGCCGGGGATGGAGCCGTCGCCGTGTGCCGACAGGATGAAATAACCCGCCGCGCCCACCATGGCGCCCAGCGCCCAGGCGATGCCCACCCAGTCGGCCGACAGTCCGGACCGCAGGTCGAGGACGAGGAACAGCCCCGCGATGCCGAGGGCCGCACCGCAGATCGTCAGCACTCCCGGACGCTGGCGATGCCGCAGCCACAACCACCCCACCACGGCGATCGGTGCGGTGTATTCGATCAGCAACGCCACCCCGACCTGCATGTGCGCGACGGCGTTGAAGTAGCCGAGCTGCGTCCCGGCCACCGCCAGCAGGCCGTACCCGGCGATCAGCGAGGCGTTGCGCCGCAACAGATTCCACTCGCCTCGCAGCTGGTATGCGGCGATCGGGCTCAGTACGACGGCACCGAGCAGGACGCGCACCGCGACCACCGTCGCCGCACTCCAGCCCGCATCCATCAATCCCCGCGCGAGCGGACCCGACAGCCCGAACGCCGCGGCCGACACACCGGCGATGAGCAAGCCGGCTCCGGCCCGGGCCCCGATCGGCCTGTCATGAGTCAATATCGCCATGACTAATGACGGTATGGGCACCCTGGTAATCTGTCAATATGGACTTTGCTCATGACACCGTGGCGTCGATGATCGCGGCGGTGGAGCTGGTGAATTCGGCGGAGGAGCCGGACACCATGACCGAAATCGCCCAGCTGGACGAGTTTTTCGTCAGGCACGTCTACACCGGCGCGCACGCGGGCGATGCCGCCGAGCTGGCGGCCGTTCGTGCCCTGCGCCCTCGGCTGCGTCGGCTGCTCACCAGCGACCGCGACGAGGCGGTGCGCCTGGTGAACCGGATCCTGGCCGAACACCATGCGGTGCCGCAGCTGGTCCGCCACGGCGATATCGACTACCACATCCACGCCGTACGGCCCGACGCCCCGCTCGAGGTCCGGATCGCGGTCGAGACCGCGATGGCCATGATCGATTTCATCCGCTCCGACGAACTCAGCCGATTCTCGATCTGCGCCGACTCCTCCTGCGCCGGAATAGTTTTCGATACCTCCCGCAACCGCTCTCGCCGCTACTGCAGCACCGCCTGCGGCAACCGCAACGCCGTAGCCGCCTACCGCGCCCGCAGGAAGTAGCAGCACCTCGTCGCGCGGGAAAATCCCGGCGACGCGGTGATCGTCGGGCGCGATACTGGCCGACATGGACGAGATCGAGGTCGTCGTCGCCCATCACGAGCGCGCGACCCTGCGTGTCGGCGAGGTGTTCCTGAAGATCGATGCCGATCGGATGCGCACCGACGCCGAGGTCGAGGCGATGGCCAGGGCGCCGATCCCGACGCCGGAGATCCTGTGGCGCCAGCTCGCTGCCCTGACGCTCGGACATCGCGAGCATCTCGCTGATGTCGTCGCGGGCTACGGGGCCGCCGTCGACCTCGAGGTGATCCGCGCGTGGTGGTCGCTGCGGAGCCTGCGGGGAATTCGCTGGCTCGTCGTGCGAGCCCAGGCGCGCTGAGCTGGGTTGCGGTCGGAGCTTCAACTAAGTTCAATTGGGTCTTGAACTTAGTGCAAGAAGATGTGTATTCTTTGTCTTGTACTTAGTTCAAGGGATTGCCGGGGTGCGGTGGTCTCGATCGAGGAGAACGATATGAACGCCGTTATTGCCGCTGTCGAATTCGCCGCCGCCGCTGCCTTCGTGAGCATGCCCGTGGTGCGCAATCGCTACGGGACCGGCGCGATGGCGACCGCCGAGGCGGAGCTGGCGCGGCAGGGGGTGCGGACGACGGCCCTGCGGGAGAACGGGATGCGGTTCGATGCCAGCGGCCACGAGTGGTGGGCGCCGGGCGGCATCGCCGCCTTCCTGGTGATCATGGCCGGGCTCAACCTGGCCGGGTTCGAATGGCTGCGGCCGGTGAACTGGGTGGTGCTGTCGGCGTTGTTCCTGGCCAACTGCGTCATCGTCTACAGCAACCTGACCGCGGTGAAGTCGGTGCGGGCGGCCTTCCGGCGCAAGATCGATCCGGAGCTGGCGCGCATCGATGTGCCCGCGCTCATGCGGGCCGCCGAGTCCGGGTTCCCGGCGTGGACCTGGACCCTGCAGCGCATCCGGAACGCGGTGGTATTCGGCGGCACGGTGCTCGGCCTCGCGGTGCTGGTCTTCGTCTGAATCTCTTGTCCCACAGTAGTTTTGCCAGAGAGCCGAGGATCCCGCCATGCCTGCCGCCGTCGCCACGACCGTCGCCCTGCAGTTGCTGTTCGCGGCCACGATGATCGTCATCCCCGTCGCCGTCCTGCGCACCGGCCATCGCGCCCAGGCCGCCGCGGAAACCGAGATCGTCCGCCAGGGCCATGCTCCGGAAGTTCTTGCTGCGCACGGGATTCGGCTGAAGGAGAAGGTCTGGGAATTCCTGTTCGCGATTGGCATCGCCGCGCTACTGATCGGCCTGGCGATCGCGAACCTCGCGGGCGCCTCCCGGTTGCCGTCGCTGATCGTCGAGCCGATTCTGCTGGTGGTCGCCGGATTCGTCACTGCCGGTCAGGTATTCGCCGTCCGATATACGCGGGCGGCCTTCCGCCGGTCGGATGATCCCGCGGTCCGGGCCATCGACGCCGTGGCCCTCATGCGGGCCGCGAGTTCCGAATTCCCGTCCTGGCTGCGCCCGCTGGTCCTGATCCGCTTCGTGCTCGCCACGCTCGGAACGCTCGCCGCCATCGTCCTGTTGCTCACCCCGGCGGCATCGGCCTGGTTCCGCTGATGCGGAGTTCGCGGGGTATTCAGAAGTGTTTCACCGGGGCGTCGAGTACCACCGAGCACGATGAAGGTATGCGACGACTCTGGGCTCTGTGCGCCGCCGTGCTGTCGGCCGGGACCGTGATGACGACGGGGCCCGCCTCGGCGGAACCCGCGCGGCCGTTCGATCTGCAGGCCCACCGCGGCGGGCTGGGGATCGTTGTGGAGAACACGCTGCCCGCGTTCGCGAACGCGCTGGAACTCGGGGTGAGCACGCTGGAGCTGGACGTGCAGATCACCGCCGACGGCCGGGCAGTCGTCACCCACGATCGAGATCCGAACCCGGCCAAGTGCACCGATACCGCTTCGGCCTTCCCGGGAGACCCGAAGTTCCCCTACGTCCCCGGCAACACCTTCATCCGGGACCTGACCCTGGCGCAGGTACGCACGATCGATTGCGGCTCGAAACAGCTGCCCGACCACCCCGGGCAGCGAACGGTCGAGGGCGCCAGAATGCCTTTGCTCTCCGAGGTTTTCGAGCTGGTGCGCAGGTATCGTGCCGGCGGGGTGATGCTGAACATCGAAACCAAGGTCGAGGCCGCCGCGCCGGAGCAGACCGCCCCGAGAGAGCAATTCGTGCAGGTGGTCGCCGAGGAGATCCGCCGCGCGGGAATCGGGAATCAGGTCACCATTCAGAGTTTCGACTGGGGCGCGCTGATGCGGATGCGCGAGGTGGCACCCGAACTGCCCCTCGTCGCGCTGACCAGCGGACAGCAGAATCTGCAAGTGGGGGAGCCGGGGGCCTCGCCCTGGCTGGGCGGGATCGACATCGACGAGCACAGCGGCACCCCGCAGGACAAATTCGTCTCCGCCGCAGCCTCTTTCGGCGCGGCCGCGGTCTCGCCGGTGCACGGCACCCCGCAGGACGCCCCGATGAACGACCCGGACTACGAGCCGTTCACCACCGCCGAGCTGGTGCGGTCGGCGCACCGGCACGGTCTTCGGGTGATCCCGTGGACGGTCGACGATCCCGCGACCATGACCGCGCTGATCGATCTCGGCGTGGACGGGATCATCACCAACCGCCCCGATCTGCTGCGAAACGTGTTGTCCGACAACGGCTACCCGCTCCCGCCGCCCTATCCCCGACCGTAATCACGTGGGCGGTATGCCTTTCCGGCATGCTCTCGGCCGGAATCCACGCAACCTGTCGAGCCGTCACCGGCGGCCTGCTGGCCGGTATCGCCACCACCCTCGACGGCGGCGCACAGCCGGGGCCCATGGACAACGACCCTCCGATGCGGGTATGAAAACTAGAACGTGTTTCAACTCGAATGGAGTGGCGATGGACAGCGCGGCGATGGGCGAACTGGTGATGGCCGGGTTCAAGAAGCTCGGATTCCTGCAGTACGCGGGGATCGACGGTGTGGAGTACCTGCCCGGGCGCAATGTGGTGGCGATGGACCCGAAGCCCGAGCACCTCAATCACAACGGCGACCTGCACGCCGCGATCCTGTTCGGCCTGGCGGAGACCGCCGCGATGGGCGCCTCGATCTCCGGGATCGTGGACCTGATGGGCGAGACCTTCATCGTCGCCCGCGACGGCAAGATCGAGTACCTGGCCCGGGCCAAGGGGGAGGCCGGGCCGATCCGGGCCACCGCCGAGCTGTCCGCGCAGACCATCGAGCAGACGCGCGCCGATATCGCGGCGCGCACCCCGATCGAGCTGGCCGTGCCGGTGGACATCACCGACGGCACCGGCAAATCCGTTGCGGCGGCGTCGTTCACCGCGGTGATTCGCCCCCGCCGGTGACCATGTCCTCGAGCGCGTCGCGCGCCTCGTCGACGGCGGCCTGACCGCCGCTGTTGTGCAGTCCGACGCCCGCGCCGACCAGCGCGCCCACCACGGTGGCGATCGGCACGGAGAAGATGTCGAACATGAACAGCCCGGCGGGGAAGCCGAGCACGAATCCGATCGCCGCCCCGATCGCGGCACCCTGGCTGACGGCAGGCTGGTGTGCCTGCAGCACATCCAGGAACCGCTGCTGAGCGCTGATGTCTCGCGCCGGTGCCGGTGCCGGACCGGCCGGCGTCAGGGTGAGTCGGCGGCCGCCCTCGTCGATCGCCGACATGAGGTCGAGCCGGTGCCCGGCGATGTCGTGGCGCAGCGGGAGGCTGGCCACCATCACGCCCGAAACATCGGTCACGGCAACGGATTGCGCGTCCCAGGTGGGCAGGAACCGGCCCGCCCGCAGCGTCGTCACCGCCGCGCGCCGGTCGGTGCTCAGCCGCGTGTCGTAGCCGACGCCGCGATCGGTCCCGCGCACCTCGAGCGCTGGCCGGTCCTCGGCGGTCGGCGGCTCGGCCGCGCTCGTGCCCGCGGCCACCCCGGTGGGCCGGAGGCAGAGCAGCGTTGTCGCACTGGTTTTCGTGATCCTCATCGATACCTCTTCGCTCGGCGGGCACTGCGCCCCGAACCTCGAGGATGAAACTACCGCCGCGGCACCGGGATCTGAAGGGCTGCCGCGAGGCGTATATGGGTAGCGGGCGATCAGCGTTCGCTGTCGAGCATCGCCATCTGCGGTGCGGCGTAGCGATCGCCCGCGACCCGGTCGGCCGGGGCCGCGGCCTCGATCTCCGCGAGATCGGCCTCCGACAGCCGGATATCCAGGGCCGCAACCGTTTCGGCCCAGCGCTCGGGGCGCCGCGCACCGAGCACCGGCACGATGTCCGCACCCCTCGACAGCACCCAGGCGATGGCGAGCTGTGCCACGCTGACCCCGCGCTGGTCGGCGATCTTGGCCAGCGCCTCGACCAGCTGCAGGTTGGCGGTGAGGTTCTCGCCCTGGAAGCGCGGGCTGTGGGCGCGGAAGTCGGTGGCCTCGAACGCCTTTCCGCCGCGCAGCGAGTCGCTGAGCAGCCCGCGCGACAGCACGCCGTACGCGGTGATCCCGATCCCGAGTTCCCGGGCGGTCGGCAGGATCTGCCCTTCGATACCGCGGGAGATCAGCGCGTATTCGATCTGCAGGTCCGCGATCGGGTGGACCGCCGCGGCCCGGCGCAGCGTCTCGGCGCCGACCTCGGACAGGCCGATGTGGCGCACGTACCCGGCGTCGACCATCTCCGCGATCGCGCCGACGGTGTCCTCGATCGGGACATCCGGATCCAGGCGGGCCGGGCGGTAGATGTCGATGTGGTCGACGCCGAGCCGCTGCAGCGAGTACCCGAGGAAGTTGCGCAGCGCCTCCGGGCGGGTGTCCATGCCGCCCCAGCTGTTGTCCGGCCCGCGCAGGGCGCCGAACTTGACGCTGAGCACGTAGTCCTCGCGCGGCCGAGCGGCGAGCGCGCGACCGATGAGCGCCTCGTTGTGGCCGAAACCGTAGAAGTCGCCGGTGTCTATGAGGTTGGCGCCCGAATCCAGGGCGGCGTGGATGGTGGCGAGGGATTGAGCCTCGTCGGATGCGCCGTACGCGCCGGACATGCCCATGGCGCCGAGGCCGATGCGGCCGACGGCCGGTCCGGTGGCGCCGAGCCGAATGGTGTCGATGGTGGTCATGCCTGCCATCGTGCGGGGTGATCCGCGGGCCAGGCAGAGATCGCATATCGGGGGATCGGCGATCCCTGGTTTCCGGCCCGGCCGGGGAGGACAGTGGAGGGATGGACCGCGACGATCTTGCCGACTTCCTGCGGCGTCGCCGGGAGCAGCTGCAACCGGCGGATGTGGGGCTGCTGCCCGGGCTGCGCCGCCGCACGCCGGGACTGCGCCGCGACGAGGTGGCGCTGCTGGCGGGCATGTCGACCGACTACTACACCCGGCTCGAGCAGTCGCGCGGCCCGCGCCCGTCGGTGCAGGTGCTCGGCTCGCTCGCGCGGGCCCTGCGGTTCACCGACGACGAGCGCGATCATCTGTTCCACCTCTGCGGCCACCCGGCGCCGGACCGCGGCGGCGGCGACGGACATGTCGGTCCCGGGCTGCTGTATCTGCTGCACAAGCTCGACGACACCCCGGCCTGCGTGGTCTCCGACCTCGGCGAGGTCCTGGCGCAGAACCGGATGCATATCCTGCTGTCGGGCGACTGCTCGGGGTTCACCGGCATGGATCGGTATCTGCTGTGGCGGTGGTTCGCGAACCCGGAGGAACGCACGAAGTTCCCCGAGGAGGACTGGGATCGCCTGCTCCGCAGGCATGTCGCGGATCTGCGGGCCACCGCCGCCCGCCGCGCCGGCGACGCCGATGTCGCCGAGGTGGTCTCGCGATTGCGTGCCGCCAGTAGCGATTTCGAGCGGCTGTGGACCGCGCACGAGGTGGCCGTCCGAGTCAGCGACGCCAAGCGGATCAACCATTCCCGGGTGGGGTTGCTGGATCTGGTGTGCGAAACCCTGCTCACCACGAACGCGTCGCAGTCCCTGCTGGTCTTCTACCCGCGTCCGGGGACCGATGCCCAGGAGAAGCTGGATCTGTTGCGGGTCATCGGAACTCAGGAGATCGGTCGGCAAACCGATTCGGGCAGTGCGGCTTTCGACCGGTCCTGATTGGGCGGGATCAGCCGCCCGGTGCGATGCGTCGTTTGCGCGGCTGCAGGCGCAGATTCGGCAGCGGCGGGGCGGGGATCCGCTGATCCGGCGTATGACCCGCGATATCGGGGAAGCGCTCGAGATCGTGGTTCTCCCAATCGTTTCGGGCGGTGCGGATCTCCTCGTGACTGCGCGCCACGAAGTTCCACCACATGACCAGATCCTCGCCGAAGGGCGCCCCGCCGATCAGGATCGCGTGGGCGCCGGTGTCGCTGGTGAGGCGCAGGTCGTGGCGATCGCTGCCGAGATACAGCAGCGGCCCCGGCGCGGCGGCGATATCGGAGACGGTCAGCGCGCCCTCGAGCACCAGCAGGGCGTGCTCGAAGTCGGGCCGCAGGGCCAGGCGGGCGGCGGGCCCGGGGGGGGCGCGCCGATAGGCGCCGCCCCTCGGGGGGTTGGCGGGCGCCCGGGGGCCCGCGCCGCTGCGCGCCGCCCAGTTGGGGGGTGGCGCCGGCCGCGGGTGCCGGCGCGCCGCCACCCGGGGGCCCGCCCGCCCGCAGTGACCCGATCAGCACGGTGGCGCGCAGGCCCG
>NZ_JARWQD010000015.1 GCF_029869545.1 Nocardia wallacei | reverse complement strand
CGCTATATAACCCCCCACCACCTTATTTGGGGGGTTAAAAAACTGTGGCCCAAAGGGGGGCGCCCACAACCTACAACAAAACGCCCCCCCCCCGCCCTGGCCCGGCGGGGGGCGGGGTCCTGCAGGGGGAGCGAGTACGGGTCAGGGGCGGGCCAGAAAGGGAGCGAAGTACGGTCAGGCGCGGGCCAGAAGCTT
Source organism: Nocardia wallacei (assembly GCF_029869545.1). Lineage (GTDB taxonomy): Bacteria > Actinomycetota > Actinomycetes > Mycobacteriales > Mycobacteriaceae > Nocardia > Nocardia wallacei_A. The sequence goes on along the minus strand of NZ_JARWQD010000015.1, from coordinate 16,660 downwards.
CCGCTTCCACCATGGCTGGGCGGTGCCGCCGCCGCGGATGGCCGCGGGGCGGCGAGCGGTGACCAGGTGGTCGAAATCGGCGGCGTCGCGGGCTGGTTCGCGCAGGCGGCCCGCGTTGAAGTCGTCGACCAGCTGACGGACCGTCTGCTGCGCGCAGGACTTGTTGGTGCCGATGAAGCCGGTCGGGCCGCGCTTGATCCAGCCGGTCACGTAGGTCGCGGGGACCGTCGCGCCGCCCGGCGCCGACAGGACGCGGCCGTCGAGATTCGGGATCACGCCCGCCTTCTCGTCGAACGGCAGATCGGGCAGCGCCACTCCCCGGTACCCGACGGAGGTCAGCACCAGACCCGCATCGAGGGTCTCGGTCTCGCCGGTCCCCGACGCACGCACGATGCCGTTGTCGTCGGTCCGAAGCTCGTTGCGCTCCAGCTCGATCCCGCCGACCCGGTCCGTGCCCACGAGCGCGGTCGGCGACGACAGATAGCGGAACACGATCCGCTTGCGCGCCCCCACCGGCCGATCGGCCACGCTGCGCAGCAGGCGCAGTTTCTGCTCGACCTTCTGGGGCATCCCGGCAACCGGTTCCGGCACGTCGCCTTCCACCACGATGTCGACATCCGCGCCCAGCAGGCCCACGAATTCCGGCACGGTGAAGGCGGATTCGGCCGGGCCACGCCGGCCGACGATCACGACTTCCTCGATCTTGCTGTGCCGCAACGCCTCCAGGGCCACCGGCGACACCTCGGTCCCCGACAGCGTCCGCGGATCGACGGTGAGAATCCGGGCGACATCGAGCGCGACATTGCCGTTGCCGACGATCACCGCGCGCCGCTGCGACAGATCGAACTCCCGCCCGGCGTGATCGGGATGCCCGTTGTACCACGCCACGAACTCGGTGGCGGAGACGTTGCCGGGCAGTCCCTCGCCGGGGATGCCGAGCTTGCGATCGGACGAGGCGCCCACCGCGTAGATCACCGCATGATAGTGCTCGAGCAGTTCGGCGTGCGAAATATGCTCGCCCACAGCCACATTCAGATAGGACCCGAAGCCCGGCTGCGCCGAGATCACGTCGAACAACCGACTGACCTGCCGCGTGCGGGTGTGGTCGGGCGCCACGCCGTGGCGGGCCAGCCCGTAGGGCACCGGCAGCCGGTCGAAGACGGTCACCGAGACATTCGGCTGCGTCAGCAGCTCGTCGGCGGCGTACATCGCCGAGGGGCCGGACCCGACGATCGCCACCCGCAGCGCGCCCCGGCCGGGCTCGACCGCCGCGGCCGGAATCGGCTTGGCCAGCATGGCCCGCGGCCGGGTCTGCCGGTAGAAGTCGGCATTGATCTCGATGAACGGCTTCTGCTCGTCGGTGAGCTTCTTCGACGAGGTGATCGCGTCCACCGGGCAGGCCGAGGCACACGCGCCACAGTCCACGCACGCCTGCGGATCGACGTAGAGCATCTCCGCCGTGAGGAAGTCCGGCTCATCCGGGGTGGGATGGATGCAGTTGACCGGGCAGGCATACACGCACGAGGCGTCGCTGCAACAGGATTGGGTGACGACGTACGGCACTGTACGACCTACCCGCTCAGCCGGCCGCGCCGGAGCGGATCGGCTCCGAACGGTAGCGGCTGGACCGGCCGTCGATGCGCAGCGCCTTCCACAGCGCCTTGGACACCGGGTTCATCATCCCGATCTCCTTGGCCAGCGCGCGCACGTCGACGTAGTAGTCGGAGAAGGTCTGCTTGGCCTCCTTGGACCCGTAGAACAGCTCCTTGCGCACCGACTCGGGGATGTCGAACTCCTTGAAGAACGACCGCGGCGGCGTCGCGATGGAGCGGCCGAGGATCCACATCACGATCGGCATCGCGAGCGACAGGACGAACCGGCTGCCCGCGTTCTTCTCCGGAACGTGCAGCTTGAGGAATTCGTGCGCGAAGGAGATGTGGCGGGCCTCCTCGGCCACGTGGATCGCCATCACGCCGCGCATGATCGGGTGCACCTCTTCGCCCGAGCGCAGGATCTGCTTCTGGATGTGGTCGATCGGCTCCTCGCCGGCGAGCACGGCCATGAAGAACAGGTTCGGGAACATGGCGGCCACCGGCGAGGCCAGGTGACGGAACTGCCGGGTGATCGGGCCCATGCCGGGCACATCGATGCCGATGCGGTTCACCATCTCCTGGAACATCAGGGTGTGGTTGTGCTCCTCGATCATCTCGTGGGAGCAGTACCGGAACTCCGGCGAGCCGTTGGCCAGCGAGAAGATGTACTGCTGCATGCCGACGATGAGGATCGACTCGAACTGCAGTCCGGCCTTGGCGACATTGGCCTGGCGGTACTTGCCGATCGCGATCTGCTGTTCCTTCGGCAACGCCTGGTACCACGGGTGGCGGCCGAGCGGGTCCGCGGAAACGGGCAGGATCCAGCGCTCCGGCTTGGTCTCCGGGTCGAAGTCGGGGTTTTCCCAGTCGATGTCCTCGTAGGGATCGAAGTGCTTGTTCACCGATCCCTCGGAGAGCAGCATCAGCTTCTGCGCGTACTGCTGAGCCTCTTCGACCACCGGATCGAGGTCGTTGGTTGCGGCAACGGACATCGTCGTCACAGCCTCTCCATATCGCACGGGTAACTGTGTCCCATGGTTACACCAACGCGCGCGATGGTCAATAGGACCCCGGGTCCCAGTGCACACCTGTTCACCGAAGCGGCGGCAGCGCGGGGCATCACCCCAGTTCAGAGTCGCATCACCGGACGATTACCACCGAGTAACGTGTTCCGCCTCACGTTGTCCCCCGGCACAGAATGACCGGGGCCGTCGCTGTGACGGCCACCGAACGTCACCGATACAGATGCACCATGCACGCCTCCGGCGTCACCGCCGCGACGCTCGCCGCGTCACCGGCGACCGCGGTGGCGCCGAACAGCGCACCGGCACCGACCAGCGCGGCCGTCACCGCCGCGCGGCTCAGCCGGCGGCCGCGCCCGCCGATACCCGGTGTGGCGAGACGGATCTGCCCCAAGGTCCATCGGCCGCGGCGGTGCCCCGCCGTGCCGAGCTCCGCCTCGGCCGCCCGCCGGGCCAGGATGGCGGCACCCTCCGCGACGGTGCGCTCCGGGTCGGGCGCCACGATCACGGGGCGGGCGAGCGCGGACGCGAGGACCGCCGCCACCTCCGGCGGCCGGGCCGCGCCGCCGATCACCAGCACACGGTCCACGTCGGCCATGGTGACGTCGGCGACGCGCAGGCACCGGTAGACCACCTCGAGCGATTTGCGCACGTGGGCGGTGCGCAGTTCGGTGATCACCGCGTCGGTGGCCACGTGCGGGGTGTCTGCCGAGCGCCAGTTGGCGCTGCGGGCCATATAGGCGCCGAACGCGCGGCCGCCGAAATCGGTGGAGCGCAACGATTCCCCGACGACCGGATCGCTGGGACAGCCCGCGCCCACCCGCACCAGCGTGACCCGCAGCCCCGAGCCGCCCAGGTCGTACACCAGGGCCAGGCCGGGCAGCAGCGGGCCGCACGCCTCCTCCAGCCAGGCCGTGGCCGCGACCGGCTCGGCGGCCAGCGCGGCCTGTTGCAGGCCGACCGCGTCGAGCGCCTCGCGCAGCTCGACCATGCGGTGCACCGGATAGCCGACCGGGTGCGTGACGGTGATGCCGTGGTCCGGCGCCGGGGGCGCGCCGAGCACGTCCTCCAGCACGCTCGCGGCGACGGTCGCCACCAGGTCGGCGGGCGACAGGGCGCGATGGCCGACCCGGGCCGTCGGCGCCGAGCGTTCGGTGAGATCGGCGAAGTCGGTGATGGCGCGGCCGTGTTTGGGGATGCGGCCGACGCGCGCGGTGCCGGTGCTGTCGAAGGTGAGGGTGGTGCGCCACGTGGCGGGTGGGCCGCCCGGCCGCCGCACCGCGGACCGGTGCCCCGGCCCGTGCCTGCCGCCGCTGCCCTGCGCCACGGCGCACACCGTGTTGACCGTGCCGATACTGACTCCGAGCCCAACCGTCATCACGTCCACCCTCGATCGACGAGCCGTTTACCGAACCGTGATCCGACCCGGACTCAGGCAACCACTGTGCTGAAAGATTGCCAACCACCGGACACGCGATTGTCCGCCGAGCGCCGGTTGTGAGCCGGGCTAGGCATCTCGGTCGACCGACCGGCAACTACCTGCGCAGTCGCCCAGGACAACCGCCGAGACACTGGGAGCCACACCAAGTCGACCACCGACCGGTACCGATTTGCCAGATTCCGGCAAAGGGCACGAGTCCCTCACTCGGCGAGGATTTCGCGGACCATCTCGGCCGCCTGTTCCTCCCACTGCGCGTAGGCCTCGGGGAAGGCCGATGCCTGGGTGGCCTGGGCCGACTGCCACAGCGGCAGGTCCCGGAAATCCGGGGCGCGGACGACCAGGGCCTCGAGGAAGGCGCCGGCGGCGTACACCGGGTCCGTCAATTGCTCCGGGGCGCCCCAGCCCGTCGACGGCCGCTGCTGGAACAGGCCCACCGAATCGTTGTCGACGGGCACGGTGAGATTTTCCAGCAGCGATTCCTGCAGCGCGGTGGCCAGGGCGATCACCGCCGCGTAGACCGGCAGTCCGCGCTCGCGCGCCGCCGCCACGATCAGCCGCGCGTGGTCCCATTGATGCGGGGCGGGCGTGAATCGCCGCTGCGCCCCGACGACCTCGCGCGGTCGCAGTTCCTCGGGCGCGGGGCTGCGGTAGGAGTCGCGTGGTGGTGCGGGCAGCACGACCGGGTCGAGGGATTTCGGCTCGGCATATATTCGGGCGAGTTCCGGTTCCTCGGCGACCATATGATCCGGTCCCGTATCCGTGGTTCCGCTGATTACCGCGAGCGCACCGCAGACGGCCACCACGGCCAGCGATATTCTGGGTATGGGCATGGAATTGGGCGATTCTGTGCAGCCGCCGCTCCCCCACCCCGGCCGCACGATCACCTGCGGCAGCGACGGTGATTACAGGGACTACCCGGGAAGAATTCACATCCGGGCGATAATGCGATCGCGCACGGGCGCGATCCACGAGCTCACGTTCCGATCCACAGCGGAATTACTCGTTTCGCATGCGAACTATGGGATCACATATTCCGGATGTGAAACGCCATTTCCCGTCGGCGTGTCGTGTTCCGGCCAAAAGCGCGCCGGAATGATAAGGCCGCGCGCCGGAGGGCGGGGGGTCGGAATGATGGGTCCGCGCGCTGGAGGGCTGGCGGTGCCGGAATGAGGGCCGTGCATCGTAATGGCGGACCGTGCCGGAATGATGGGTCCGTGCGCCGGAATGGCGGGCCGCGCCGGAATGATAAGGCCGTGCGCCGGGATGGCGGCGAATCAGCTCACCGGCAGGTCGGGAATTCGCGTCGCCCGCGCGAACACCGTCTCCCCGTCGGCAAGTCGCAATGCCTCGGCATCGCCGCGGGTGACCTGGGCGGTGAACAGATCTCCGGTCGCCGCATTGCGCAATTCCAGGCGCACTTCGAAACCCAGGCGCACGATGCGCTCGACGGTCGCGCGGGTGACTCCGGCCGATTCCGCGGTGCCCTCGTGCTCGGCCATCGCCATGCTCGGATCGCGGCCGATGCGGATGTCGTGCGGGCGCACCAGGTGCCCGTTCAATTTCGCCACCGCGCCCAGGAACGACATGACGAAATCGTTGGCCGGGCGGTCGTAGACGTCCTCGGGGCTGCCGACCTGCTCGATGCGCCCGGCGTTCATGACCGCGATCCGGTCGGCCACATCGAGGGCCTCCTCCTGGTCGTGGGTGACCAGCACGGTGGTCACGTGCACCTCCTCGTGCAGCCGCCGCAGCCACTTGCGCAGGTCCTGGCGGACCTTGGCGTCCAGGGCGCCGAACGGCTCGTCGAGCAGCAGCACCTGCGGGTCCACGGCCAGCGCCCGCGCCAGGGCCATGCGCTGGCGCTGACCACCGGACAGCTGCGCCGGATAGCGGTGCTGGAAGCCGTCGAGCCCGACGATGCCGAGCAGTTCGTCGACCCGCTTGCCGATCTCGCTCTTGGGCCGCTTGCGGATCTTCAGCCCGAACGCCACGTTGTCGCGCACGGTCATGTGCTTGAACGCCGCGTAGTGCTGGAAGACGAAGCCGATATCGCGCTTCTGCGGCGGCACCCGGGTGACATCGCGCCCGGCGATGGTGACCACCCCGGAATCCAGCGACTCCAGGCCCGCGATCGAGCGCAGCAGCGTGGACTTGCCGGAACCGGACGGCCCGAGCAGCGCGGTCAGCTCCCCGGAGGGGATGTCGATGCTGACGTCGTCGAGCGCCGCGAAGCTGCCGTAGCGCTTGTTCGCATTGGTCACGGTGATCATTTCGCAGTGCCCCGCTTACGTTCCAGAACGGTCATGAGGAGAAGGGTGACCAGTGCCATGCCCATCAGCAGCGTCGCCGCGGAGTAGGCACCGAAGATGTTGCGGTCGTTCATGTATCGCGCGTTGACCAGCAGCGTCAGCGTCTGCCCGCCGCCGGGCAGGCCGGTCGCCACCATGATCACCGCGCCGAATTCGCCCAGCGACCGGGCCACGGTGAGCACGACGCCGTACGTCAGGCCCCAGCGGATGGCAGGCAGCGTGATCCGCCAGAACGTCTGCCAGCGTGAGGCGCCCAGCGTCGTGGCGGCCTGCTCCTGGTCGTCGCCGATCTCGTGCAGCACCGGCTCCACCTCGCGCACCACATAGGGCAGCGTCACGAAGACGGTGGCGATCACCATGCCGGGCAAGCCGAAGATCACCCGGAAGCCGAGATTCTCGACGCCGCCGAACCAGCCGCCGACGCCCCACAGCAGGATCAGCGAAACACCCACCACCACGGGCGATACCGCGAACGGCAGATCCACCACGCCCTGAATCAGGGTGCGGCCGGGGAAGTTTCCGCGCACCAGGGCGATGGCGGTCACGATGCCGAACACGACGTTCAGCGGCACCACGATCAGCACGATGATCATCGAGACGTTGAACGCGGAAATGGCCGCGGGCGTGGAGATCCAGTCGATGAACTGGCCGATGCCGTTCTCGAAGCTGCGCCACAGGATGATGACCAGCGGGGCCACCAGCAGGCCGAGCAGATACAGCAGCGCGACGGTGCGCAGCGAAAGCCGGGTGAGGGCGGACAGTCTCATCGCGTCGCCTGTTCCTTGCGGGCGCTGCGGTCGGAGAACACCCGCAGCAGCAACAATGTCACGAACGAAATGACCAGCAGCGCAACCGACACCGCGGCCGCGTTCACCGGGCGGTCGACCTCGATCTGCTGCTGGATGTACTGCGAGGCCACCTGGGTCTTGCCGGGGATGTTGCCGCCGATCAGCACCACCGACCCGAATTCGCCGATGGCGCGGGCGAAGGCGAGCCCGCCGCCGGAGATGATCGCGGGCGTCAGCGCGGGCAGCACGATGCGCCGGAATGTCGTCCAGTTGTCGGCGCCGAGCGAGATCGCGGCCTGCTCGACATCCCGGTCGGCCTCGATCAGCACCGGCTGCACCGAGCGCACCACGAACGGCAGCGTCACGAACGCCAGCGCCACCACCAGGCCGGGCTGGGTGGCGTTGAGGTGCACGTCGATCGGGCTCTGCGGGCCGTACAGCGAGAGCATGACGATGCTGGCCACGATGGTGGGCAGTGCGAACGGCAGATCGATCAGCGCGTTCACGATGCCCTTGCCGGGGAAGTCGTCGCGCACCAGCACCCAGGCGATGAGCGTGCCCATCACCACATTGAGCAGCGCCACCACCACCGACACCGCGACCGTGACGCGCAGGGCGTCCAGCGCCGCGGGCGCGGTGATCGCATCCCAGAACCCGGACCAGCCGTCGTCGAAGGAGTGGACGGTCAGCGCGGCCAGCGGGAGCAGCACGATGATGCTCAGCCACAGCACCGCGGTCGCGATGCCGAGCGGGCCGACCGAGCCGGTCACCCGCAGCCAGGATCGCAGGCCGCTGTTGTATCCGGCCGGTGTCGGAGAAGCGGTACTGGTCTCGCTCACTTGGTCGCCTTGTCGTAGATGGCCGCGATGCTGCCGGAGCCGGGGGCGAACAGCTCCTTGTCGACCTGTTTCCAGCCGCCCAGATCCGCGATCGCCCACAGCCGCTGCGGCTGCGGGAAGTCGTTGGTGAACTCGGCGGCGACCTCCGGGTCCACCGGCCGGAACCCGGCCTGCGCCCAGGCCCGCTGGCCGGAGGGGGTGTACTGGAAGTCCTTGAACGCCACGGCCTTATCGATGTTCCGGCTGGTCTTCAGCACGGCCATCGGATTCTCGATCTTGAATGTCGCCGACGGGACGGAGTATTCGATCGGATCGCCCTGGCGCTGCGAGAAGATCGCCTCGTTCTCGTAGCTGAGCAGCACGTCGCCGGTGCCCTGCAGGAAGGTCTCGGTCGCCTCGCGGCCCGATTTCGGCTGCACCTTCACATGCTCCGGGGTGACCAGCTTGCTCAGGTAATCGAGCCCGGCCTGCGGGTTCTTGCCGCCGTCGCTCTCGGCCGCGTAGGGGGCCAGCAGATTCCACTTCGCCGAACCGGAGCTGAACGGGTTCGGGGTGACCACCTCGACGCCCGGCTTCAGCAGGTCGTCCCAGGTCTTGATGCCCTTGGGATTGCCCTTGCGGGTCACGATCACGACCACCGAACCGAACGGGATGCCCTTGTTGGCGTCGGCGTTCCAGTCGGCATCGACCAGTCCGGCGTCGACCAGGCGGGTGATATCGGGTTCGACGGAGAAGTTGACGACGTCGGCCTGCGCGCCGTCCTTCACCTTGCGGGACTGATCGCCCGAGGCGCCGTAGGACTGCTGCACCTGCACGCCCGACCCGGCGGAGGTCTTGGTGAACGCGGGGACCACCTTGTCGAATCCCGGCTTCGGGGTGGCGTAGGCGTACAGCGTCAGCGTGCCGCCCTTGCCGCCGCCCGAGCCGGTGCCGGGGATATCGCTGGCGCCGCCGCTGCAGGCACTGAGCACGACCGCCGCGAGCGCGACCAGCGCGGCGACGGCGAGCCGGGGGCTGCGAGACATTCGGATGAACCCTTCCTCTGCCGGCGGCCCGCTGACGGTGCCGCCGGTGAAATTCCGATCGTGCCGCCACGCCTTGCCCGACAACGGTTTTCGGCGAACGACTGGCCCAGGGGGCCGCTCATACGGAAACGCTCGTGAAAGGTGCCTCGGCCAGTCTAGGTGAGCCGGACCCGCGCGAGCGTGACCGCGCGCGCTCAGCGACAGTGAATGTCTGCGACCACGAGGCAGCCGACTGCGATCAACGCCAATTCATGGCGGACCTGCGGCACAACACTCGACGACACGGGCAGACTGTAGCAGAGCAGAATGACAACCCGCTAATCATCCGAAAACAGACCGGGGGAACCAAATGACCAGTCCGGACCGCATTCGTCGCAGTTTTCCCGGCATCAGCAGCCGCGCCTGGGAGCATCCGGCCGACCGCACCGCACTCGTCGCGATGCGCTCGTTCACGGGTTTCGACACGGTCCTGCGCACGCTGTCGGGCCTGCTGCGCGAGCGCCAGCACCGGCTGCTGTACCTGGCGACCGCGGTGCGGGTGGACGAACGCCAGTTCAAGACGCTGCACGAGCTGCGGGCCGACGCCGTGCGGATCCTGGACGCGCCGGTCACGCCCGAGATGTTCGTGCTGCAGGACCCCTCCGCGAACGCCCTCACCATCGGCATGGACGAGCCGTTCATCGTGCTCACCACGGGCCTGATCGAATTGCTGGACACCGAGGAGCTGCGCTTCACCATCGGCCACGAGCTGGGCCACGCGCTGTCCGGGCACGCCGTCTACCGCACCATGCTCCTGCATCTGCTGCGGCTGGCGTCCGGGATCGGCTGGATGCCGGTGGGCGGCTGGGCGCTGCGCGCCATCGTGGCGGCGCTGATGGAGTGGAGCCGCAAGTCGGAGCTGTCCGGCGACCGGGCCGGACTGCTGTGCGGACAGGACGTGGACGCGTCGGTGCGGGTGCACATGAAGCTCGCGGGCGGGGCCATGGTGCAGGAGATGAACCACGCGGCGTTCCTGCAGCAGGCCGACGACTACGACCGCACCGGCGACCTGCGCGACGGCGTGCTGAAGCTGCTCAATCTGGAGCTGCGGACGCATCCGTTCTCGGTGCTGCGGGCCGCGGAGCTGCGGCGCTGGATCGTCACCGGGGATTACGACCGCATCCTCGACGGGCAGTATCCGCTGCGTGAGCACGACCGGAACACCAGGATCAGCGACGAGATTCGCGAGGCGGCCCGCAGCTATCGGGAGAATTTCGACGCCTCGGAGGATCCGCTCGTCCGCACGGTGCGCAACCTCGGCCGGGATGTCGGGGCCGCGGTGAGCACCGTGGGACAAGAAGTGGGTCAGACCGTGTCGAAACTGGGAAAACGGTTGGGACTGTGAGGCGCGGGACTACTCGTCCTCGACCTCGGGCGGGCTCTCGAGCAGGTCGATGATCCACTCCTCGGTGGCCGACTCCTCGCCCTCCTCGTTGGTCTCCTCGACCCGCAGCTGATTGTGCAGCCGCACGCCCAGGCCGAGGACCTGCGCGGCCCGCACCATCTCGACGGCCTCCTCCGGGGAGGCGTAGTGGGTGGAGAGCAGGCGCGGTCCCTCATCGAGCTCGTCGGAGTCCAGCATCTGCGCGATCTCCGCGAATTCCTCATCGGTTGGCATGCGGTGCACAGTACCTCAGCGGGTCAACAGCCAGGCGACGATCACCAGCACCAGCAGCGCGACCAGAGCGAGCTGCACGCGAGAGCGGGGCACCTACGCCGCCTCTTTGTGCAGCGAGCGCGCCGACGCCGCCGCGGGCTCGGAATCGGCCTCGGTCGCCCGGTCCCGGCCCAGCAGCCGCAGCACCAGGCGCAGGCCCCGATCCAGCAGGTACGCGATGGCCAGGCTGACCGGGAGCGCCCCGATCAACACCACGAGAAACTGCGGAACGAACGGCAGGCCGGCGACCCACAGTTCGAAGCCGTCCCACCAACCAGCAATGCGTTGCACGAATCCAGCGTAGACGCCGTCGCTCCCGCGTGGTGCGGCCGTCCCCCTCCCCGGCCCGAGTGCTGTGGACGTCGTCGGCGCATGGGCCGATGATGGCTGTATGTCGTCGTACGATGAACCGATCTCCGATGTGCCCGGGATGGGGCCGAGCGATCCGCCGGTGCCGCGGGACGCGCTCGAGGACGTGCCGGATGCGGCGCTGGCGGCCGGGTACCTGCCGACCGCGGCGGGGACGACGCACCGATCGGCCTATCCGCCGATCGACGACTACGCGTTTCTGTCCGACTGCGAGACCAACTGCCTGATCGCCCGCAACGGCGCGGTGGAGTGGATGTGCGTGCCCCGGCCGGACTCCCCCAGCGTCTTCGGCGCGATGCTGGACCGCAGCGCCGGGCACTTCCGCCTCGGCCCGTACGGGGTGAACGTGCCCGCCGCCCGCCGCTACCTGCCCGGCGGCATGATCGTGGAAACCACCTGGCAGACCGAGACCGGCTGGGTGATCGTGCGCGATGCGCTGGTGCTGGGCCCGTGGCACAACAACGACAAGCGCAGCGGCACCTACCGCCGCACCCCGCGCGACTGGGACGCCGAGCACATCCTGCTGCGCACCGTGAAATGCGTTAACGGCGTGGTGGAACTCGAGATGACCTGCGAGCCCTCCTTCGACTACCACCGCGGCGTGGCCGACTGGGACTACACCGGCCAGGTCTACGAGCAGGCGACCGCGAGCTGTCCGGACCGGCCGGACGGCCCGACGCTGACCCTCACCACCGATATGCGGCTCGGGCTGGAGGGCCGCTCCGCGCAGGCGCGCACGCGCATGCAGGAGGGCGACGAGGTGTTCGTGGCGCTGTCCTGGTCGCCGCTGCCGCCGCCGCGCACCTTCGCCGAGGCCGCGCAGAAGATGTGGGCCACCACCGAGTACTGGCGGCAGTGGATCACGCTCGGGAAGTTCCCGGACCACGAGTGGCGCGGCTATCTGCAGCGCAGCGCGCTCACCCTCAAGGGCCTGACCTACGCCCCGACCGGCGCGCTGCTCGCCGCGGCCACCACCTCACTACCGGAAACCCCTGGCGGAGAACGCAACTGGGACTACCGCTACAGCTGGGTGCGGGATTCGACCTTCGCCCTGTGGGGCCTGTACACGCTCGGGCTCAACCGCGAGGCCGACGATTTCTTCGCCTTCCTCTACGACGTCGCCAAGTGCGACGACGGCGAGACGGTACCGCTGCAGGTGCTCTACGGCATCGGCGGCGAACGCCGGATCGAGGAGTACGAACTCGGGCATCTGCACGGCTACGACGGCGCGCAGCCGGTCCGCGTCGGCAACGACGCCTATCAGCAGGACCAGCACGACATCTGGGGCACCATCCTGGATTCGGTCTACCTGCACGTGCGATCGCGCCAGCAGGTGCCCGAATCGCTGTGGCCGATCCTGGAGAAGCAGGTGCAGGCCGCCATCGAGCACTGGCGCGATCCGGACCGCAGCCTGTGGGAGGTGCGCGGCGAACCGCAGCACTTCACCTCCTCGAAGGTGATGTGCTGGGTGGCGCTGGACCGCGGCGCGAAACTGGCCGAGATGCACGGCGAATACGACTACGCGCGCAAGTGGCACGACATCGCCGACGAGATCCGCGCCGACATCCTCGACAACGGCGTCAACGCCGACGGCGTCTTCACCCAGACCTACGGCGGGAACACCCTGGACGCCTCGCTGCTGCTGGTGCCGCTGCTGCGGTTCCTGCCGCCGAACGACCCCCGCGTGCGCAAGACGGTACTGGCCATCGCCGACGATCTCACCGAGCAGGGGCTGGTGCTGCGCTACCGCACCGAATCCACCGACGACGGCCTGTCCGGCGTCGAGGGGACCTTCACCATCTGCTCGTTCTGGCTGGTATCGGCGCTGGTGGAGATCGGCGAGGTGCAGCGCGCCCGGCACCTGCTGGAGCGGCTGCTCGGCTACTCCAGCCCGCTCAAGCTCTACGCCGAGGAGATCGACCCGCGCTCAGGCCGGCACCTGGGCAACTTCCCGCAGGCCTTCACTCATCTGGCGTTGATCAATGCGGTGATGCACGTGATCCGGGCCGAGGAATCGGTGCGGGCGGGCGAATTCCACCCGGCTCACCGCTCCGGCGGAATGTAGCCTCCCGTCGGGGCGCACCGGATGGTCTCGAAGTCGGCCTGGCCGAACCACTCCGGGCGCGCCCGCTTGCGGGCCTGGAACTCGCCGTGCTGGGCCTGCACGGTGACCGGCTGCAGATCCTCACCGGCGTGATTCTTGGCGGTGCACAGGTAGGCGGGCGCGGCCTCCGCGGCCGGGGCGGCCAGCACCGATAATCCCGATGCCAGCAGCAGGGCGGCCGGTACTCCGGCCAGCAGTGTGGTACGCACGGCGAACTCCCTCATCGAACAATACGTTCCGCCGGGAACTTACCGCACCGGTCGCACATCGGCACCGGATCGCACGGACGACGGGCTATGCGGCGTCGGCGCGTTCGCGGACGTCGCGCAGGCGGACCAGCGCCTTCTCGATCTCGGTGAGGCGGCGGTCGCGGCTCTGCGGGGAGTGCACGGCGGCGGCCTCCTCGGCGGCGCGCAGCGATTCGTCGACCGAGCGCAGAGTCTGGTTGGCGATCTCGGTGAAATGGTCGCGCAGGGTGCGCTGCACGTTGCGCAGGCGGAACCGCGACTCCTTGCTGACCTGGAAGATCACATCGTCCATCAGCCTCCCGACGGCCACCTTCGCCTCGGCCTGCCGCCGGTCGCGCCGCATCTTGCGGTCCTCCCACACCGCCTGCACGCCCAGCAGGCCCGCGGCCGCGCCCGAATACCAGTTCACCAGCGGCATATTCAGCAGCTGGGTGAGCACGCCGACCATCAGCAGGCCACCGTAGGAGCCGCGCATGGCGTTCAGCACCGATTGGACGACGCTGACCTTCGCGCTGCCGAGCGGTTCCAGCGAGGCGACCGGTTCGAGCACCTCGCCCGGATTCTCCAGCCGCATATCGGGCAGCGGCACATCCCACTCGGTGTGCGGGAACTTCTCCGACACCTGCTCGGCCAGCTCGATCGAGCGGTAGTGGGCGATGACGAAGTTCTCCTCCACCGCCTCACAGATGCGCGCGTCCAGGTCGGCGCCGAATTCGTCCCAGCGGCGGGCCGGATCGCGCGTGCCGATCTCGGTTTCGGCCTCGCGGATCAGGGTGCGCAGCCGGTGCCGCAGGTCGTGCTCGATATCGGCCATCAGCTCCGAGCAGCCGTCGGCGAGGGTGACCTGCCAGTTCGCCGAGCGCTGCCGCAGCTCGTCGGCGTCGGCGCGGGCCTTGCGCAGCTGCTCGGTGAGTTCGCTGCGGCGGCGGGGATCGCGCAGCGTCTCGGCCTCGGTCCGCAACGCCATCGCCAGATGATCGGTGATGGTGCGGATATCGCGCACCGCCGCCTCGCGCGCCACCGCGTCGGCGCGGGCCAGCACGTAGTCGCGCAGGTGCTCGATCAGTTGCGGCACACCGGATTCCAGGTCGCGGCGCTCGTCACCGGCGGAGCGCAGATGCAAGGCCGCCGAGACCGGCGCGACGGCGAAGCCGAGGCCCGCGGCGTCGAGCAGATCCCGGTTGCGCTGCTGCACGCGCGCCCAGTTCGGGAATCTGTCGATCTTGTTGAGCACGCACACCACCGTGGGGCACACCTGCTGGATGCGCTGCAGCAGCGCGATCTGCTCGGGCGTGTACTCGGACCCGGCGGCGGCCACGTACAGCACGGCGTCGGCGGCGGCGATCAGCGACCACGTGGTGGGGGTGTCGGCGGGCGCTCCGGGCGCGTCCATGACCACGAAGCCCTCGGCCAGCAGCGGGCTGGGCTCGGTGAACTCGGCGCGGATCACGCCCTCGGCGGCCAGGGCCGGAGCCGGGTTCAGCGGGTCGACGGCCTGGCGTTCGGTGCGGCCGCCGCCGATGGCGCGGACCAGGGTGGCCGTCGGCCGCGGGCCGTACTCGGCGATCGCGGGCACGCTGACCGGGCTGTCGGTCGGGCTGACCACCGTCCCGACCAGGCCGTTGACCAGGGTGCTCATCCCGTTCTTGGGCTCGCCGACCACGACCAGGCGCACCCGGGGATCGGCCACCCGCGCCCGCGACATGCCCAGGCGGGCAGACAGATCCGCGCGACCGGCGGCACGGGTCTGCTCGAGCAGCTCGTCGAGCAACCCGAGCAGTGGCGCCATCGCATCCGGATGCTTGGCGGCGGCGGAGTCCACTGCGGTCATACCTCCGCCTCGCTGGCGCTCGACTCCGGCATGACCGAGGGTATGGTCCCCTCGCTGCGCTCGCTCACAGCATGATGTGGTGGTCGACGGGGTGATGGAGGTCGGGGGTGGGCGCGCCCGGCAGCAGCGGATCGGACAGGGCGCCGCCGTCGGCGGTGAGGCCCGCGTGCCACAGCGGGGTGCTGTGCGTGGCGGTGTCGTGGGTCGCCGGGTGGTACGCGTGCGAATCCGCTTCGTACGCAATCGGTTTCACCGGATTCACACCGGGCGAGGAATCCGCGGTGGTCGGCGGCTTCACCGGAGTGTGCTGCTGGGTGTGCTGCGGCGGCGTGAACTGCGGCGGGGTGGAGGCGCCGCCGTCCGGATCGCCGGGATCCGGCTGCACCGGCCTGCTGATGCTGGGGACCGTCGAGGCATGGCTGGGCATGGTAGTCGGCGCGGACGCGGACGGTTCGTGCGAGGGCAGGTCGCGGGTGGGCACCGAACTCGGCGCGTCGTGGGTCGTCGGCAGGTCGTGCGTCGTCGGCCCGCCGTCGGTCGGCGTGGTGACGCTCGGTCCGGCCGTATCGGAGCCGGTCGGGCGGTGCGCGCCACCCGGCTGATCGGTATCACGCGGGCGGGTCACCGTGGGCGTCACCGAGGCATCGTCGGTGTCCTGGGCCCCGCCCGGGTGGGTGGACGTGCCCGGCTTGGTGGTCTCGGGCCGCGTGGTTTCGGGTTTCGTCACGTCCGGCCGGGTGGTGCCCGGCTCGGTGGTGGGCGCGACCGTGGTCGACTTCCCCGGACCGACGGTCGGCAGCCCCGGCTTGCTCGGATCGGCGCTGTGCGACGGCGTCGTGACGCCGGAGGACGGAGTGGTGGGCGGGGAGCTGGACGGGCCGGGCGTGCCGGTCGGCGACGGGGCGGTCGAGGTCGGCACCGTGCCGGATCCCGGGTCGCCCGCACCCGCTCCCCCGTGCCCGCCGCTCGGATCGTGTCCGAGGCCGTCGAACAGCGAGGGCACCGCGCCACCGGGCGCGATGAGCGGGGACAGGCCGGGATGGACGTTCAGCACATTGGCGATCGGATTCCAGGCCGCGTCCGGTTCATTGGTGGTCTGCATCGGGGTCGCGGCGACCGGCTGCGGGATCATCGCGGCCGGGACCGGCGGGGGTACGGGGGCGGGCGCGGCCGCAATCGGTTGCACGACAGCGATATTCGATGCCGGGGCGGGAGCCGCGATCGGAGCCGCGGCGGCCACCGGGGCGGGAGCGGCGATCGGTGCGGCAACCGCCAGCGGCGCGGGCGCGGGCCGCGGGGGCGGGGGCGCGGCCCCGGGGGGCCGGGCGGGGGGCCGGGGGGGGGGGGCCGCCGCGGGCGCGCCCCGCCCCGCCGCCCGGGCGGGGGGGCCGCCCGC
>NZ_JARWQD010000014.1 GCF_029869545.1 Nocardia wallacei | reverse complement strand
CGCGGAATGCGGGGGGGTGGTAGATCGTTCGGCTGGGTGGGGGGACTTCGTTTTGCCGGGCGGGCGCTTTGGTTTTCCCGTGGGGGGGGCGCGATCGGCCCACCCGGCAGGTGTGAGGTTGGTGCGGGTGGGGTATCAGGGCTGGCAGGGGGCCTTGCCCATGGCGAGGATCTGGCAGGCGGAGGCGTCGGAGAGTTGCCAGCCGGCGTCGTCGTGTTCCCAGGTCATGGGCATGGCCGGGGCGGCGCCGTGCGGGGAGGTGACGACCACCTGGGCGGTCGCCCGCTCGCCCTCGGTCTTGACGTCGGACACGGTGAAGGTGATCTTGCCGTAGTTGGCCAGGCCCTGGGTCATGGTGTCGATATTGGCCGCGCGCTTCTCGCCGTCCTCGACCAGTTTCTGTTTGTCGGCGGTGGATTTGGCCGGGTCGACGAAGCCGTCGAGGGTGGCCTGCAGCGCCTCGGGGGTGGGCGCCGCGGCCCCGCTGTGGTCGTGGGCCGAGCCGCTCGCCGCGCTCGAGGCGGCCGCGGCGGTGGTGCTGCTCGCCGCCGAGTCCTCGGAGTTGTCGGAGCCGCATGCTGTCATAGCGGTAACGGCGAGTGCGGCGAAAGCGGTAGCGGTGACAAGACGAATCCGGGAAACACGAACAGAGTGTGCGACGTTGCCACTACAACGGGTACCACCGGTGGGAAGGAGCATCGAGTAACACACCTTTCGGCTCGGTCCGGCGATATGAACTCGCCGGAAACAGGTTAGGGGAGGCTAACATGGTCATCCCGGCCGCTGGCCGCAGCTGAGATGTGATCACGACGAAACCATGTCGGAAAGCGAGAACGGTTCGCGCCCGGTAGCGTTGATAGACCGGGACTGGGAGGAGCAGCATCATGAGCCCCATCGAGAATTCGGATTCGGCGGCCTGGAGGGAACTCGAGGTAGTACGCGCCGAGGCGGCTGCACTCCGAAGGCAACTCGCCGACACGCCGGATCGGTCAAGGGAATTGGAAGCGCGCATCGATTCGCTGACGATTCGCAACACCAAGCTGATGGACACCCTCAAGGAAGCCCGCCAGCAGTTGGTCGCCCTGCGCGAGGAGGTCGACCGGCTGGGCCAGCCGCCCAGCGGCTACGGCGTTCTGATCGGTGTCTACGACGATCAGACGGTCGACGTGTTCACCTCGGGGCGCAAGATGCGGCTGACGTGTTCGCCGAATATCGAGACGTCCACGCTGCACTACGGGCAGAGCGTCCGGTTGAACGAAGCACTCACGGTCGTCGAGGCCGGCACCTTCGACCAGACCGGCGAGATCGGCACCCTGCGGGAGATCCTCGATGACGGGCGCAGGGCGCTGGTGGTCGGCCATGCCGACGAGGAGCGGGTGGTGTGGCTGTCGGGCCCGCTGAGCAAGCTGGTCGACATCGACGACCTCGACGATCCGGATCAGCCGATCCGCAAGCTACGGCCCGGCGATTCGCTCCTGGTGGACACCAAGGCCGGCTTCGCCTTCGAGCGCATCCCCAAGGCCGAGGTCGAGGACCTGGTCCTCGAGGAGGTGCCCGATGTCGACTACGAGGACATCGGCGGCCTGTCGCGCCAGATCGAGCAGATCCGCGACGCGGTCGAACTGCCCTTCCTGCACAAGGACCTGTTCCGCGAGTACGCGCTGCGCCCGCCCAAGGGCGTGCTGCTCTACGGCCCGCCCGGCTGCGGTAAGACGCTGATCGCCAAGGCGGTGGCCAACTCGCTGGCGAAGAAGATCGCCGAGGCGCGCGGTGAGGACGCCAAGGAGGCCAAGTCCTACTTCCTCAACATCAAGGGCCCCGAGCTGCTGAACAAGTTCGTGGGCGAGACCGAGCGCCACATCCGGATCATCTTCCAGCGGGCGCGCGAGAAGGCCTCCGAGGGCACCCCTGTGATCGTGTTCTTCGACGAGATGGATTCGATCTTCCGCACCCGCGGGTCGGGCGTGTCGTCCGATGTGGAGACCACGGTCGTCCCGCAGCTGCTGTCGGAGATCGACGGCGTCGAGGGCCTGGAGAACGTCATCGTGATCGGCGCCTCCAACCGCGAGGACATGATCGATCCGGCCATCCTGCGGCCCGGCCGCCTCGATGTGAAGATCAAGATCGAGCGCCCGGATGCCGAAGCGGCACAGGACATCTTCTCCAAGTACCTGACCGAGGAACTGCCGCTGCACGCGGACGACATCGCCGAGTTCACCGGCGACAAGTCCAAGTGCATCAAGGCGATGATCGAGCGCGTCGTCGACCGGATGTACGCCGAGAGCGAGGACAACCGCTTCCTGGAGGTCACCTACGCCAACGGCGACAAGGAGGTCCTGTACTTCAAGGACTTCAACTCCGGCGCCATGATCCAGAACATCGTGGACCGCTCCAAGAAGTACGCCATCAAGGCGGTGCTCGAGACCGGCAACCCGGGCCTGCGCATCCAGCATCTCTATGATTCGATCGTGGACGAGTTCTCCGAGAACGAGGACCTGCCCAACACCACGAATCCCGATGACTGGGCCCGCATCTCGGGTAAGAAGGGCGAGCGGATCGTTTACATCCGCACGCTGGTCACGGGCAAGAACGCCTCGGCCAGCCGGGCGATCGATACGGAGTCGAATACGGGCCAGTACCTGTAGACCCGCAAGTCCCAAGGGCCGCAACTCCCCGGAGTTGCGGCCCTTACGCGTGCACGGGCTGTAACGAGTGCACCCGCCGATGTGATCTACACCACGTAATCTGGTTGCTGTTCGATAGCGGCCGGTGGATCGAACGAGCGTGGGCCCTCTTCGGGTCGGGGCGGTGAGCCCCACGCCGATGGGAGGCTGTCATGAGGAATTCTGTGCGGCGCGTGGCGGCGGGTGCGGCCGCGGCCACATTGATCGGCGCGGGTGTGCTGGCCGGTGCGGGACCGGCTGCGGCGCAACCGGATCCGTTCTGTTCGGCGAATCCGGTGGCGGGCACGGCGGCGTATTCGCAGTGCGGCGGCCCGGTCTGGCATCAGGTGCGGATCACCTGCTGGGCGTGGTGGTCCTGGTTCTCGAGTTATGAGCGATGGGGGAATCCGGCGTTCGGCGCGCAGCAGTCGTGGACCAGCTGCGATCTGCCGTTCAGCATGCAGACCTGGCAGGTGGTCGTGCATCCGGGATGACATCGTCTGACCGGCTGCGCTAAAATTTGGCCGTGCGGCCAGAAAATAGTTCGGACGGCCAACAGCGGTCGTTCATCGAGGAGGCGCGGCGGCGGCAGATCATCGCCGCCGCCGTGGAGGTGATCTCCGAGTTCGGTTACGGCAACGCGTCTTTGGCCAGGATCGCCAAGCGGGCCGGGATCTCCAAGGGCGTCATCTCCTACCACTTCGACGGTAAGGACGACCTGATGACGCAGCTGGTGATCCAGCTGTACGTCTCCGCCGCCGAACGGATCGCACCGCAGGTCGGCGCCGCGCAGGGCGCGCGCGACCAGCTGCTGGCCTACCTGTCGTCGAATCTGGAGTTCATCGACGCCAACCGCAGGTACGTGGCGGCGCTGACCGATGTGGTCCTGAATCTGCGCGACGGCGAGGGGCGGCCCCGCTTCGCGATGGGGGACGGCGAGCGGGAGATCATCCGGCCGCTGATCGACATGCTGCGGGAGGGGCAGCGGACGGGGGAGTTCGGCGACTTCGATCCGGTGGCCATGGCGAAGTCGATCCGCGATTCGATCGACGGCGCGGCGGGGCGCGCGATCAAGGAATCGAATTTCGACATGCCTGCGTACTCGGCCCATCTGTGCCGGCTGTACGACGTGGCCACACGGAAGGAGCACGGGTGAGTACGACGGTGCTGGGCAACGAGCGGCCGCGGGAGGACACGCGCGCGCAACCACCGGGCTACGCGCTCGGCGCGGTCTCGATCGCGGCCGCGGCCGGGACGGTGGCCATGCTGCTGTCGATCGGCCGGTACGGATTCTTCGGCGACGAAATGTATTTCGTCGCCGCGGGGCGCCGGCTGGCGGTGAGCTACGCGGACCAGGGGCCCCTGCTACCGACGATCGCGCGGTTGATGGACCTGGTGGCGCCGGAATCGGTGGTGGCGGTGCGGATTCCGGCGGTCCTGGTGACCGTCGCCGCGATCTTCGTCAGCGCGCAGATCGCCCGGGAGTTCGGCGGCGGGCGGGCGGCGCAGGTGCTGACCGCCCTCGCGTACACCACCTCGCCGTTCCTGCTGGTGCAGGGAACTCAGCTGGCCACCAATACGATCGACACCGCGCTGTGGGTGGTGATCAGCTGGCTGCTCGTGCGCTGGGTGCGGACCCGGCGGGACGCGCTGCTGCTGTGGGCGGCGCTGGTGACGGCCGTCGATATGCAGGTGAAGTGGCTGATCCCGTTCTTCTGGTGCGCCGTCGGCGTGGCGGTGCTGATCGTCGGGCCGCGGGACCTGCTGCGGCGCCGTGCGCTGTGGGCCGGTGCCGTGCTGGTGGGCCTGACTATGATCCCGAGCCTGATCTGGCAGGCCGCCCACGGCTGGCCACAACTGGGCATGGGCGCCGTGGTCGCGGGGGAGCAGGACGGGATCGGCGGTCGGCTCAGCTGGTTGCCGATGGCGCTGATCTGCGCGGGCCTGCTGGGCGGAATACTGCTGGTGGGCGGGGTGTGGGCGCTGTTGCGCGCGGAGGCGCTGCGCCCGTATCGGTTTCTGGGGCTGGTGCCGCTGCTGCTGACGGCGGCGTTCCTGATCACCAACGGGCGGCCGTACTACGCGGTCGGGTGCTACGCGGCCGTGATGGCGGCGGGTGCGGTGTGGTGCACGCGGGTGCCGGTGGCGCGCTGGCGCAAGCTGGTCGTGGTGCCGCTCGCGGTGCTGTCGGCGGTGCTGGTGATCTCCTCGCTCCCGTTGCGGCCGGAGCGGGATATCGAGCCGGTGGCGGACGAGGCGAACTGGGCCGCGGCGCTGGGCGCGAACGGAAAGCTGGGCTGGCCGGAACTGGCGGAAGCGACAAGCGCGGCCTATCGGGCGCTGCCCGAATCCGAGCGCACGCACGCGGTGGTCGTCGCCGACTCGTATTGGCAGGCGGGCGCTTTGGAGGTCTTCCGAAACCAGGTGGGACTGCCCGCGATCTACAGCCCCAACCGCGGCTTCGGATATCTCGGGACCCCGCCGGATACGGCGACGACGGTGGTGTGGGTCGGCGGCGACGGCACCGAGCCACGGTCGTGGTGCGGCACGGTGACGGCGCTGGGCCGCGCGGAGGCGAGGCTGGGAGTCCCCGGCCTCACCCGCGACGTCACCATCTGGCGCTGCGACGGACCGCGCGAGCCGTGGTCGCGGGCGTGGCCGGACATGCTGCGGCTGAGCTGAATTCCGTGCACACCTGGCCGGTCGCACTCGGCCTCTGCCGCAGCTCAGCGCTCGCGCGACCGGGCCCGGCGGACTCGGCGGGCCCGGTCGGCGAGTGTCAGCCCTGGCCCGCGGTCACGGATTCGAAGACGACATCGGTGGCCGGGGCGCCGTCGGACGCGCCGTCCTTGGCGCCGCCGGAGGCGATGTTCTGCAGCACGTCCATGCCGGTGGTGATGCGGCCGAACGGGGTGTACTTCGGCGGCAGCGGGCTGTCGGCGTAGACGAGGAAGAACTGGCTGCCGTTGGTGTTGGGCCCGGAGTTCGCCATGGCGACGGTCCCGGCGGGATAGGTTGCGCCGGTGAGGTTCTCGTCATCGAAACGATAGCCGGGGGTGCCGGTGCCCGTGCCGGTGGGATCGCCGCACTGCAGCACGAAGATGCCCTCGGTGGTCAGGCGGTGGCAGCGGGTGTGGTCGAAGTACTGCTCACCGGCGAGGAAGGCGAACGAGTTGACGGTGCGCGGCGCGTGCGCGGCGTCGAGGGAGACGGTGATCGCGCCGCAGTTGGTCTGCAGCGTGGCGGCGTAGGGGAAACCCGGGTCGATCGCCATCGCGGGCTCGGCCGGCCACTGCTTGCCGTTGGGCTGCGCCCCGGAATCGGTCATGCAGCCGGGGACCGCGGTGTGGCCCGGCAGGGGTGCCGCGAAGGCGCGGCCGGTGACCACGATCGCGATCGCCACACCCGCGGCCACGAGCCCGATCCGGCGCAAAGTCTTGCGCTGCTTGCGAATCCGGCGTTCCGGGCGGTCGTTGCCGGGCTGTTGAGGTTGCGCGACGCTGTTCACCGGGGTGGGCCTCCTGCATCAGGGGTACATGGGACGATAACGCCCGGCATCATTCCACGCCCGGGCGCCGATGTGGTGGGGATGGGCGGATCGCCATCGATCGGGCGCGGTTCCCGCGGTGCGGGGCCCGGCGGAGTTAGAGTTGCGGCGCAATTGCTCGTATCCGACCGATCACCGACGCCGCGGCGCCGGGGCGAGAATGGAGCAAGGGATGAAACGCGTCGCTTTCGGTCTGGTGGGCGTCTGTGCGGCGATGGCGAGCGCGGGCGCGCTCGCGGCGGGGCCCGCCCCCGCGGCCGGTATCCCCGAGGGCGTCTACTGCTTCCGGTCGATCTGCTACAACAGCACGCCCGACACCCAGGCCGTGACCGGCACCGTGGTGTGCCCGTGGACGGAGCTGCCGGTCACCTGGGCCATCCCGCCCCACAGCGCCGCCTCGGTCGACGCGGCGTGCCCGGCGGGCGAGCGATCGGAGGGTGTGCGGTTCTGAACCGCCCGGCCCCGCGCCCGGCGGCGTGATCGTTGTCGCCTGCGCGGGGGACGGGGTGAAGCGGGGTGATCGTTGCTCGCGCGGGGAATGGGGTGTAGCGGGGTGGTCGTTTGCTCGCGCGGGAATGGGGTGTAGCGGGGTGATCGTTTGCTCGCGCGGGGAACGGGGTGTAGCGGAGTGTCCGATTCGTCCGCGGGGAATGGGGTGAAGCGGGGGTGATCGTTTCGGCCGCGTGGGGAACCGGTGAATGCGACACTGGGCGCAGTGGTAACGGCAGGTTCCGGACCTGTTCCAGCACGCCTACGGAGCGCTGATGACACGCATACTCATTCGTGGCGGAACGGTGGTGTCCGCCACGGGATCCCAGCCACTGGACGTGGTGATCGACGGCGACCGCGTCGCCGCGCTGCTCCGGCCGGGGACCACCGTCCTCGGCGTCGACCCGGCGGCGAGCGTGGACACCGTCATCGACGCCACCGGGAAGTACGTGCTCCCCGGCGGCGTGGACGGGCATACCCACATGCAGATGCCCTTCGGCGGCACCGAGGCATCCGACACCTTCGAAACCGGTACGCGCGCCGCGGCATTCGGCGGCACGACCACCATCGTCGACTTCGCGGTGCAGAAACCCGGTGTGCGCGTACAGGATTCGATCGCGTCCTGGCACGAGAAGGCCGCCGGGAACTGCGCGATCGACTACGGCTTCCATCAGATCATCGGCGAGGTGAACGACGAATCGCTGAAGGGCATGGCGGAACTGGTGGCCGAGGGCGTCACGAGTTTCAAACTGTTCATGGCGTACCCGGGGGTGTTCTACTCCGACGACGGCCGGATCCTGCGGGCCATGCAGGCCGGTGCCGAACTCGGCGCACTGCTGATGATGCACGCCGAGAACGGCATTGCCATCGATGTGCTGGTCGAGCAGGCGCTGCGGCGCGGCGACACCGCCCCGTACTACCACGGCACGACGCGGCCGTGGCAGCTCGAGGCGGAGGCCACGCACCGCGCGATCATGCTGGCGCAGGTGACCGGGGCTCCCCTGTACGTGGTGCACGTGTCGGCCAAGCAGGCCATCGAGCAGATCGCCGAGGCACGCGGCAAGGGGCAGAACGTCTTCGGTGAGACCTGCCCGCAGTATCTGTACCTGTCGCTGGAGGAGCAGCTGGGCGCGCCGGGCTTCGAGGGCGCCAAGTGGGTGTGCTCGACGCCGTTGCGCTCGCGTGCCGAGGGGCACCAGGACGAGCTGTGGCGGCACCTGCGCACCGGCGGTGTCACCACGGTCGCCACCGACCACTGCCCGTTCTGCATGAAGGACCAGAAGCAGATGGGGATCGGCGATTTCAGCAAGATTCCCAACGGCATCGGCGGCGTGGAGCATCGCATGGACCTGATGTTCCAGGGCGTCAGGGACGGGCGGCTGTCACTGGAACGCTGGGTGGAGCTCTGCTGCACCACGCCCGCACGGATGTTCGGGATGTATCCGCGCAAGGGGGTCGTCAGCCCGGGCGCCGACGCCGACATCGTCGTGTACGACCCGAACGGGCACACCAGCATCGGCGTCGGCAAGACCCACCACATGAACATGGACTATTCGGCGTACGAGGGTTTCGAGATCGACGGGCACGTCGACACCGTGCTGTCACGGGGCCGGGTGATCGTGGACGGCGGGCGCTACCTGGGCCGCCCCGGCGACGGGCGGTTCATCGAGCGCGGCCTCTCGCAGAATCTGCTCTGACCACCGGAACGGAGTGTGCGATATGGATATCGGCGTCGTGCTGCAGTGCACGCCACCGGCCTCGCGCGTGGTGGAGCTGGCGAGAGTGGCCGAGACACACGGGTTTTCGCATGTGTGGACCTTCGATTCGCATCTGCTCTGGCAGGAACCGTACGTCATCTACAGCCAGATCCTCGCCGCCACACGGAAAGTGATCGTCGGACCGATGGTGACCAATCCGTCCACGCGGGACTGGACGGTGACCGCGTCGACGTTCGCCACCCTCAACGACATGTTCGGCAATCGGACCGTCTGCGGCATCGGCCGCGGTGATTCGGCGGTCCGGACCCTCGGCGGGCGTCCGGCCACGCTGGCGACGCTGCGGGAATCGGTCGAGGTGATCCGGGAACTGGGCAACGGGCGCAGCGCGCGGGTGGGCGATACCACGATCCGGTTTCCGTGGGCGCACGCCTCGCGGCTCGCGGTGTGGATCGCCGGATACGGGCCGCGCGCACTGGATCTCACGGGCGAGGTCGCCGACGGGTACATCCTGCAGCTGGCCGATCCGGACATCGCCGCGTGGACCATCGCGCGGGTGCGCGCGGCCGCCGAACGGGCGGGCCGGGATCCCGCGGCGGTCACCATCTGCGTGGCCGCGCCCGCCTACATCACCGACGGCACGGTGGCCGCGCTGAAACACGCGCGCGAGCAGTGCCGGTGGTTCGGCGGGATGGTCGGCAACCACGTCGCCGAGATCGTCGCGAAATACGGTGCGGGGGGCGAGGTTCCGGCCGCGCTCACCGACTACATCGCCGGGCGGCGGGGCTACGACTACAACCAGCACGGCCGCGCGGGCAATATCCACGCCGACTTCGTGCCCGATGCCATCGTGGACCGGTTCTGCGTGCTCGGCACCCCCGACGACCACCTGGCGCGGCTGGGGGAGCTGGCGGAGCTCGGCGTCGACCAGTTCGCCGTCTACCTCCAGCACGATGCCAAGACCGCTACCCTCGACGCCTACGGGGAATCGGTGCTGCCGCGCCTGGGCGCACCGGCCGCCGCCACGGAGTAGGGAAAGGTAGTAACCGATGGACCACGTCTTCTATCCGTGGAGCGCCCAGGCGAGCGTGGATCCGGTGCCGATCACCGGTGCCGAGGGCTCGTGGTTCTGGGACGCCACCGGCAAACGCTACCTCGACTTCTCCTCGCAGCTGGTGAACGTCAACATCGGGCATCAGCATCCCGACGTGGTGGAAGCGATTGTGGCGCAGGCGAGATCGCTGGCCACCATCTCGCCGACCGTCGGCAACGAGGCACGCAGCGAGCTGGCCCGGCTGATCGTCGAGCGCGCTCCCGGGGAGCTGAACCGGGTGCTGTTCACCACCGGCGGCGCGGAGGCGGTCGAGCACGCGGTGCGCCTGGCCCGCAGCTGGACCGGGCGCACGAAGATGCTGTCGGCCTACCGCTCGTATCACGGCGGCACCGGCACCGCCATCGGGCTGACCGGCGAGCCGCGCCGCTGGGGCGCCGAACCCACCAATGTGGACGTGGTGCGCTTCTTCGGTCCCTACCCGTACCGATCGGCCTGGGGCGCAACGACTCCCGAGGAGGAGTCCCAGGCGGCGCTGCGGCATCTGCGCCAGGTGATCGAACTGGAAGGCCCGCAACACATCGCGGGCCTGATCATGGAGACCGTGGTCGGCACCAACGGCGTGCTGGTGCCCCCGCCCGGATACCTGGCCGGGGTGCGGGCGCTGTGCGACGAATTCGGCATCGTCTACATCGCCGACGAGGTGATGGCAGGATTCGGCCGTGTCGGTGAGTGGTTCGCGGTGCGGGCCTTCGACGTGGCGCCGGATCTGATCACCTTCGCCAAGGGCGTGAACTCCGGCTACGTCCCGCTCGGCGGGGTACTGATCGCCGAGCGTATCGCCGAGCGCTACGACCACACCGTGTATCCCGGTGGCCTCACCTACGCCGGTCATCCGCTGGCCTGCGCGTCCGGGGTCGCCTCGATCAAGGTGTTCGAACGGGACGGGATCCTCGACCACGTCCGCACGGTGGGCGCCGATGTGCTCGGAAAGGGCCTGCAGGACTTGGCAACCCGGCATCCGTCGGTCGGTGAGGTGCGCGGCCTGGGCTTCTTCTGGGCGCTGGAACTGGTGCGTGACCGCGGTACCCGCGAACCGCTGATCCCGTTCGCCGCCACGGGCGCGGCCGCGGAACCGATGCGGCGGGTCACCGCCGCGGCCAAGCAGCGCGGCGTCTGGCCGTTCAGCGTCGCCAACCGCCTCCAGATCGCGCCGCCGCTGACGACCTCGGCCGAGGATCTGCGGCTCGGCCTGGAGATCCTCGACGAGGCACTGACGGTGGCCGACGGCTGTGTGAGGTCGACCTGATCGATATCTCGTGGTGCTAACCTTCGCGGATGTGAAGGTGGAGTTGCGGCACAACCCCTCGTCGACGATCGCGCGCTGCCTGCTGGCCGGGGGCGAGCCCATGCGAGTGGAAAGCGGTGCCATGGTGGCACATTCGGCCGGTGTGACGCTGGCCGCCAAGGCGGAGGGCGGCATCCTCGCCGGGCTCAAGCGGTCGGTGCTGGCGGGGGAATCGTTCTTCGTCTCGACGTTCACCGCCCCGGCGCAGGGCGGCTGGGTCGACGTCGCGCCCGCCCTGCCCGGCGATATGCTCGCGCTGCCGATCGCGCCGGACCGCCCGTTCTTCATCAGCCGGGGCAGCTGGATCGCCAATTCCCATGGCGTGCAGGTGGAGACGAAGTGGGCCGGATTCGCGAACCTGTTCGGCGGCGAGGGCGGATTCGGCCTGCGCGCGCACGGGCAGGGCGAGGTGGTCCTGGGCGTGTTCGGCGCGATCGACGTCATCGATCTGCAACCCGGCGAGGTCGTCACGATCGACAGCGGACATGTGGTCGCCTACGACCTGGCGCTGAATTTCAGCATCCGCCGGGCGGTTTCGGGACGCTCGCTGCAGTCGTTCAAGACCGGGGAGGGCCTCGTCTTCGACTTCACCGGCCCGGGTCGCGTGCTGCTGCAGACCCGCAACCCGGGTGCCTTCGCCGCCTGGGCGGGAGCGGTGACCTCCTCGGGCTGAGGTGGTCAGGTCAGGAGGTCGTCGAGGAGGACCCGGGTGTCGGGGACGAAGGGGAAGCCCGGATCGTCCAGGCGCGCACGCAGTTCCGCGTCGGTCCACCACCAGCCGTCGGCGATCTCTTCGGGCTGGTGCCGGATCGGGCCGTCGTAGCGCAGCTGATAGGCGAACAGGTGGCAGCGCATCGGCGCACCCAGCCAGATGCCGTCCCACGAGGCGGTGGCCAGCGGGAGCGGGCGGTCGTCGTCGGGGCCGAGCCGGATGCCGAGCTCCTCGCCGAGTTCGCGCACCGCCGCCGCGGCCGGATCCTCGCCCGGGCCGAGCACGCCTCCGGCGAGGCAGTCGTGCATGCCCGCGAACACCATCTTGGTGTCGGTGCGCCGGTGCACGTACAGCCGCTCGCCGTCGCCGGACCGCACCAGCACGCCCGCGCTGGCGTGCCACAGGCCCTCGGCGTAGACCACCGACCGCTCGGCACTGCCGGTCTCGCGTCCGGCGCGGTCGTAGACCGCGATGACCTCGCCCATATCAGTCGGCCTGCTCGATTCCGGCGTAGGCCGCCAGGATCTGCGATTCGGCGTCGCCGAGATAGTCGGCCAGCATATCGGCCGCCTCCGCCGCCCGCCCCCCGGCGAGCGTGTCCAGCACCTCGTGATTGCGGCGCAGGTACGGCCGATGGAAGGCGTTCGGATCGGCGACCACGTGGAAGATCAGCCGCAGCTCGTTCCAGACGTTCGCCATCAGCGCATCGAGCAGGCGGCTGTCGTTGAGTGCGGTGACCGCCCGGTGGAAGTCGACGTCGGCGGTGCCGACTCCGGTCCAATCACCCTGCGCCGCACACTGGTCCGCGCGCACCAGGGTGGCCGCGACCGGGCCGAGATCGGCGCCCGTGCGCGGATGATCGCGCAACGCAGCGCATTCCACGATGCGGCGGCACTTGTAGACCTCGGCGACATCCGCGGCGCTCGGAATGCGCACGAACACACCGCGATTGAGCTCGTGCACGACCAGCCGCTCCTCGATCAGCGTGCGAAACGCCTCGCGCAGGGTGTTGCGCGAAACCTTCAGCGCCGCACAGATATCGGGCTCGGAGAGCCGGGTGCCGGGCCGGAACGTGCCGTCCAGGATGCGATCGCGGACGATATCGGCCACCTGGGCGCTGCGGCTGGCGCGATCGAGGCGTCCGCGATGCGCGGCGAGCGCCGCATAGCTCTCCTCGGCCGCGCCGGGCGGCGTGCTGGCAGACGCCGACGTCATCGAAGTCCTCCTCCTGGTACCGACCGGATGTGCGGGATCGAGATTACCCGCTCGGCGACGCCATTCCAGAACGATCCGTTCGTGGTATTGCAGGATCGTTGAACGATTTCGTACGATCGAGACCTGCACCACACTCTCCCCGAGATGCCCGAGGGGTCATCATGACGGATATGCCCACCACCACCGCTCCGGCCGGTTCCCGCGCGACGGCGGGGTTCTTCGACTGGTTCCGCAGTTTCAGCGCGACCGGGAAGCGTGCCTTCCTCGGCGCCTTCGGCGGGTACGGCCTGGATTCCTACGACTTCCAGGTGCTGCCGCTCGCCCTGGGCGCGATCGCGTCCTACTTCGCCATCAGCACCGGCCAGTCCGGGTTGCTCACCACCGTCACCCTGGTGGTGTCCGCGGGGGGCGGGGCGCTGGCCGGTGTGCTGGCCGACCGGATCGGCCGGGTGCGCACGCTGCAGCTGACCATCGCGGTGTACGCCCTGTTCACGGTGCTGTGCGGCCTGGCGTGGAACTTCGAGTCGCTGCTGGTGTTCCGGGCGCTGCAGGGCCTGGGCTTCGGCGGGGAGTGGGCGGCCGGGGCGATCCTGGTCGCCGAGTACGCCAAGCCGGAGTATCGCGGCCGCGCGGTGGCCTTCGTGCAGAGCGCGTGGGCGGTCGGCTGGGGCCTGGCGGTATGCGTGTACACGGTCGTATTCCAGATGTTCGACGAGGCGCTGGCGTGGCGGGTGCTGTTCTTCACCGGCGCGCTGCCCGCGCTGCTGATCGTCTGGGTGCGCCGCAGCGTCACCGATGCCGCGGCGGTCACCGAGAAGCGGGAGCGCGCGGCCGGTGAGCGCGGCCGGTTCGGGGCCATCTTCGGCCGGGATCTGGTGCGCACCACGATCTTCGCGAGTCTCATGGCCACCGGCGTGCAGGGCGGGTACTACACGCTGGCGACCTGGCTGCCGACCTATCTGAAGAACAGCCGCGACCTCACCGTGGTCGGCACCGGCGGATATCTGTTCTTCCTGATCGGCGGCGCGTTCCTGGGCTACGTCACCGGCGGCGTGCTGACCGACCGGATCGGCCGCAAGCGCAATATCCAGCTGTTCGCGGTGCTGTCGGTGGTGTTCATGGTCGCCTACACCCAGATCCCGGACGGCGCCAACACCCTGGTCCTGGTGCTCGGGGTGCCGCTGGGCTTCTCCACCTCGGCGATCTTCTCCGGATTCGGTTCATACTTGTCGGAGCTGTATCCGACCGAATTCCGCGGGACCGGCCAGGGATTCACCTACAACATCGGCCGCGGGGTGGGCGCGGTCTTTCCCACCGCGGTCGGCTACCTGGCCTCGACGACGCTGGGGCTGGCGGGTGCCATGCTGTTCGGGGCGCTCGGCTACGCGATCGCGGTGCTGGCATTGTTCGGCCTGCCGGAGACGCGTGGCCGGGAACTGGTGTGAGACAAGCGATTGCGCGAGGCGGTGACTGTGATGATCGATCTGAACAGCGATCTCGGCGAGGGGTTCGGCGCCTGGTCCATGGGTGACGACGCCGCCCTGCTCGAGATCGTCACCAGCGCCAATATCGCCTGCGGGTTCCACGCGGGCGACCCCGCGATCATGCGCCGCACGTGCGAACTGGCCGTGGCGCGCGGGGTGCGGATCGGCGCCCATATCTCCTATCGCGACCTGGCCGGGTTCGGGCGGCGCGCGATGGCCGTCCCGCCGCGGGAGCTGGCCGACGAATGCCTGTATCAGATCGGCGCGCTGGACGCGTTCGCGCGGGCCGCGGGGGATCGGGTGCGCTACGTGAAACCGCATGGGGCGCTGTATCACGCGGCCTCGGCGGACCGGGCCGTCGCGGATGCGGTGGTCGACGCGATGACCTCCTTCGGCGGGCTCGGACTGCTGGGCCTGCCCGGCTCGCAGTTGGCGGCGGCCGCCGCGGCGGCGGGAATCGAGTTCTACGCCGAGGGATTCGCCGACCGCGCCTACACGGCGGCCGGGACCCTGGTGTCGCGGTCGGCGCCCGGTAGCGTGCTGGACGAGGAATCGGCGCTGGCGCAAGCGATTTCGATCGCGGTGGACGGACAGACCCGGGACATCGACGGTGCGCGGGTCACCGTTGCGGCCCGCAGCCTGTGCGTACACGGCGATTCGCCGGGCGCGGTGGCGATGGCGCGGTCGATCCGGGATGCGCTGACGGGCAAGGGAATCGGCGTCGAGGCGTTCTCATGAGCACGGTGCACGCGGTTCGTGCGCTGCGCATCCTGCCCGCCGGGGACCGGGCGCTGCAGCTGGTACCGGCCGACGCCGACACTTTGGCCGGGCTGGTCGACGCGCTGCAGCGGAATCCGATCGAGGGGATACGCGACTGCCTGCCCGCCGCGCGGACGGTGCTGGTGACGCTGGAACCGCGGGTGCGGGTGGACAGGGTCGAGGCCCGGCTGCGGGAACTGGCCGAGGCCGCCGCGGAGCAACGGCCGGAATCGTCCGCGATGACCGACCCGGTGCTGATTCCGGTGCGCTACGACGGCGAGGATCTCGCGGAAACCGCTGCGGCACTGAATATTTCGGTGCACGAACTGATCGACCGGCATACCGGAGCGCACTGGCGGTGCGCGTTCATCGGTTTCGGGCCGGGGGGGGGGGATTTAGGGGGGGCCCGGGCGGGGGGGTGGGGTGAGCGGGGGGCCCCGGGGGCGCCCGGGGGGG
>NZ_JARWQD010000013.1 GCF_029869545.1 Nocardia wallacei | reverse complement strand
CCCCCCCCCTTCCCCCCCGGCCCCGCCCCCCCCCGCGGCGGGGGGGCCCCCCCCCCCCCCCCCAGCACCCCGTATCGGGCCCGCGCCCCCCCCCGGCGCCCCCTTTTTTGCTGCCCGCCGTCGTTTCCTGGCCGGGCATATATCGGCAGTCCAGCGGCAGCGCAGGGCCGTATTGCGGGCCGTGTGCCGTCGGGCATGCTGGAGGTATGTGTTTGGTTCTGGTGGGCTGGCGGGCGCACCCGCGGTACCGGTTGATCGTGGCGGCCAACCGGGACGAGTTCTACTCCCGCCCAACCGAATCGATGCGATGGTGGCCCGAGGTGCCGGGTTTGCTGGCGGGGCGCGATCTGGGGGCGGCCGATGCGACTCCCGGTACCTGGCTGGGCATGATGCCACGGCGGCACCGCTTCGCGACCGTGACGAATGTGCGCGGGCCGCACGAGGCACGCGTCGATGCCCGCTCGCGCGGGGCGCTGCTGCTGGACTATCTGCGCGGCGAGGTGGGCCCCGAGAAGTTCGTGCGGGGCGTCGCCGCGGCACCGGACGACTACAACGGCTACAACCTGGTGGTCTCGGATCTGGAAACGCTGTGGTGGCACAGCAATCGCAGCGCGCACGCACCGCTGGAACTGCCCGCGGGCCTGCACGGGGTGTCCAACGGTGCCCTGCTCGGCTCCGCGGAGCACGGCACCACCGTGGTCCACAGCGACAACGGGGCGGCGGTCTGGCCGAAGGTCCGCGACGGGCTGCGGGCCCTGCGTGCGGTGATCGACTCCGATCCGGACGATGTGCCGGGCTATTTCGACGTGCTCGCCGACCGCACCCTGGCCGCCGACGACGAACTGCCGCAGACGGGCCTGCCGCGGCGGCGTGAGCGGGCGGTCTCGGCCCGGTTCGTCGCTGACACCATGCACGGGACCCGGTGCAGCACAGTGCTGTTGGTGCGCGAGGACGGCACCTTCACGGTGGCCGAACGATCCTTCGGCCGCCTCGGGCGACGCCAGGGCGAGGTGTCGTTCACCGGCAGCCTGGAACTGCCGGTGTGACGACCCGGTCGTATATGCCGGTCAGCTCGGCGGATTCTCGACAGACCCGGCGGTGGCCTCCGGCCGGTCGGCCCAGGGGGTCGTCCCGTCGGGTGCCTGCAGTGTCGCCATCAGCTCCATGCCGTCCCTGATCACGGCCGGACCGCCCCCGACGAGGGCCCCCAGCGCGGCACCCACCGCGCCGAATACGACCGCGCCCGGGACGCACAGCATCAGCACGGCGATGACGCAGCCGATCGCGCCGGCGACGGCGCCGCCGATCAGGGCACCGATCGCGGCGGCGACTCCGAGCCGGGACGTGAAGTCGTTGAGCGCACGCCCGTTCTCGACCGGTGAGGCGACCGGCCGTGCCGCAGCCCGCGCTACGAGCCCGCCGAGGTCCGCACCCGCCGGGTGCTCCGCGGTCACCTCCAGCACCCGGGCGCCCTCGCGCAGGACGGGCACCACCGGGATCGGCACGCCCGCGATACGGAAATCGAGCGGGAATTCCAGGGCGACGGCGCCGCCGGAATCCCTGATTCCGACGAATTGCCTGGCGTCCCCGGGTTTGTCGACCAGTTCGAAGGTGCCGCCGGTGAGCCTGGTGACGACCGTCCTGTCCACCGATTGCGCGGAGTATTCGATGGATTGCCGGTCCGGAACGGGGTCGGCGTGGGCGGTACCGAGAGCGATGGTCATCGCGCCGACAACCACGGCAGCGGCCACGGTGACGCTGCGGAACTTCATGCGATCTTCCAATCCCTGACGGCCCGTCCGAGTGTGTGAAAGTGCACAAACAACGAGCAGAACGCCGTGAGCGTAGCCGACGCCGATCCGGCGTGAGACCGATTCGGATAATCTCGCGGATATCAACTGGGACAGCACTATTCACAACAAGAAACCGGCCCGCTCTCCATGGAGAACGGGCCGGTCGCGCGCTGAGCGATTACCGCGGTTTGGTGTTGTCCGCCATCGGCGGGCCGTCGGGCACCGGCCCCATCGGCCGCGACGGCGGACCGACGGGATCCGCCCACGGCGTCGTGCCGGGCGGGGCCTGCAGGGTGTTCATCATCTCGACACCGGCGGTGGTGACCCTCGGGGCCCAGGCGAAAGCCGCCCCCCCGAAGCCCCCCCCCCCCCCCCCCCAGCCCGGGGCCCCGCCCGCGCCCCCCCCCCCCCCCCCCCCCCGCCAGGTCGGCGGCCGACATTCCTCGATACCCGGGTTCGCCGATGCGCTCGGAGACCTGGCCGACACCGACGATCACCGGGGTCTGCGGCGGCAACTCCGCGCGACCCGCCGGGGACACCTCATTGGACACCTGTCCGAACGTAACAGCCGATCGATCCTCGAACAACAGATCGGTACGGTCGTCCCGGAATGTGGGCCCCGGCCTCATCGCGGATCGCCGACGTGGACCGGCAGGTCGTCGGCCCAGGGCTGCCGGGTCACCATATCCGCCACCCGCACCACGCCCCGTTCGAATTCCCCGGTGGCCGCGTCGACGAGGCGGTACCGCTGCTCCTGCCGGTGGATCGGCTGCGCGTCCAGCAGGACCACGCGCACCTCGCCCGGCTCGAACCCGCAGCGCCGCTGCATGGCGGCGATGAGCTGCTCGTTGTGCATGTGCCCGTCGCCGAAGTTCCAGCCGATCGCCGTGCTGCAGATGCGCTCACCGTCGGTGAGGGTGTACTCGTCCTCGCGGCCCGCGGGCATGGCGCGGTGCGCGAGGGTGAACAGCGCGCGGCCGTGCGTGTTCATGGCGCGGAAGGCGTAGCCGAGATAGAGCGGGATCTGCGCGCGGTCCTTGCCGTAGTACCGCTCCAGCTGCGCCTGCGGCATGCTCGCGATCGCGACGATGCCCTCGCCGATCTTCGCCGCCGCCGACGGTTTGACGCACCACAGCGTGGTGTCCCAGTTTCCGGCGTAGTAGCGCATACCCGGCAGGAAGGAGATCTTGTTCGGAAACATGTTGCCCGCGAGCACGATTCCCGCGAGCACCGCGAACAGCAGCGCCACCGGGACCGGGTGCCGCACGTCGCCGAGCCCGAGATCGGCGTGCGCGACGAACAGCGACGCCATGCCGAAGATCATGAAGACGTTCCACTCCAGCGGCACGCCCATCGGGATGGCGGTCAGAATCCCGAGGTGGAACAGCACCATCACCACCGCCGCCACCGTCGTCGGCCAGCCGCCGCCGGAGAAGAACAGCACCGGCGGCACGCACATCTCGACGAATGTGCTTGCGTGCGCGACGATCCGGGACAGACGGCCCGGCCGCAGATCGTCGGGGAAGCTCTCGAAGAACCGGCGCTTGATCGCCCGCGGCCGCACGAGCGGACTGTTGGACATCATCGTGGAGATCACGAACGGGAAGTGCCGGTTGAGTTTCGAGGTCGCCGCGCCCATCCAGATGACGACGAAGACCAGCTTGGCCGCGACGATCACGTCGGCCCCGGAGAACAGGAAGACGACGGTCAGGCTCGCATAGACCTCGCCGCGGGCGGCCAGGAAGATCACCTTGTCGCGCAGCCCGAGCACCCCCAGCACCGCGAGTATCGACGCGATCTGCCACACCGGCAGGAGACCGACGGTGGTATCCAGCTCCGGTATCGGGCCCGTGCCGTCCGACGCCAGCGCCCACACCAGCAGCACCAGCAGCGCCGCATACAACGCGACATCCACCGGCGTGCGATCGTCGCCCTTCGTGAGCGGCACGATCCGCGGCCAGGGCGGAAGCCGAATCGTCCTGGGCCGCAACCAATACAGGATCGACCCCAGCGGCGGGAAGAACCGATTGTTCAGCGGGCCGAACCCGCACCCGAGGCCGACCACCTCGAACAGCATCGTGAACAGCACGACCTTCTCGAACACGATCGGCTCCGACCACCAGGATCCGACCCGGAAGAAGCCGTCGATGCCGCTCGTCGCCACCGCGCACACCCATCCGCCGAGGATGTAGAGACAGATCTTGACGACGTAGAACAGATGCAGCACCACCGGTGTGCCGAATCCGACCTCGGCCCAGTGCCGGGCCATGGGCCGGATCCGCTCGCTGCGCGTTCCCCGGCTCCACTGCTCCATGTCGACCACGGGCAGATCGGGCTCGACAAACCCCATCAGACTCTCCGTTCCGGCTTCGCGACACGCCCCGGCCCCCGGTCGGCGCCGGGTTGCCGGGCGGCCACGCTATCACACGGAACTAGAACAAGTTACAGAAATGGGGCGCCGTTCTCAGCGCAGGCGCTCGGCGTCCTTGGTCAGGGCCACCAGTGTCGCCGTGAGATCGGCGAGTTCGCGGGCGTCGGCGCCCTCGGCGACGGCCGTGGCGACATCCTCGGCGGCGCAGCGGGCCGCGAACCATCGATCCGCCAGATCGGCGGCCTCCTGGGCGCTCAGCACCACCGAATCCTCGGGAATTCCGGTGCCCTCCAGGCCCTTCCGATGCTCGTAGGCGCGCTGGCGGCACGACTGGCGGCAGTACCGGCGGCGGCGGCCCACCTCCGATTCGGCGATCTCGCGCCCACACCACAGGCAGGACAGACGGCGATTCGGGGCACTAGGGCCTGACCTGGGCGAACAAAGCACGCCGCACACCCTAACCGCACACGAACCGAACGCAAACGACCCCGCCGGGTGTCGGGCGACGCCACGCCGAAACCGTGGTCGGTCAGTAGCTTTGGCGCTTCTGCGCGATCACGGTGTCGCCGTCGCGCAGCTGCACGCCCAGCTCGCCCTTCTCCTTGCTGTGGCGGCGAATCCGCGACGCGTCGAGGACCATCTCGAATTCCGCCTCGCGCTCCTCGCCGTCACAGACGACGGTGACCTCGTCCACCGGCACCGCCATGTCGTCGAATCCGAGGGGGTCGACGTAGCCGAGCAGCCACGGGTCGCCCAGCCCGGCGCACTCGTAGGAGATCGCGAGCGCGAACGTCCCCTCACCGGGAACCACGCTGTCGATATCGATATCCCCGGACGGCCCCTCGGTCGACGCGGCAACCGCCGCCGAGACCGGCCCCACCGGCATCGACACGGCGATCGCGGCGACCGCCGAGAAAACGATGCGTGCGCGCGTCATGCGGCTCATGATCGGCCCGCACCGAACACCCGGACCGTCGTACAGCGGATAGTCGGAGTGTCGCGATACCGGTGACCCGACACCGCGGCGACGGCGCGCGGCACAAACTACTAGAATGACAGGGTTGACCGTTGCCGGGAACTGAAGTAAGCCGAGGCGCGTTCATCTTTGTGTTGGAGCGTTGCCGACAGGCTAGAGAGGACCGCACACCATGGCAGATCGCGTACTCCGAGGCAGCCGGCTCGGAGCGGTGAGCTACGAGACCGACCGCGACCACGACCTGGCGCCGCGTCGGATGGCGCGGTACCGGACCGACAACGGCGAGGAGTTCGAAGTTCCCTTCGCCGACGATGCGGAGATCCCGCCGACCTGGCTGTGCCGCAACGGCCAGGAGGGCATCCTGATCGAGGGCACCACGCAGGAACCGAAGAAGACCAAGCCCCCGCGCACCCACTGGGACATGCTGCTGGAGCGCCGCTCCAAGGAGGAGCTCGAGGAACTCCTGCAGGAGCGCCTCGACCTGCTCAAGACCCGCCGCGGGCGGTAGATCGTCGATATACGAATGCCCCCTTCGTCTTCGACGGAGGGGGCATTCGTATCGCGTGCTAGTGGCTGGCCACCTTGCGGTACTGGAGCAGGGCCAGCGGCACCGCGACCGCCAGGATCGCCAGCGAGCACCCCACCGCGTATTCGATGCAGTGCTCGGCGGGCCAGCCGCGCGGCGGCGTGAACGACGGCGGCGCCCCGTTGTCGAACAGTTCGCGGCCCGCCGCCGAGACCGCCGTGATCGGATTCCACGCGGCGACCGCGCGCAGCGGCCCGGGCAGCGTCTCGCTGGAGATGAACGCCGAGGAGATGAAGGTGAGCGGGAACAGCCAGATCAGCCCGGCGCTCTGGGCCACCTCGACGCTCGGCGACAGCAGCCCGGTCAGCGCGCCCACCCACGACATGGCGAACGCGAACAGCAGGATCACGCCGAAGGCCAGCGCGGCGTCGACGAGGCCGCCGTGGATGCGCCAGCCCACGATGTACCCGCAGCCCACCATCACCGCCAGCGCGAGGATGTTCACCACCAGATCCGACAGGGTGCGGCCCATCAGCACCGCCAGCCGCGACATCGGCAGCGTCCGCATCCGGTCGATGATGCCCTTCTGCAGGTCGTTGGCCAGGCCCACCGTGGTGAACGCGGCATTGAAGGCCACGGTCTGGGTGAAGATGCCCGCCAGCAGGAACTCCCGGTACTGGCTGCCGCCCAGCGAGGCGCCGAAGATGTAGGCGAACAGGAAGACGAACATCAGCGGCTGGATGGTGGCCGTCACCAGCAGGGTCGGCACCCGCAGAATCGTCAGCAGGTTGCGGTAGGCGACGATGGCGCTGTCGCGAAACACCCGGACGGGCGCGGCGATATCGGCCACCGCCGCCGTATCGGGCACCTGCTCCGTGGCCGTCTTCTCCTGTACCGCAACGGAATCCGCGTCCGCGGCCGCTCGCTCGGCGGTCTTCACGACATGATCTCCTCTGCTACCTCGTCTTTTTCGGAATCGGCGGCCGGGGTGGCGGGGGTGCCGGTCAGCGACAGGAACACGTCGTCGAGGCTGGGCCGGTGCACGGCCGCGTCCACCACGCACACGCCCGCGTCGTCCAGGCGGCGCAGCGCCTCGACCATGGTCCGCGAGCCGTCGCCGACCACCACCGACACCTCGTCCGCCCCGGTCTCGTGCAGCGGTTCGCCGACGCCGACCTGGGCCAGCACCGACAGCGCCGGGGCCGGGTCCTGCCCGGCCGCCAGCGTCACCGTGAGCCGGTCGCCGCCGATGGAGGTCTTGAGC
Organism: Nocardia wallacei; assembly: GCF_029869545.1. GTDB lineage: Bacteria > Actinomycetota > Actinomycetes > Mycobacteriales > Mycobacteriaceae > Nocardia > Nocardia wallacei_A. The sequence continues at coordinate 4,101 of NZ_JARWQD010000013.1, read as the reverse complement.
TCGTCGGCCGAGCCGCGGGCGATCACCCGGCCGCGGTCGATGACGGTGATGCGATCGGCGAGCAGGTCGGCCTCCTCCAGATACTGCGTGGTGAGCAGCACGGTGGTGCCGTCGTCGACGAGGTCGCCGATGACCCGCCACATATCCATCCGGCCGCGCGGGTCCAGGCCCGTCGTCGGCTCGTCCAGGACCACCACCGCGGGCCGCGCCACCAGCGCCCCCGCGAGATCCAGCCGCCGCGCCATACCGCCCGAATAGGTGCCCGCGCGCCGGTCGGCCGCGTGGTCCAGGCCCAGCGCCGACAGCAGTTCGGTGGCACGCAGCGCCGCCTGCTTCTGCGTCATCCCGTACAGCCGCGCCACCATCCGCAGGTTCTCGAATCCGGACAGGTTGGCGTCGACGGCCGCGTACTGTCCCGACAGCCCGATGCGGGTGCGGGCCCGCGCCGGATCGCGGAGCACGTCCACCCCCGCCACCCGCACCGACCCCGCGGTGGGTTTGAGCAGCGTCGTGACGATGCGCACCGTGGTGGTCTTCCCGGCGCCGTTCGGGCCGAGCAGCCCCATCACCGTGCCCGACGGTATGTCGAGATCGATGCCGTCCAGCACGCGTATGCGGCCGTAATGCTTGACCAGGCCCTCGACCTCCACCGCCAGGCTCATGCCCGCGCCTCCTTCACGTTGTCCAGGTGTTCTCGCAGCACGGGCCCGATCACGGCGAGCGATTCGGGCGTGGTCATCCCGGAGTGGCGGCAGCGCACCTTCTGGTCGTGGATGTCGCCGGTGACGAACGGTTCCCACGACTCGGCGCGCCGGGTCGGGTCGGCCCGGTTGATCTCGTCGTCGGCGGCGGTGAAGAACAGCAGATCGCCGTCGAAGACGCGGGGCCGGAAGCCGTGCGCCAGCACCGCGCCGTTGGCGTAGCCGGTGTAGAGCCGCTGCAGGTGTTCGACGGTCAGCGCCGCGAACGGGCCCGGCCTGCCACGCAGCAGTTCGGCCGCGTCGCGCAGGGTCAGGCGCGGGTCCACGGCGTGGTCGCCGCCGAGCAGGTCGCTGCCGAATTCGCCGATGATGTCGGCGACGCCCGGGATGGCGTGCTCGAGCCATTCGTCGGACAGCTGATAGCTGTCCATCATCGCCAGCAGCGCCACCTGTTCCCCCGCCTGCTGCAGCTGCACCGCCATCTCGTGCGCGATCAGCCCGCCCAGCGACCAGCCGAGCAGGTGGTACGGCCCCTGCGGCTGCACCGACTTGATCTGTGCCACATAGTGTTTCGCGGCCTCGACGATCGAGCTGTCGTCATCGCCGCCGCCGACGTGGGGCGCCTGCAGCCCGTACACCGGGCGGTCGGCGGGCAGGTGCGCGAGTAAGCCGGAATAGCACCAGGCCAGCCCGATCGCCGGATGCACGCAGAACAGCGGCGCCGCACCGGTTTCGGTGGCCGGGCGGATCGGCAACACCGGTTCCAGGGCCAGGGCCAGCGCGTCGCCCGCCGATGCCTCCAGCCGCCGGGCGATGGCGGCGGGCGTCGACTCGCCGAACATCACCTGCACGGGCAGTTCGAAACCGGCGGCCCGCACGTGCGCCACCACCTTCGTGGCCAGCAGCGAATTGCCGCCCAGCTCGAAGAAGCCGTCGTCGGCGCCGACCGTCTCCACGCCCAGCACCTCGGCGAAGGCCGCGCACAGCGCCTCCTCCGTGGCGGTGGCGGGCGCCCGGTAGCCGCTGCGGTTGCCGAACACCGGTTCCGGCAGCGCCTTCCGGTCCAGCTTGCCGACCGGGGTGAGCGGCACCGTGTCCAGCAGCATGATCGACTGCGGCACCATGTAATTCGGCACCAGCTCGGCCAGGTGCTCGTGCAGTTCCTCGGCCGTCGGTGCGGTGCCCGCGTGCGGCTTCACGTACGACACCAGCGCCGTGGCCCCCGCCGGGGTGCGGTGCCCGGCCGTGGTGGAGAACTCCACCGCCGGGTGCCGGGCGAGCGCCGCGTCGATCTCGCCCAGCTCGATGCGGAAGCCGCGGATCTTCACCTGATGGTCGGTGCGGCCGACGTACTCGAGATCGCGGTGCCCGTCGCGTTCGATCCAGCGCACCAGGTCGCCGGTGCGGTACATCCGCTCACCGGGCTTGCCGAACGGGTTGGCGAGGAACCGCTGCGCGGTCAGCCCGGGCCGGTCCAGATAGCCGCGCGCGAGCGCGGGACCGGCCAGGTACAGCTCGCCGGTGACGCCGACGGGCGTCGGATGCAGTCGCGAGTCCAGCACGACGGCGCCGACACCGCGGATCGGGCTGCCGATGGTGATCGGGTCCCCGGGCCGCATCGGCGACGAGATCACCGTGACGATGGTGGTCTCGGTCGGGCCGTACACGTTGTGCAGATCGCGGTCGATTCCCCAGCGGCTCACCAGTTCCGGAGGCAGCGCCTCGCCGCCCACGAGCACGTGCCGCAGTGCGGTGACGCCCGCCGGATCGGCGGTGCCCAGCGCCGAGGTGGTGATGAACGCGTGGGTGATGCCCTCCTCGATCAGCACCCGCGTCAGCTCCGCCCCGCCGTACACGCCCGGCGGGGTGACCACCAGGGTGGCCGCTCCGCCCAGGGCGAGCAGCAGGTCCAGCATCGCCGCGTCGAAACTCGGTGTGGCGAAGTGCAGCACGCGGCAGTCCGGACCCACCTCGAATCGCTGCGCCGTCTCGGCCGCGAAGTTCGACAGCCCGCCGTGCGTGACGACCACGCCCTTCGGCGTGCCGGTGGAGCCGGAGGTGTAGATGACGTAGGCGGGGTTGTCGGTGCGCAGCGCGCCGAGCCGCTCGGCAGGCTCGATCGGCGCGTCCGAGGTGGCCAGGACCCGGCGCCGGAACGAGGGCGCGTCGAGCACGGTCCAGCTCGTGCCGTCGGGCATCCGCTCCCGGAACGACGACAGCGTGATGCCCAGGGCCGCACCGGAATCGGTCAGCATGTGCCGGATCCGCTGCTCCGGATAGTTCGGGTCGACCGGGACGAACGCCGCGCCCGCCTTGGCGACCGCCAGCGTCGCCGCGACCGATTCCGCCGACCGCGGAATGCCCAGGGCCACCAGGGTTTCCGGGCCGACGCCGAGCCCGATCAGCACGCGCGCCAAGCGGTTGGTCCAGCGGTCGAGGGCGTCGTAGGTGACCTGGGTGTCCCCGGAGCGCACGGCCACCGCCCGCGGATTCACCGCCACCGCCGCGTCGAACACCTCCGGGAGGGTGACGGGACGGTCCGCGGCGGCACCGCGCACCGGGGCCAGGTTCGACCACTCCGCCGCGGCCAGCAGTTCCAGATCCCCCACGGGCAGCATGGGATTCGCCGCCGCCGCGGTCAGCAGGCGCACGAACCGGTCGCCCAGCCGCGCCGCGGTCGGCTCGTCGAACAGGTCGCGGGCGTAGTTCACCGACAGGGTGATCCCCGCCGGGTCCCGGGTGGCGCCCGCGCCCGCCGTCCACGATTCGGTCAGCGTGAACTGCAGATCGAACTTCGCGATGCCCGGGTCGGCGTCACCGGCCTCGATGCGCAGGCCGGGCAGCTCCAGTACCCGCACGGGTTCGTTGCGCACCGACAGCATCACCTGGAACATCGGGTGATGCGATTGCGAGCGCGCCGGATTGAGCACCTCGACCAGGCGCTCGAACGGCACGTCGGCGTGCGCGAACGCCTCCAGGTCGGTATCGCGCACCGCGTGCAGCAGGTCCGCGAAGGAGCTGCCGCCGTCGATGCGGGTGCGCAGCACCAGGGTGCCGACGAACATGCCGACCATCGGGTCCAGCGCGGGATGCCCGCGGCCCGCGATCGGGGTGCCGACGGGAATGTCGTCACCGGCGGTGAGCCGGTGCAGCAGGGTCGCCAGCGCCGCGTGCAGCACCATGAACATGGTCACGCCGTGGCGTCCGGCCACCGCGCGCAGTTCGCGGTGGGTCAGGGCGTCGATCTCGCAGTCGACGGGGGCGCCCCGCAATATAAGCACCCGCGGGGCGGGGAGGTAGGCCGGCACCCCCCACAGCACCCGCAGGCCGTACACCGCCCCCCCCCCGTAATCCAACTCAAGACACCCCCGGGAAACGCGATCGAACACGCAGCCTAATA
>NZ_JARWQD010000012.1 GCF_029869545.1 Nocardia wallacei | reverse complement strand
GGTGGTGGGGGGGGCGGCGGGGGGGGCCGCTGTGGTGGTGGCGCTGTTCGCTCCAGTCGACGCAGAAGCGCAGGAGGGGGCGGCGGGTGTGGCGGGCGGCGGTGAGGTCTACGCCCAGTTCGGTGAACAGTGGTTCGGCGTTCGGGCCCAAGCGGTAGGGGTGGTCCGGTAGGGGTGCGGAGATCGGATCGTGTTGTGCGCGTTCGGTTCCGGGGATGCCGTCGGTGCGCTCGAGCGCGCGGCGGTCCAGCAGGGCCTCGGTGACGGCGACGCCGAGGCGGCCCGCGAGGTGGTCGTAGCAGCTGCGGGCCCGGCGCAGGGCCGCGGCGCGGGTGGATTCGCGCAGGGAGCGGACCGGACGGGTCGGGGCGAGGACCGCCAGCGCCTCGATGGCGACCGCCACCTCGCGGTTGGCCAGCCGGTAGTAGCGGTGGCGCCCGGACCTTTCGACGGTCAGCAGCCCGCCCTCCACCAGGCGGGTCAGGTGCTCGCTGGCGGTCGAGGCCGCCACGCCCGACTCCGCCGCCAGCACCGACGCGGGCAGCGCCCGGCCGTCGGCGAGGGTGGTCACGATCCGCGCCCGGGTCGCGTCCGCCAGCAGCGCGCCGACCGCCGCGATGTCCGTATACCCGTACAGGGGCCGCTCGTCGGTCATGCGCCCAGTCTGCCGCCCCGACACTTCGGCGCCCACCGAACAATGACCGTCCCCGCACGGCGGCAAGCGACCACGCTTCCGCGCAGCTCGACCACCTGCGCGGCGGCGGCTGAACACGCTCGCGGCCCAGCCGCCCCAGGACGGACGACGATCGCACTCGGCACAGACCGACCACCCGTGCGGCGGCTGAACACGCTCACAGCCGACTACTACCTCACGACAGGTGACGATCACGCTTCGGCACGGACCGAACTAACGCCGGGCAACACTGCGGGCATGAGTTATTCGACTCTCGAGAAGCCTCGTGTGGCTGGGCGTGGGCGCGTGCTGGGCGTGATGTGTGCGGGGATGTTTCTGGTGTTGCTGGACGTCACGATCGTCAATGTCGCGTTGCCGAGCATCGGGCACGGGTTGCGGTCGGGTGTGGCGATGCTGCAGTGGGTGGTCGATGGGTATGTCGTGGCGATCGCGGGGCTGCTGCTGGCGGGCGGGACGGTCGGCGATCGGATCGGGCATCGCCGGGTGCTGTTGATCGGGTTCGCGGTGTTCGGGGTGGCGTCGCTGCTCTGTGCGACGGCGCCGAGCGTCGAGGTGCTGATCGGCGCGCGGGTGGTGCAGGGCATCGGCGGTGCGCTGCTGCTGCCCAGCACCATGGCCGTGATCGTCGAGGTGTACCCCGGCCGCGGTGAACAGGCGAAGGCGCTCGGCACCTGGGCGGCGGTGTCGTCGCTGGCGCTCCCGGCCGGACCGCTGCTGGGCGGGCTGCTGGTCGACGCCCTCGGGTGGCGGCCGGTGTTCTGGATCAACGTGCCGCTGATCGTGCTGGCGATAGCCGCCACGCTGCGGGTGGTCCCCGACCGGCCGGGTGCGGGTGGGCGACGGCTGGATCTCCCCGGACTGCTCGGATTCGTGGCCGGACTGGGCGGGCTGGTGTTCACCGTCATCGCCGCCGGGCATCGCTCCGGCGCGGCGACCGTCCTGGTGCCCGCCGTGGTGACCGTCATCGCGCTCGCCGTCGCGCTGTCCGGCGCCGCGCACAGCAGGGATCCGATCCTGCCGCTGGACCTGTTGCGCCGCAAGGACTTTCTGAGCCCGAACCTGGTGGCGCTCACCATGAACCTGATCTTCAACGGCGTGCTGTTCGTCGCCATGCTCTATCTGCAGGATGTCCGGCACTGGTCACCGCTCACCGCCGGAGTCGCGGTGCTGCCGATGGCGGTCCCGCTGATCGTGCTGGCACCGGTCTCCGGCCGGATCACCGCGCGCTGCGGGCCGCGGACGGCGATCGCCCTGGGCTGTGCCGTGGCGGCCGCCGGGAGCCTGCTGCTGACCGGTCTGCGAGCCGACGGCGGCATCGGATGGCTGCTCGCCGCGATCCTGCTGATCGGCTGCGGGGGCGGACTGATCACCGCGTCGGCCGTGGCGGCGGTCGTGCGCGCCACCCCCGCGGACCGCTCGGGACTGGCGACCGGCACGTCCAATACGGCCCGGCAGATCGGCACCGCCTGCGGTGTCGCGATCTTCGGCGCGGTCGCCGGATCCCCGGCCGGTGACGGGTTCGTCGACGGCATCCACCTGCTCGCGGTCCTCGCGGCCGTGGCGTGGGTCGGCGCACTGGCGCTCACCGGCTTCGGGATAGCAGGCAGGACGCCACCGGGCCGACGAAACCCCGGCGACGACACGAAACCGCATTACCGCCCGCAGACCGGTTGGGGGGATACGCTTTTCGAACGAAGTAGCGAAGACGGGCGGAAGTGGTGACGACGAGCCGGATCGAGGATCTGCAGACCGGGCTGCTCGACGACCTGCGCGAGGGCATCTCGTTCGGGCTCGAGGAGGTCGACGAGACGCTCGCCGCGATGGTCGCCGTCCAGGCCGAGGAGCGGCCGCGCAGCGCCGAGCTGATCACGCCGCGACTCGGGCTCGACGGCGAGCGCCCGGAGACCCTGACGCTGATCGGGGCGCGGCACGAGCTGTCGCGAGATCGGGTGCGCCAGTTGTACACCCGCGCCATCGGCCAGATGGTGCGGCGCGTGCAGGCCACCGGCTACCCCGACACCGCGGTGTTCGCCGAGCGCTATCCGGTCGGCTGGGGCGACGAGCGACTGGTGCGCACGCTGCTGGCCGAAATCTACGCCACCGACAGCGATATCGCGGCGCAGGATCTGGCCTACCTCCGGCTGCGGCTGGCCGGGCACGCGCTGCTGGACGCCAAACGCATGGCGGGCTTCGTCTTTCAGCGCATCGCCGGGTGGCAGCAGCGCGGTCGCTGGCATCTGCCCGCGCCACGGCACAGCGAACCCGCTGCGGGACAACTCGTTCCGCTGCTGCGGCGGGTGGAGTGGCCGCGGGGCGAACCCACCGCCCTGCCGGGCACGCCGGTGCCCACCGTGGACGCCGACGACGACGCACGCGGCTCGATGTTCGCCGAAAAGCTGGACCGGGAAACGACTTTCGATACCGCTCTGGAGGCCCGGCTGCTACGGATACTCGACGAGAGCGAGCAGGTCGCGGCCTTCACCGAGCGTCCGGCCGCCGTCGACTACCGCCTCGACGGCATCGAGCGCGCCCACTACCCCACCGTCGCCGCCCGGCTCACCGACGGCCGGGCGCTGCTGATCGACGTGGTCCCGCTGGGCCGCGTCGCCGTGCACGGCAATCGCGCCAAACTCGAGGCCGCGCGCGGGTGGGCGCACGACCACGGGTGGGGCTGGCTGGTGTTCACCGGCAGCCGTCTCGGCGAACCGGACCTGCGGCGGCACGCGGTCGAGGCCCGCCGCGAGAACATCCTCCGCAACCGCCTGGCCGAGGGCCCGCTCGCCTGGCCGGAATTCCGCGGCATCGCCGACGAGACGGGCCTCGACATCGTGGACCTGAACGCCCTCGCGCTGCGGCACGGCTGGCGCTGGGAGCGCGGGCCGTTCCGCCTCGCCCGCGCGAAGTAGGCGGGCGTCCGCCCGCCGGTCGCTGTTCGTCGCGCCCGTCCTCGTCACGCCATGCCTGCCGTCACCGGCGGGGCCTTCGCCCCACGCCTCGCATCGACGGGCTGGTCGGGGTGGCTCTTCCGGCACGGCGGTGATGTTTGTGCGCCGCGTTTGCGGGCAGGTCCAGCACATCGCCCCGTTTCGACAGCCGAGGTCTGATCATGAGTATTGCGCCGCAGATCGTGCACAGAGCCGCCCGTGCGGAGCAGGACGCGCGCTGATGGTGTCGCTGCGCGGGATCGTGGCGGCGCCGATTCGGGTGCCGCTGGCCGTCACCGGCGCGACCGTGGGGCTGGTGCGGCGGCCGGTCGAGGTGGCGGTGCGGCTGGCGGATCCGGCCGTCCGCACCGCGTTGACGGATCTCACCGGCGGTGTCGACCGTGAGCTGACGGCGCTGTTCGATCCCCGCAAACAGCGGTGGCAGCGGCGGATCGCGGTGCACGGCAATCGGATTCACGCCGAGGTGCGCGGCTTGCGTTCCGACGACGGCGCCGGAATCGGCGAGCTGCTGCGGCGGCACGTCGGCACGGCGGCCGGGGTCGACTGGCTGCGGATCAACGCCGCGACCGGCCGCGTCACGGTGGCCGCCGATCCGGCACGGCTGTCCCCCGCGCGCCTGGAGACGCTCCTCGAACGCGTCGAGGAGCAGGCCGGGACGGGCGACCGGCCGTGGAGCCGGCGCTACGATCACCCCTCCGATCGAGAGCCCGTACTCACCTCGGCGCTGCAACTGGCGGGCGATGTCGTGGGCCTCGGGGCGGCGCTGACCGGGCGGCTGCTGCCGCTGCCCGCGCCCGCGCACATGTTCCGGACCGCCGTGGCGCTGGTGGACGGGCAGCCGCAGGTGCGCGGGATGCTGGAGTCCCGGCTGGGCCGCCACCGCACCGATACCGTGCTCAGCGTCGCCACCGCCGTCGGGCAGGCCATGGATGCCGAGGCCGCCGGTTTGTTCGCCGATGCCGCGCAGCGCGCCACCAGGCTGGTGGAGGCCGCCGCCCGCTACGCGCAGTGGCGCCACTGGGAGGACCTGATCGCGGATCCGGACCATCCGGGGGTGCCGGAATACCGCGCGCCCCGGCCGCGTCCGGCGCCGCGCCCGCGCGGGCCCGTCGAGCGCAGCGCCGAGGAGGTCAGCAGCACGTCGGCCGTCGCCGCCGCCGCGACCGTGCTCGGCGGGCGGGGCCCGGGCGATGCCGCCGATGCCGCGGTGTCCGGCGTGCCGAAGGCGGCCCGCGCCGGCCGCGAGACATTCGCCGCGGCGCTGGCCATCCGCATGTCCGCCCGCGGCACCCTGACCCTGGACCCACGGCTGTGGCGCCGCCTGGACCGTGCCTCCGCCGTGGTCGTCGACCATCGCGTCCTGCGCGGCCGCCGCCCGGTGGTGCTGACCGCCGAATCCACCGACAGCTCCTGGCCGACCGATCACGTGTGGAGCGCCGCCCAGCGCCTGCTGTGGCGCAACGGATCCGACCTGCCGGTCCCCCCGCCACCGGGTCACGACCGCCGAGATCTCGAGCTCGAGATCGACCCCGGCGAGACGCGCAGGCGACACGCGGCGCTCCGGGACGGCGGCGGCGCGGACCACGATCGACCACGTTCACATCCGGAGCGCGCAGGCTCGCAGCCCACGGACGCGGGGCATCGTGGGGCCAACGCCACAGTCTCACAAGCCCTTTCGAGCACCGACACGCGTTCACCCGCGGATAGGCCCTCCGGCGGACCGCCGGAGGCCCCAGCGGAGCGCGAGTCGGCCACGACAAATATGCCTGGTACCCATGGGAATTCGCGGGTGGAAGGAACCGGCCCGGACGACCCGCACTGGTGCACCCTGCTAGAGCGTGGACACCCCGTGGGACGGGTCCTCATCGGCCGGGAACCGCATCCAGAGGCCGTCGGCCTGCTCACCACCGCGCGCCGGGCGGGGCTGCGGGTGGTGCTGGTCGGCGGCGAGGACGCCGGTGAATTGCGCCGCAGCGCTGACGAATTCGTCACCGCGGGCGGTTCCGTGTCTCGGCTGGTGCGGCGACTCCAGGAACAGGGGCATGTCGTCGCGGTGGTCAGCGGCCGCGCCCATCGGGCCCTCGGTGCCGCCGATCTGGGCATCGGCACGGCGACCCGGCGAGCCGACGGAACGATCGAAATACCCTGGCAGGCGGGCGTTGTCTGCCCCGACCTCGGGTGCCTGCGGCAGATTCTCGGAGCGGCCGGGGCGGCCCGGCGGGTGAGTGACCGCGGCCGGGTGCTCACGCTGTCGGCGGCCACCCTCAGCGGGCTGCTGCTGGCCTCCGGTCCGGCCGGGGCGCGACCCGCCCGTGCCACCAGCCCGATCGCGGCCGCCACCCTGCTCGGGCTGGCGACCGGACTGCGCAGCGGCCGCCGCGCCGCCCGCGCACCGGCCCCCGCCGATATCGCGCTGGTCCCGTGGCATGCGCTGGAGCCCGACGAGGTCCGGGCCCGGCTGCCGGAGCCGAGCCGCACGCCCGTACCCCCGCCGTCGCTGCTCGCGGCCACCACATCGCGGATCGGACAGCAATTCGCGTCGCCCGCAACGACTCTGATCGACCTGACCCGGCAGATGCGCCACGAACTCGCCGACCCGATGACCCCGTTGCTGGCCGTCGGCGCGGTGGCGGCCGCCCTGCTCGGTTCACCCACCGACGCGGTGCTGGTCGGTGCCGTACTGGGGCTCAACGCCGCGGTGTCCGCGCTGCAGCGGCGCCGGGCACGGCTGTCGCTGCACGCGCTGCTGCTGGGCGAGCGGCTGCAGGCCCGCCGGATCGCCGGGGACCGCGAGATCCGCACCGCCGCCGACGATCTGCGGCCCGGCGACGTGATCGCCCTCGGCACCGGCGATGTCGTGCCCGCCGACGCGCGGCTGCTCACCGCCGACGGACTGGAGCTCGACGAGTCGGGTCTGACCGGGGAGTCGGTCACCGTCGAGAAGCGGACGGCCGCGACACCCGGTGCGCCGCTGAACGATCGCGCCTGCATGGTGTTCGAGGGCGGCGTCGTGGTCAGTGGTACGGGGCGCGCCGTGGTGGTCGCGGTGGGCGCGGGCACCGAGTCGGGCCGCGCGCTCGCCGCGGCCGGGCCGCCGCCCTCCGGCGGTGTGCAGGCCCGCCTGCGCGAGCTCACCGGGCGCGTGCTGCCCTTCACGCTCGGCGGTGGAAGCGCGGTCACCGCAACGAGTTTCCTGCGCGGGATGCCGCTGCGTCCGGCGCTGGCGGACGGGCTGGCCGTCGCCGTCGCCGCCGTCCCGGAGGGCCTGCCGCTGGTGGCGACCGTCGCCCAGCTCGCGGCGACCCGGCGGCTGTCGCGGCACGGCGTCCTGGTGCGCACCAGCCGCACCATCGAGGCGCTGGGCCGCGTCGACACCGTGTGCTTCGACAAGACCGGTACCCTCACCGAGGGCAGGCTGGACGTGGTCGCCCTCGCCGATCTGGACGAGCGGTGGGACAGCGGGGATTTCGCGGCATCGCCGCAGTCGCGCCGGCTGCTGCGCGCCGCCGCGCGCGCCTGCCCCGGCGCCGCCGACGGACCTCCGGTGCATGCCACCGATCGCGCGGTGGTCGAGGCCGCCGACGCCCAGCTCGGCGCCCGCGCCGCGAAGACCTGGGACCCCATCGAGGAGGTGCCGTTCGAAAGCTTCCGCGGCTACGCGGCCGCCGTCGGCCACACCGCCCACCACATCCGGCTCGCCGTCAAGGGCGCGCCGGAGGTGCTGCTGCCGCGCTGCGCCCAGTTGCTGCGCGCCGACGGGCAAGGCGGACACCGGGTTTCGGCCTTCACCCCCGAGGCTCGCGCGGACGCCGAGGACGCGATACAGCGGCTGGCCGAGCGCGGGCTGCGGGTGCTGGTGGTCGCCCGCCGGGACTTCGCCGCGGCCCCCGACGACGTCGACGGCGAGATCGAGCAGCTCACCCTGCTCGGATTCGTCGGCATCGCCGACCACCCGCGCCCGCAGACGCCCCGGCTCGTCCAGGACCTGGCCCGCAACGACATCGGCATCCGCATGATCACCGGCGACCACCCGGTCACCGCCCGCGCGGTCGCCGATCAGCTCGGCATTCCCGCCGACGTCGTGGCCACCGGCGCCGACCTGGACTCCCTCGACGAGGACGGCTGCGCCGACCTGATCCAGCGGGCCACCGTCTTCGCCCGCGTCTCCCCGGAACACAAGGTGCGCATCGTCTCCGCGCTGCAGCGGCATCGGCACACCGTCGCGATGGTCGGCGACGGCAGCAACGATGCCGCCGCCATCCGCACGGCCGACGTCGGCATCGGGCTGGCCGCCCGCGGTTCGGTCGCCGCGCGCGAGGCCGCCGACCTCATCCTCACCCGGTCGGGCGGCGGCACGGATCCGGCCGTGCTGCTGCGGGCGCTGGCCGAGGGGCGCAGCATGTGGCAGCGGGTGCGCGACGCGATCGGCGTCCTGGTCGGCGGCAATGCCGGCGAGGTGGTGTTCACCGTGGCGGGCACCCTGCTGTCCGGGCGCGCGCCGATCGGCACCCGGCAATTCCTGGTGGTCAACCTGCTCACCGATCTGGGGCCGTCGATGGCGGTCGCCCTGTCGCACCGCACGGCCGCCGACGAGGGCGAGTCCACGCTGGGCCCGCCCCCGGATCTGGGCGGCGCGTTCCTGCGCGCGGTCGCGGTGCGCGGGACCTGCACCGCCGTCGGCGCGGGTGCCGCCTGGGTGCTGGGCCGGGCCACCGGCCGCCCGCGCCGCGCCGAGACCATGGCGCTCGCCGCGCTCATCGGCACCCAGCTGGGCCAGACGCTGGTGATCGGTTATCGCAGCCCGCTGGTGTGGACGACGGTCGCGGGCAGCACCGCGCTGCTCGCCGCGATCATCATGACGCCCGGGGTGAACCGGTTCTTCGGGTGCGTGCCGCTCGGCCCGCTGGCCTGGACGATCGTGATCGGCAGCGCCGGGCTCGGCACGGTCGGCGCCGTGGCCGCGGGCCGCGCGCTCAGCGCAGCATCAGCCCCGCCACGATGAACGTGACGATCACCAGCATCGCGAAGCAGGTGATCAGCTGCCAGTGCAGCAGCGCCTCCCGCTGCTTGGCGATCTGCACCCGCAGGGTGGCGTCGACACGGTTGTGATCGACCAGGCGGCGGCGCGTCGCGTCGAGTTCGTCGGCGGTCTGCTCGGCGCGTTCGAGCCGGTGCAGCAGCTTGTGGACCTGCTTGGCCTTGTCCCTGGTCGCCTTGCGCGCCAGCGCCAGCGCCGTGCGCTGATTGACCAGCTCCTGGCGCTGCTGTGCGATGACGAGGGCTTGCGCGTGCGTGTGCTGCTCCCAGTCGGTCACTGTGGCCCATCCTCCCGTGGTTTCGTCGCGGTATCCCCAGGCCAGCTCCCCGGCCACCCAGCCTTCGATGAATTCTCGTACTGCCCAGGGTTTCTCCCGCGGCACCACCGCACCGGTCGGCCCGGCCGCCACCAGACCCGCGACCACCCGGTAGTCACACACCTGCGGCGCGAAATCGTCGACACCCAGCGCAGGCAGCTGCGCGACCCAGTAGCCGGGCGGGCACAGCCACAGCACCTCGTCGCAGCCGACCGCCCGTAGCCGCGCCGTCCGCTCCTGCGCGTGGGCGAGCGACAGCGGCTCGCTGCGCACCTCGATCGCGCACAACCGAGTACCGCGGCGCCACAGCAGCGACGGCGTCTGCGCGCCCAGCGGCTTGTCCACGTCGGCGGCGTCGGCGCCGGAGGCCAGCAGCCGCCCGCGCAGCCAATATTTCAGCCGCTGCACATCCCAGTGGCAGTTTCCGCAGTCGGCCTCCCGGCAGCGCTCCCCCGCCTGGTGTCCGCGTGGATTCGGTTCCACCACCGGGAGATTCGCCGACTCGGTAGGGGACAGCACCGTCGCATGCCCGCGGTCTATCTCGTTCAGTTCCTTCGTGCTCACGCGACCACTTCCCCTGCCACTACACCCAGCGAGCCCGATTCGGCCCGCTACTTCCAGATTGCCGCAACTGTCAGGGCCCTTCACGTAGTCGTGCCCGGTTTCGTTATCCAACCGGGAGCCCAGCGTGATCATCGGGCCCCGGGAGGGCTCGTTACGTGCGAATTCGACACGGATCGGTCAAGATTCACCAAGGGGCCGCTGGCACTTTCCGGACACCGGGGCGCGGCGGCGGGGAAACCGGTCGGTCCGGAATGCGGGCGTGTTGTACTGGAGGAATGAGCGACATCCCAGTCACCGTCGACCGGGCCGGATTGTGGGACGCCGAGGCCCTCAGTGACGTTGCGGCAGCGACCTTTCCGCTGGCCTGCCCGCCCGAGCTGGAGCCCACGGATATCGACACGTATGTGGCGCAGATACTGTCCGGCGAACGATTCGGCGACTATCTCACCGATCCCGGCCGCACCGTGCTCAAGGCGATGGCGGGCGGCGATATCGTCGGCTACACGATGCTGGTGGCGGGCGAGCCCGCCGATCCCTCGCTCGCCGCCTCGATCGCCCGCCGCCCGGTGCTCGAGATCAACAAGCTCTACGTGCTGCCGGGCCACCACGGCGCCGGGGTGGGGGGGGGGGGGGGGGGGGCCGCCCGCCGCGCCCCCCCCCCCCCCGCCGCGAAACAGGGGGGGGGGGGGGGGGGGAGACCGAACACAACCCCCCCCTCATGACCCTGGCCCTGGCAGTCCGCCTGGCCGACCCGCTTAAGGGGGGGGCGGCGACCGCCGCGCCGCCCGTCGCCGCCTCCTGAGCGCGAGCGGCAAACTTG
>NZ_JARWQD010000011.1 GCF_029869545.1 Nocardia wallacei | reverse complement strand
TTTGCCCAAAAACCCCCGGCGCCCCCCCCCCCCCCCCCGGGCGCGCCTTTTCGGCCCCCCCCCCCCGCCCCCCCCCCCCCCGGTGGGGGGGGGCGGGGGGGGGGGGGGGGGGGGGGGGGGGCGGCGCCGGGCTGGGGCGGGGGCTGGGGCGCGGGCGGGGCGGGGGGGGCCGGCGCCTGGGCGGCGGCGGGCTCCGCGGGAGCAGGGGTGCTATCGGCGGTCGCGGCGATCGTGGACGCCAGCGCGGCGGGCTGCACATCGGCCGTTCCGTGACCCCCGGCGGAGGTCACGGCGGCAAAGGCGGCCAGCGCCAGGGTGGCGGATCCGGCGGTGCGTGCGACCGCCTTGGCTCTGCTGCTCTTGATGGACTTCTTCGACATGCGCGGTATTTCCTACTCTGGTGTCGGCCGTTGCGGGCCTGCACAGGCAGCACGGGACCAGGGTGAGACCGTCACCGGTTCACCTGCGCGCTGCGGTGCTGTTGTGGAACTTGTTATGAGAGAAGGGGATTCGCATTCCCCACTGACACGACTGAGCTCAGCGACGGCCGGGCGGACCGACGACGACGCGTGACGCGCTCGCGGCCGCGGCGGCTACCGCTGCGATGCGCGCCGTACCTGGCGGCACATCCGTCGCGGTCATGTTCCGCATGGGCGTTGACAACTCCTCGTGCTATCCGGGGTCGGGACAACCGACGAGGTCACAGGATGATTGCGGTAGGTTAACACCATCTGAACTAAAGGTGAACGAACGGTGCGACACCCTGGCAAATGCCTAAAGTTCAATCTTCTATAACCCACTGACCTGGCAATTCTCCCCTAAACGTATTGTGCCGCGGGTCACATAAAAAGTTGCCGTGTCGTGCTGGACAGCGCCGATTTGCCGGGATTTTCCGCCCCCGCGATCCGTCTAGGTCACGGTTCGTAACCATTCGCGGCGGCGGCCGTCGGTAACCCGTTATTCGCCCGGCACCCCGCGGGGCGTAGCGAGCACCTCACAGCCCCGCCTCGCCGGTGCGCATGACCTTGTTACGACCGGTCATCGAAGCGCCATCTGACGGTCACCGCAGCGGCAAGGTTGAACGCGCAAGCTGTTGGCACACCCCGGTGTGCGATTCGAAATCCCGCGCACCGATCCGTGACGAAGGATGCCGATGATGTCTCCGCACGACCTCGCCGACCTGCCGGACTGGCACGAACTGCTCGCCGCCTTCTGCGGCCATCTGGGTGACGACCCGGGCGATCCCCCGATGGTGCGCTGGGCCCGCGCGCTCGCCGAACTCCATCTGCGCCGACACCAGCAGCCCGCTCATGCCGCCGAAATCGACGGCAGCCGAGCCGAACTCGTCGCCACCATCGACGGCTGGGTCGGCGACCGGCTACCGGCGCGGCGGCATCGCGGGCTGTACCCCGAATCGCTCGGCGGCGCCGTCGACCGCCTCGCCGCCGCCCAGGTGCACGCAAATCGCCTGCTGCACAGCGCCGCCGACGTCTCCGACGAACGGGTGCACACCGCCTGGTACCGGCTGGCGTCGCTGGCCGACGACTGGAGCGATCTGGTCGACGAGGTGCTGCACGGCCAGCCGCGGCACCGCGTGCGCTCGGCCTAGCGGCCCGACGAACCGTGCCGACAGGCAACGTCCCACGACTGGGCAGTTCACGAAGAGGTCTGCGCAACAACGGGTCTCGTGCCATCGACCGCGACATGATCGGCCGCGGTATCGAGGGCCGAGTCCGTCCGGCTCTCATCCGCACCGGCGGGCCGCGACCAGCGGTGCAGTGCGCGCATGATCAGCGGTAGCAGCAGGATCATCAGCAGCAGGCGCACGCTCTGCACGGTGGTGATCAGCGGCATGTCGGCGTTCATGTCCTCGGCGGTCGCCAGGACCGCGTTGAGGCCGCCGGGCGTGGTGGCCAGATACAGGTCGGACAGCTCGAGGTCGACGAACAGGGCCAGTCCCAGGGCGAGCGCGGCGACCAGCGCGGACAGCGCGACGACCGCGGCGGTCATACCGGGCAGCAGCCGCGCCATCTCCACCACGACGGTGCGGGTGAAGCGGGTACCGACCTCGAAACCGATCAGCACGAACAGCAATTCCTTGAACAGATTGGTCGGCGCGTAGCCGTGGCTGACGCCGACCGCGGTCAGGGCGGCGGTGATCAGCAGCGGGCCCAGCAGCGCCGGGCTCGGCAGCCGCAGCCGCCGACCGCAGCGAATTCCGGTGAGGCACAGCACGATCGCGATCGACAGTCCCGCCACCTGATCGCCGCGGCCCACGATCATCCAGTGCGGCAGATCCGGATCGGTCACCGCGTCGCCGAAGGTCTCGAACTCCGCCACCGCGCGATCCCCGTCGGCCAGCAGCATCGCCAGCACCGGCGCGCTGAGCGCGACCAGGCCGACCCGCAGATACTGCATGAACGCCACCCGCCGCGGATCGGCGTCGAGCTCGTCGGCGCACGACACCACCGCGGCCGAGCCGCCCGCGATCAATCCGAGCGTCGCCGTCGGCAGATCCACCCGGGCCGCCCGCGCGAACACGACGGCCACCAGCACGCTCACCACCACGGTGGCCGCGGTGACGGCCAGCACCGGGATCAGGGCCATGCCGACCGAACGCAGCAGCGAGACCTGAAGATAGCTGCCCATCAGCACGCCCAGCATGGCCTGCACGCCGACCGACACCTCCTTCGGCAGCGGCGCGGGCAATCGTCCGGTCAACGCCAGCGCCGCCCCGACCACGATCGCCACGATCATCTGCGGCGCCGGGAACCGGGTGCGATCGAGCAGCTCCGCCACGCCCAGCACCGCCGCGAGCAGAACCATCCATCCGAGCGCTTGCCACCGGGTCATGCCACTCGATGGTTGTCCGCGGCGATGAACACCGGGTAACAACACAGTTATCCCTTACCGCGAGCGCGGTGATCCCGGACTCATATCGAATTTCCCTGCAATATAGGGAAATTCGTAGGCGGTCGGTCGAATATCCGCTGCCGTCACTGCAATTCTGCCCGGAGGGCAATCTTGCAGCGTCAACCCCGGAGGCGGGTCAGCGTGCGGGCAGACCCGAGCGGCTCAGGAAGCCGAGCAGATCGTGGCGGGTGATGACGCCGATCGGCTTGCCGTCCTCGACGACCATCAGCGCGTCGGTGGACTCGAGCGACTTGGTCGCCGCCGAGACCGGCTCGCCGGAGCCGATCAGCGGGAACGACTCGCTCATGTGCTTGGACACCGGGTCGGTGAGCTGGGCGCGGCCCTCGAAGACCGCCGAAAGCAGGTCGCGCTCGGTGACGCTACCCGCCACCTCGCCCGCCATCACGGGCGGCTCGGCGCCTACGACCGGCATCTGCGAGACGTCGTATTCGTGCAGGATCTCGATGGCGTCGCGCAGCGTCTCCTGCGGGTGGGTGTGCACCAGATCGGGCAGCGCGCCGGACTTGCCGCGCAGCACGTCGCCGACGGTCGGCTCGGCGGTGCTGCCGTCGAGCCGGGACCGCAGGAAGCCGTAGGAGCTCATCCACTGGTCGTTGAAGATCTTCGACAGGTAGCCGCGGCCGCCGTCGGGCAGCAACACGACCACCACGGCATTCGGGTCCCGCTCGGCCACCTGCAGCGCGGCGACCACCGCCATGCCGCAGGAGCCGCCGACCAGCAGGCCCTCCTCGCGGGCCAGGCGGCGGGTCATATCGAAGGAGTCGGCGTCGGAGACGGCGATGATCTCGTCGGGGACCGCGGGGTCGTAGGCGCTGGGCCAGAAGTCCTCGCCCACGCCCTCGACCAGATAGGGGCGGCCCGAACCGCCGGAGTACACCGAACCCTCCGGATCGGCGCCGACCACCCGCACCTTGCCGCCGGACACCTCCTTGAGGTAGCGGCCCGCGCCGGTGATCGTGCCGCCCGTGCCGACGCCCGCGACGAAATGGGTGACGGTGCCGTCGGTATCGCGCCAGATCTCGGGGCCGGTGGTCTCGTAGTGGCTTTCCGGACCGCCCGGGTTGGAGTACTGGTCGGGCTTCCACGCGCCGGGGATCTCGCGCACCAGGCGGTCGGAGACGCTGTAGTAGCTGCCCGGATCCTCCGGCGGGACGGCCGTCGGGCACACCACGACCTCGGCGCCGTAGGCGCGCAACACGTTCCGCTTGTCCTCGCTCACCTTGTCCGGGCAGACGAACACGCACTTGTACCCGCGCTGCTGGGCGACCAGCGCCAGGCCGACGCCGGTGTTACCGGAGGTGGGCTCGACGATGGTGCCGCCGGGCCGCAGCAGGCCCTGCTCCTCGGCGGCGTCGATCATCTTGACCGCGATGCGATCCTTCGAGCTGCCGCCCGGGTTCAGATACTCGATCTTCGCCGCAACCAGGCCGGAGTTCGGCCCCACCACGGAGTTCAACCGCACGAGCGGTGTGTTACCGATCAGGTCGACGACGTGGTTCGCGATGCGCATAGCCCCATCGTTGCAGAATGTCGCAGCCCACCCGACAGCGCATCCATTCCCGCGCGACAACGCCCGCCCGGCGCGACAACCGACCACACAACACGGCGACCATCCATACGGCGTGGCGACCGACCTGCGGTATGTGAACTCCCCTATCGCCGAGTTCACACCGTGCCACGCCTGCGAACGCCGCGACGGCGGTTCGGTTTCCGCCTATCATCTGCCGAGTGAGGATGCCGAAGATCGCCCGCACCGCCGCCGCCGTGCTCGGAACCCTCGGGGCCGCGACGGCGATCGCGTCGTCCGCCTCGGCGAACGCGCAGACCATCGAATTCCCCCAGACGCCGAGCGTGTTCTACGGCGGCCTCTGCTGGGGCAACATCCGTACCTGGGCCGACACCAGCCCGGACTATCCGGGCCGGGCCGTCATCAACGTCCAGTCGCTCCCCATCGCCGGCGTCGGATCGGGCCAGTATCCGTTCGCCCCGCTGTGCAACGTCGACACCACCGTCGCCTGGCGCAACATCACCACCGGCGCCGCGGGCGAATACCGCCTGAACGTGGTCGCCGGAATCTACGGCAGCATCCTCTACGCCCAGTTCCAGGACACCGGCCCCGGCCACATCGAGATCACGGTCTCCACCAACAACCACCACATCCCCGCCCGCGGCGCCTTCGACGTAGCCGCGCCCCCACCCCCGGCCCCCTGACCCACCCCCTCGCCGCGCCAACCTGTCACACCCCTCCCTCCACACCCCGGCCCGCTCCCGCACGGCCGACAACTCCCCTTGCCCCCCGCACCCCTTGCATGCCCCCGCACCCCTTACAGGACCTCGTAAAGGGTGCGGGAACACGTAAAGCGTGCGGGAAGTTTGGTGCTCACGTTCGGTGGATCCGGCACGATATAGGCAGACGGAATCGTGGGTGGGTGCGGTGCGATCGGTCGGCGGATGCTGGGCGGGAGGGCCGTGCTGCGCGACGCTGCGGAGCGGAAAGGGGTCGGCAGGTGGCGAGGACGTGGCGCACGTTCGCGGTGACCGGTGTTGCCACGGTGGCAGCGGGGTCGGGTGCGGGTACCGCGTGGTGGGCGGGTTATCGGCTGCTGATGCAGCAGGCGCAGGCGGCGCGGACCGTGATCGGCCGCGATACCTCCAAACCCCCGGAGGCCGACGGCGTCTACACCGCCGGATGTTCCGCGCCCGAATCCTGGCGCACCGGAATCCCTTTCGACCTGCACCTGATGATCTTCGGCGACTCCACGGCGGCGGGCGTCGGCTGCGACAGCGCGGAGCAGGTGCCGGGCGTGCGGGTCGCCCGCGGTCTGGCCGCGGCGACCGGGCGGCGAATCCGGTTGAGCACCAAGGCCATCTCGGGTGCCACGTCGAAGGGGCTGGCCGGGCAGGTCGACGCGATGTTCGTCGCCGGTCCGCCACCGGATGCCGCGCTGATCCTGGTCGGCGCCAACGACGTCACCAAGAAGCACTCCGTGCTCCGCTCGGCGCAGCGGCTGCGGCGCGCGGTGCAGCGGCTACACGAGGCGGGCAGCGTGGTGGTGGTCGGCACCTGCCCCGATCTGGGTTCGGTGGCCGCGATCCCACAGCCGCTGCGGACCGTCGTGCACGGCTGGAGCGTGCGGCTGGCGCGCGCGCAGGCGGCCGCGACCCGCGCGGCCGGAGGCTGCCCGGTGCCGATGGGCGATCTGCTCGGCCACGATTTCCGCAGCACCCCCGAGGTGTTGTTCTCCGCCGACGGCTTCCACCCCTCGGCCGCCGGGTACGAGTTGGCCGCCGCTCACCTGCTCCCGGCGCTGCTGCGCGAGCTCGATCAGCGGGATACGGGCATACCGGGTGTTCCTACCCCGATCGGGGCGACGTAGATTCGGAGGAGAATTCCGTATCTGTGTACCGAACGGCCGCTTGGTCGTTCGCCGCCCGACGAAGGAGTCCTCATGCCAGAGGCCGTCATCGTTTCCGTTGCCCGCTCCCCGATCGGCCGTGCGGGCAAGGGCTCGCTCGTGGGCATGCGCCCGGACGACCTCGCCGCCCAGATGGTCCGGGCCGCCCTCGACAAGGTGCCGGCGCTGGCCGCCTCCGATATCGACGACCTGATGCTCGGCTGCGGGCAGCCCGGCGGCGAGGCCGGTTTCAACATGGCCAAGGTGGTGGCCACGCAGCTGGGCTACGACTTCCTGCCCGGCGTGACGCTCAACCGCTACTGCTCGTCGTCGCTGCAGACCAGCCGGATGGCCTTGCACGCCATCAAGGCCGGTGAGGGCGACGTCTTCATCTCCGCCGGTGTGGAGACCGTCTCGCGGTTCCCGAAGGGCACGTCCGACGGCTGGCCGGACACCCACAACATCAAGTTCGCCGATGCCGAGGCTCGCACGGCGAAGCGCGCCGAGGGCGGCTCCGACGGCTGGGTCGACCCGCGCGAGAACGACCAACTGCCCGACGTCTACATCGCGATGGGCCAGACCGCCGAGAACGTCGCCCAGTTCACCGGCATCTCGCGCGAGGAGCAGGACCACTGGGGCGTGCGGTCGCAGAACCGCGCCGAGGAGGCCATCAAGGCGGGCTTCTTCGAGCGCGAGATCACCCCGGTGGGGGGGGCCCCCCCCCGCCGGGGGGGCACCCCCAGCCGGCCCCCCCCCCCGCCCCCCCCCCCCCCCCCCCGGCGGCCGCCCCCCCCCCCCCCCCCCGCCCTCCAACATAAAATCCCCCCCCCCCCCCCCCCCCCCCCCCCCCCCCCCCCCCCCCCGCGGTTCCCGGGGCGATGCACCCCACTAGGGGTAGACCATCCAGTGAACTGGGT
>NZ_JARWQD010000010.1 GCF_029869545.1 Nocardia wallacei | reverse complement strand
AGGAACCGCAGGTAGAACTCCACGTCGTCGCGAGTGTCGCGGTCACCGGGCTTGGGCGCGAGCTGCCGCAGCCGCCACAGATCCTTGGTGATGAGCCGTTCATAGCCTGCGAGAACCAGGACGTAGACATAGACGTCGGCGCGGCCTCGGGTCGCGTCGGTCAACGAGGAGGCGGCGGCCTCGGCGTTGTCGAATCCCAGCAGTTGCAGCGCCATGTCCGCAGCACCGAATCGGCTCAACAGCTCCCGATCACGCAGCATCGACGCGGCGACGAACATGGCCTCGTGCTTCGTGAGCGTCTTGCGCGGGACAACGTGCTCGGCCAGCCAGTCGCGCCGGGCCTTATTGACCGAGACGGCCTGCTGACCGAGCTTGTCGATCCGCGCGTTCGCCTGCCGCTCGACCTCACGGCGTTCGGCCGCCAGCCGCTGAGCTTCCCGGCGCGCAGCCTCCACCTTGGCGGCCTGCTCAGCGGCCAGGCGTTCGGCTTCGACGCGGGCTGCTGCGCGGCGCTCGGCCTGTTCCGGGTCCTCGGCTTCGACCACGCCTCCGGGACCGTCGGCCTCGACGGCTTCGGCTTCCTCCGAATGGACATCCGGATCGTCGTGGTCTGCGGCCGGAGATGACACAGGGGCGGGGTCGTCAGGCTCGTCGAGTTCGGCGTCGTCCACGGGCGGTGTGGGCATGACCGCGGCGGCGGCCATGTCATCGGGCCGGATGTAGAACCAAGGCCGCCACGGTGATTGCTTGACGGTGTCCGCATGACGCAGGCCGTCGGCGGCCTGTACTTCGCGGTGCTGGTCGGTGTCCCAGTCCACAGTGTCGGGATCGACGGGGACGCCGGTCTCGGCGTCGGTGATGTCGAGTTCGTCGTCCAGGTGCTGGAGGTAGACCGCCCACAGCGTGGCGCGTTCTCGGGTGGCCGCGGGCGTGACCTCGAGGCCGTCGAGAGAGCGGACATCTTCGATCGGCACATACTCGTCGTCGGCTTGCGGGAAGTCGTCGTCGGTAAGGACGCGATAGCCCTGTTCGGTGTAGCTGTGGGCCTCGGCCTGGTGGGCGCGGTCGCGCTCCCGCTGATCGCGCAGGAGATTTGCGGTCCAGTCGAAATTGCGGCCATCGGTCTGTTCCAGACGTGCGACGGCATCGGTGTCGCCGGCGTTCTCGAACTCTGCGATCACCTCCAACTGGGACAGGGTCAACGCACCGTCGTCGAGCAGCCGCCGGGCGGTCGGCGATTTCCCCACCGCGGCCGTGGATTTCACGACGTCCCGCTTCAGTCGAGTCTTCTCTGCGACCTTGGTGACCGACATTCCCAAGTCCAGCATCATGGCAACGGCCACAGCGTGATCGCTATCGGCCAGGGCGACACGACGGTACGTGCGGAGCTGCTCGGTGATCCGAGCCAGTTTGCGGGTCTTTTCGTCGAGATCGGGGGCGCGGCGAACCCAGCCAGGTATTTCCTCCAGACCTGCTTTACGGGCGGCCAACACACGTAACTGGCCCTCGACGACGCTGATGCTGCCGTCGGCGCACAGTTCGGCGATGATCGGAATCGAGACGCCATCTTCACGGACAGACGCCAGAAGGTCGATCAGCTTGGGATCTGATTCGAAGGTGTCATCGAAGGTCTGGCGGATATTGTCATCGACCACCAGGCTGTTCGGGTCGAGCGACGGCGGTTTGCGCAGCAGCTGTTCGTACGTATCGGTGGACTCGGTGGCAGGTGCGGATTCGGCGATGTCGGTCGTCATAGTGTTGTCTCCCTTGGCAATTGAGGAGAATGAGCAACGGCGGGCCCAGGCAGGGCCCGGCGGGGAATCCCGTGATGGTTGCCTCGTACAGCGGGTGCGTGGCTGTGTCCAGGCGCGGCATCAGGGGCCGTCGGCCGGTTTCCATTCGTAGGGCAGGCGGTGATAGCGACAGTCGTGGTCGGTGGCCGGGTCGCCCAGCATGCCGACGGGCACGGCCCGGTCGGGATAGATGGCGTCGGCGTCGACATCCGGGACGAAAAGGCACGAGCAGTCGGCACACCAGTAGATGGCGTTGATGAACCGCTCGAGCTGGACACCAGCGGCGGCGAACTGCGGCCAGTGCGGCCGATTAGCATCGTCGGATTCGGTCCGGCACCGGGCGGGGACGGTTGAGTTGATTCGCTCACAGAGGATGTCGATCTCGTCGGACTCCAGCGGTGCGGTGTCAGCGAAGTGCTCGGCGGAATGATCTGGCGTGCACTGGAATTGGCGAAGTGCGGCCAAGACGGTCGCGACTTCGCGATCGTCGAGACACTGTGGACGGTTCACCACCCCTCCCTCGAAGAACTGGATCGTCGGCTGGGTGGGTATCACCGATGTGGTGAAGCGGTGGATTCCGGTCGTGGATGATGTCGGTTGCGGTGGCTGCGGGCTCAGTGATCGGTAGGGGTGGTGGCCTGATGAGCGGTCTGGTTCCTGGGCCATTAGCGGACTGTCACCAGGGCTCGATCAGGTCGAACTTGAGGGGCTGGTAGCCGTCCGGCACGGTGTCTGCGACGGTGATCCGGTCGCGTGCCCATGTCCCGACCAGGCTGTAATTTCCGGTGGCGGTGAGGTTCCCCCGCTTTCACGGAGAGCTCTGACGTGGTCCGATAGGGGCCGGAAGGAGTTCATCAGTGGCAGCACCGAAGAAGTATCCGGACGAGTTGAGGGCTCGGGCGGTCAGGTTGTATCGGGATGCGGATCCCAAGC
>NZ_JARWQD010000009.1 GCF_029869545.1 Nocardia wallacei | reverse complement strand
GAAACGGGTAGGCATCGTCTAAGCTATTGGCTCCCTTTAGTACGTCGGGGGGGGGCGTGTGTTCGCATGGGTTGCGAGGGGTACCCGCAACACGCGGCCGGGCCCGGCCGCACAAGGGAAAGGCCGAACAGAATATGCGAGGCGTGACTGTGCGTTGGGCGCAGGAAAGACGTCGGAGACGGGCGCTGCAGCAGAGCTCGCGCCGGACCGGCTGGGTGAAGCGTTCCGCGCTCGGGGTGGCGTTGGCGACGCTGCTGCCGTTCGGGGTGTCGGTGGCAGGAGCCGGCACGGCATCCGCCGCGTTCAACCCCGCCGGTTTCGACTTCTGGGTCGATTCGGCCGTGATGGGCCCGATCAAGACCCGAGTCTTCCGAGCCGCCGACGGTAACACCAACCGCGTGGTCTATGCCCTCGACGGCATGCGTGCCCGCCAGGACATCAGCGGCTGGGAGATCGAGACCAACGTCGCCGCCGAGCTCACCAAGGCCAACATCAATGTCGTGATGCCGATCGGCGGCGAGTCCAGCTTCTACGCCGACTGGAACGCGCCCAGCTCGTTCTTCGGCCTGCCGCCGATCTCGGGCTCGTCCTCGGGCTCCGCCTCCGGTTCGGGCGCCACCCAGGTGCTGGCCGCCGGTCCCGGTAAGAGCTACCGCTACGAGTGGGAGACCTTCCTGACCCGCGACCTGCGCAACGCCCTGCGCGACCGACTGGGCTTCAGCGCCACCCGCAACGGCGCGTTCGGCCTGTCCATGGGCGGCAGTGCGGCGCTGACGCTGGCGGCGTACCACCCGGAGCAGTTCAGCTACGCCGGTTCGTATTCCGGCTATCTCAACGTCTCGGCGCCCGGTATGAGGGAGGCGCTGCGCGTGGCGATGGTCGACGCCGGTGGCTACAACATCGATTCGATGGCGCCGCCGTGGGGCCCGGCGTGGCTGCGGATGGATCCGTTCGTGTTCGCGCCGCGGCTGAAGGCCAACGGCACCCGGCTGTGGATCTCGGCCGGTAGCGGCCTGCCCGGCCCGGTCGACGGCCCGAACTTCAACACGCTCAACGCGATGGGCCTGGAGGCGCTGGCACTGGCCAACACCCGCGCGTTCCAGGTGCGCATGATGTCGCTGGGCGCCAACAACGTCACCTACGACTTCCCGAACGTGGGTGTGCACAACTGGCGGTACTGGGAGAGCGAGGTCTACCGCATGCTCCCCGACCTCTCGGCCAACATCGGCTGATCCCCGGGGATCGCTGCGATCCTCCGAAGCCCCACGGCGACCTGGTCGCCGTGGGGCTTTTGCTGTCCCGGGGGATTCGGCCTATCGAAGCTGAGTATTTGCTGGTGACTGCGATATCGGTCATTTCATACCGATTTCGACCGACCATGTGTCACAGGTCACTGTTTGGGGCAATTCCGAGTTGAATCACTTTGTTGCAACACCGGATCGCCGATACTCGATTCGTATCGAAGAACGTGCAGTACAACGGCGTGCTCCTGCGCCGACGGTTTTGTCTGTGTTGTCCGAAGGTGAGGACGGGACGCGGGGCGAGGGATGATTCGCGGCCGGTTCTCGAACGAAAGGTCGAAGTCGATGCGATTTGCGCGCAGGAAGCCAAAACCTCATGGGCCGGGTTCGTGGCTGAGGCGATCGGTGTTGGGCGTGGCACTGGCGATGGTGCTGCCACTGGGGGTCTCGGTGGCGGGCAGCGGCGCAACCGCAGCGGCGGCCTTCGATCCGTCCGGCTTCGACTTCTGGGTGGATTCGCCGGTGATGGGCCCGATCAAGTCGCGGATCTTCCGTGCCAAGGACGGCAACACCAATCGCGTCGTCTACGCCCTCGACGGCATGCGGGCGCCGGAGACGCTGAACGGCTGGGAGATCGAGACCAATGTCGCTCAGGTGCTGACCGACTGGAACATCAACGTGGTGATGCCGGTGGGCGGTCAGTCCAGCTTCTACGCGGACTGGAACGCGCCCAGCGACTTCTTCGGTATCGGGTCGCCCGGTTTCGGCTCCTCGACCGGTTCGGGTGCGACGGAGGCATTCCTGGCCGGGCCGGGCAAGAGCTACCGCTACGACTGGGAGACGTTCCTGACCGTGCAGCTGCGCGATGCGCTGCGCGACCGGCTCGGGTTCAGCACCAACCGCATGGGCACGTTCGGCCTGTCGATGGGCGGCAGCGCCTCGCTGACCCTGGCCGCCTACCACCCGGACATGTTCAGTTTCGCCGGTTCCTTCTCCGGCTACCTCAACATCTCGGCGCCCGGCATGCGGGAGGCGATCCGCGCGGCCATGATCGACGCCGGTGGCTACAACGTCGACTCGATGGCGCCGCCGTGGGGTCCGCAGTGGCTACGGATGGACCCGTTCGTCTTCGCGCCGCAGCTGATCGGCAACGGCACCCGGCTGTGGATCGCCGCGGGCAGTGCCGTTCCGTCGGAACAGAACTGGACGCTGCCACCCGCGGCCGCCGCCGACCATGTCATCAAGGGCAGCCCGCTGGAGGCGCTGGCGCTGGCCAACACGCGAGCGTTCCAGGTCCGCATGATGTCGCTGGGCGCGCAGAACGTCGTGTACTCCTTCCCGCCCGTGGGCGTGCACGACTGGTTCAACTGGCAGGACGAGGCCTACCGGATGATCCCGGACCTCTCGGCCAATATCGGGTGATCGCGTAAACGGTCCCGGCAAATTCACGGTTTATGTCACGATTCGGTCTCGGCAGGCGTTTTCCGGCCTGCCGGTATCGAATCCCTGCCTTATAGAAGTAACGCCGAAACGTTCAGCCACCACGGGAAGCCTTCGGCATCGGATGTCGCACGTCATGCATTTCCGGTTGCGGTCAGTGCTGATCGCATGGGCGAAAGGTCGGGTCGTTGCGTTCTGGTCGGGTGCGCGGAACAGTTGCCGGTAGCGAGATATCGGTGCGACAACGACGGCGCGGGGGGCGCTCTCGCCGATGGGGCCGGGCGATCGCCGGAATGGCGCTGGCGCTGGCCTTTCCGGTCGCGACGGTGGTCGGCGGCACCGCCGGTCCGGCCGCGGCGTCCTACAACCCCGCCGGATTCGATTTCTGGACCGACTCCAGCATGGGCGCGATCAAGACCCGGATATTCCGCGCGGCCGACGGCAATACCCAGCGGGTGGTGTACGCGCTGGACGGCCTGCGGGCCCGCAACGATCTGTCCGGCTGGGAGATCGACACCGATATCTCGCGGGTGCTGCCGCAGTGGAATATCAATGTCGTGATGCCGATCGGCGGGCAGTCCAGCTTCTATACCGACTGGGCCGCGCCGAGCAATACCAACGGCCAGGCCGTCCCCTATGCGTGGGAGACCTTCCTGACCCGGGATCTGCGCAATGCCCTGCGGGATCGGCTGGGGTTCAATCCCTCCGGGAACGGGATCTTCGGGCTGTCGATGGGTGGCAGCGCCGCACTCACCCTGGCCGCGTATCACCCCGATCAATTCCGCTATGCCGCTTCCTATTCGGGCTATCTCAGTACCTCCGCCCCGGGTATGCGGGAGGCGCTGCGCGCGGCAATGCTCGATGCGGGCGGCTACAACATCGACTGCATGTGGGGCCCGCCGTGGGATCCGCGCTGGCAGCGCAACGACCCCACGTTCGCCGCGCCGCTGCTGCGCCAGAACGGCACCCGGCTGTGGATCTCCTCCGGCAACGGGCTGCCCGGGCCGCGCGATGCGGTGCGCAGCCCGATCGACGCCTACCACCTGACCAATGCCGAGGTCCTCGAGACCATCGCGCTGGCGAACACCCGCGCCTTCCAGGACAGCCTCGGGGCCGCCAATGCCGTGTTCGACTACACACCGGTCGGCGTGCACTTCTGGCACTACTGGACCGATCAGGTCTACAAGATGCTGCCGGACCTCAGCGCCAACCTCGGATAGCCCCGGATCGGCGGTCCCGCGCCCCGAGATCGAAACGCGGGATCGCCGTGGGCTTTTCGTATCGCGCGACAATCACCGGCCGGACGCGATAGGGTCTCCGCACCATTACGAAAGGTGCACGGGCGGATTTCGGTCACGCGGTTCGTTCCATCTTGCTAACGGTTGGGCGGTCGAATATCGTCCAGCGAGCGCAAGTGTGACCAGTTCGTAGACGCGCCGTCGCTCATATCGGAGGTCGGGATCCGAGATGGGTGTTCGCAACAGCAGGCTACAGCAGCAGAAAGAGAGCAAGATCCATGCGTTTCGGCAGGTCCGCCGCGCTGGCGGCGACCGTCCGTGAAGGACGGCGAAATGCTCAGCTCGGTTGGCGCAGACGACTTTTCGCTGTGGGCGCCGCGGCGCTGGCTCTCCCGATAGCGGCCGCTGTGGCGACACCCGCGATCGCACTGGCGAATCCGGTTGCCGCCCCGGTGCACCGCACCCCGCCCGGCGGCTACGAAGAACTGATGGTCCCGTCCAGCATGGGCCCGGTGAAGGTCCAGGTGCAGTGGGCGCGCGGCGGCGGCAATGCCGCGATGCTGCTGCTCGACGGCCTGCGCGCCCGCGACGACCGCAACGCCTGGTCCTTCGAGACCAACGCGCAGGAGCAGTTCGCGAACGACAACGTCACCCTGGTGATGCCGGTCGGCGGCCAATCCAGCTGGTATGCCGACTGGGCGGCGCCGAGCAACACCAACGGGCAGAAGTTCACCTACAAGTGGGAGACCTTCCTCACCCAGGAACTGCCCGCCTTCCTCGCCAATTACGGTGTCTCGAAGAACAACTGGGCCGTCGCCGGCCTGTCGATGAGCGGCCCGGCCGCGCTGCGGCTGGCGGCCTTCCACCGCGACCAGTTCAAGCACGCGGCCGCCTTCTCCGGCCCGCTGAACTGGAACGCGCCGGGCATGCGCGAGGCGATCCGCATCATGATGCTCGACGCGGGCAAGTTCAACGTGGACTCCATGGCGGCGCCGTGGAGCCCGCAGTGGCTGCGGTCGGACCCGATGGTGTTCGCGCCCCAGCTGCGCGGGCTGCCGATGTTCATCTCCTCGGGCAGCGGCCTGCCGGGCCCGGCCGACGGCAACACCTCGCCGGTCGGCCTGTTCAACACCGGTAACGCCATGGCCCTCGAGGCCATCTCGATGGTGAGCAGCCGCTCCTTCCAGGCCCGCCTGAACTCCCTGGGCATTCCGGCCACCTACGACTTCCCGTCCACCGGTACGCACAAGTGGCAGTACTGGCAGGAGGAGCTCGCGAAGGCCCGCCCAGGCATCCTGGCCGCACTGGGAGCCTGATACCCACCGAACAACCACCTGGGGCGGGGGGGGGGCGCCCGCGACGGCCGGCCCCGCGGGCGGGGGGGCGCCCCCCGCGAAAGCGGGGGGGGG
>NZ_JARWQD010000008.1 GCF_029869545.1 Nocardia wallacei | reverse complement strand
CCCGGGGCGCCCGGGCCCCCGGGGGCGGGCGCCCCCCCGGGGCGCTAACCGCCCCCCGGGGGGGGGGGTAACCGCGCCGCCGCTGGCCGGACGGGCCGCTAACATCCTCACGCGGGCGCCCGGCGTCGGCGGTCAGCCCCCGGCGCGGCCGTCCGGGCTGACCGGGCTGCCGCAGCGTCAGGCCGGTGGTGGTGGCCTGCCACCGCGCGAGGGCGGTGGCACGCCGCCGCGGGAGCCTGGCAGTGGTCTGCCGCAGCGCGGTGGTGGACTCCCGCAGCGGGGTTCCGGCGCGACCGGTCTGCCTCAGCGTTCGCCCGCGTCGCCTCCGCCCGCGGGGCCCGAAGGCACGCCGGAGCGGCCCGCACCGAACCTGCCGCGCCGCGAATCCGGTGCGACCGGGGTGCCGCCGCGCGAGCCCGGCGCCACCGGTCTGCCGCAGCGCGAGTCGGCCGCGAATGGTCTGCCGCAACGGGATTCGGCCGCGAATGGTCTGCCGCAACGGGATTCGGGCCGCCCCGGCCTGCCGTCGCGGCAGCCGGGAAGCAACGGCCTACCGCAGCGGAATGCGGGCGCGAACGGTCTGCCCCAGCGGGATTCGGGCGGCGGCGACCTTCCACAGCGTGAGTCGAGTGGTGGTTTGCCCCAGCGCGAGTCGAGCGGTTCGCCGCAGCGTGAGTCGTCCGGCGGTTTGCCGCAGCGTGAGTCGTCTGGTGGTTTGCCGCAGCGCGAGTCCAGTGGTGGTCTGCCCCAGCGCGAGCGGGGTAGTGGTTTGCCGCAGCGCGAGTCGACCGGTGGTTTGCCGCAGCGCGAATCCGAGAGCGGCGGGTTGCCGCAGCGCTCGTCCGGCGGGCTCGGCCTGCCGCAGCGCCAGCCTGGTGCGGGCCTGCCGCCGCGTCCGGCCCCGACGCCGGGACTGAGCCTGCCGCAGCGGGAATCCTCCTCCGAGGGCGACAAGTCCGCGGATTCGGGCGGCGAGGCCCGCGAGCCGGGCCGCCACAGCTTCAAGTCGAACCCGCAGAAGACCGCGTCGTTCTTCCAGACCCGGCTGCAGCCCGCGGACGAGCCCGATTCGGTGATGGGCGGCACGCCGATTTTCGCCGAGATGATGTCGGCGTGGCTGTCGGATCCGAATTCGGACCGGTCCCAGGTGGCCGCCTCCTTCGAATCACCGGGTGACGAAGGCTGGCAGGCCGCCCGCCGCGCCGTGGAGGCCGAGCCGGAAAAGCGGACGCCGGCGGGATTGCCGCAACGCGATCCGGGTAATCGGCTGGTTCCCGGCGGTGTCATCGGAAAGGCCGATCGCACACCGACTCGCGACGCAGAGTCCATCAGGTCAAGTCTGAGTCGTCACCAGCAAGGCGTTCGGGATGGCCGCGCAATGAGAGCAATGAACCTAACCGGAGATAAAGGAGACCGATGAACCCCGATCTAGGTGGTACGAACCGTCAGCTGGATTGGCTGGTTTCGAACTTCGCCAACGAGGTTCCGGGCGTCGCTCATGCCGTGCTGGTTTCGGCGGACGGTCTGTTGATGGCCGCGAGCGCTCAGTTGCCCGTCGACCGTGCCGAACAGCTGTCTGCAGTGACCGCGGGACTCGCCAGCCTCTCGGTCGGTGTGTCCAACCTTTTCGAAGGCGGCACCGTGCTGCAGTCGGTAGTCGAGATGGAACACGGCTACCTACTGCTGATGGCGGTCGGTGACGGCTCCTATCTGGCGGTGCTGACGAATACGTCCTGCGATATCGGCCAAGTGGGATACGAGATGGCCTTGCTGGTCGAGCGCGTGGGCCAGACAGTTCAGGCCACGCCTCGCGTCACGATGGGTTCCTGATGGTGGGATGGACATAGACAACCAGCGCATGGGGAGTGCCGAGCCCAGCCTCGTTCGCCCATACTCACTGACCGCCGGTCGTACGCGGCCGACGGTCGAGTTGGCGTTGGAGGCGCTCGTCGCATCGCATCCGGTCGCCCTAGAGCGGCAGTTCGAGCTCACCAACATCGAGACGTCAATCGTGGAGTTGTGCAGAGAATCGCCGTCTGTCGCAGAATTGGCCGCCCGGCTGGGTATTCCGATCGGGGTGGCCCGAGTGCTCGTGGCCGACCTCATCGAGGCCGGTCATGTGCGGGTTTCGGCGACTTTGAAAGACGATTCGAGCGACGATGAACGTCGCGAGCTGATCGAAAGGGTTCTCAGTGGACTCCGGCGTATTTGATTCGACGGCCCAGGTCGATACGCGAACCAGTAAGCCCACCTCGGCGAAGATCGTGGTCGCGGGCGGCTTCGGTGTGGGAAAGACGACCTTGGTCGGTGCGGTATCGGAGATCGTTCCGCTGCGCACCGAGGCATTGGTGACCAATGCCAGTGTCGGCGTCGACAGCCTGGCCGCCGTGCCGACGAAGAACACCACCACGGTGGCGATGGACTTCGGCAGGATCAGCCTCGCCGACGACCTCGTGCTGTACCTGTTCGGCACGCCCGGCCAGTACCGTTTCTGGTTCATGTGGGACGACCTGATCCGCGGCGCCATCGGCGCGGTGGTGCTGGTCGACACCCGCCGGCTGGAGGACAGCTTCGCCGCCGTGGACTACTTCGAGGCGCGCAGCCTGCCGTTCCTGGTGGCCATCAACGAGTTCGACGATGCGCCGCGGTACCCCCTGGAGGACATCCGGCAGGCACTGGCGGTGCCCGCGGACGTGCCGATCATGTCGATCGACGCCCGCAGACGCGAGCCGGTGAAGCAGGCGCTGGTCTCGGTCACCGAGTATGCGCTACGCAAGGTCGTGCAGGGTTACTGAAATGTAGTGCACCGCAGCGGGTTCCGGCACTGCGGTGAATTACCCTGCCCTGCGCGGCATTTCGGCTGAGGTCGCCGGGATCGTGTGGCGGTCCGCCGTCCGTTGTTCAGTGTTCGCTGCGGATTTCCGCCGCGCAGCTGGCACCGAACAACAGGGCGGCGGCCGTATCCGGTGCGACGACACATCGCCATCTCGTCATGCCCGATCCGGGGCCGCTCACCCGGTTCGGCCGGGGACGCGAGCCGTGGCCGATGTCGCGCGGGCGAGATCCGCCGGAAGCCGCTGCGCCCCACCGAATCGCCGGTAGGGTTGTGCCCGAAAGGGCTGCGGCAGAAGGAGAAACGCGTGCGCCACGGGAACGGACTGGATATTCCACAGGACCTCGGCGATCTCTGCTCGCCGCGACGGATGGCGGTCCTCGTCTACGACATGCAGGTCGGGGTGCTCGCGCAGCTCGAGGACGGCGAGGAGATCGTCGCCCGGGTGGAACGCGTGGTCCAGGCGGCCCGCCGCGGCGGGTACCCCGTGATCTTCCTGCGGCACATGTTCCTGCCGCCGCGGCTGAGCGGGGTGTACGCCCTGCGGCTGGCGATGGCCTGGCAGGGCGTGGATTCGGTGGACGATCTGAAACCGATCCTGCAGCGCGATACCCCGGGCTTCCAGCTCGTGCCGCAGTTGCAGCCGGAGCCGGGGGAGACCGTCTTCGACAAGACGTCGATGTCGGCGTTCGAGGGCACGCCGCTGGCCGCGGTGCTGCGCGACCTCGGCATCGTGTCCTACGCGATCGCGGGCGTGGCACTGGAGATCGGCGTCGCGCCCACGGTCACCCATTCCACCGATCTCGGATTCATCCCGGTGGTCATCCAGGACGCCTGCGGCGGCAAGGACAAGGAGGCGATGGCGCGGGCACTCGACGACTTCGACTTCCAGGGCAACGCGGTGGTCACGGACATCGACACCATCGTCCCGCTGCTGGAGCGGGGCGAGTAATTCAGTCGGTGGCGGGGATCCAGGCCGGGTGCCACATGCGGCCGGATTCGGTCCAGTTCATATAGCGCACGGTTCCGGTGAGTTTCGGTGCGGCCCAGACCGCGTCCTTGCGCTCCTCCTGGGTGAGTTCGTTCTCGAACGGGCAGGTCTTGCGCTCCAGGCGGTGTAGTTGCGTGGCCAGTTCGGCCATCTCCTGCTCGCTGAAGCCCGTGCCGACCCGGCCCACGTAGAACAGCCGCCCCTCGTGGTGGACGCCGACCAGCAGCGAGGCGAATTGCCGTGCGTCGCTGCGCCGATAGCCGCCGACGACCACCTGCTGGGTGCGCCAATTGCGGGTCTTGACCCATGCCTGCCCGCGGCGGCCCGGCAGATACACCGAATCCCTGCGTTTGGCGACGACGCCCTCCATGGCGTGCTCCTGGCTGTAGCGCAGCGCCTGCGCCCCGGGACCGTCCAGCTGCGGCGGCACCACCAGCGACGGCGCCCGCCCGGCCAGCGCCTCCAGCACACGGCGGCGGTCGGAGAAGCGCTTGCGCACCAGCGAGGTGCCGTCGAGGTACAGCACGTCGAATGCGACGAAGACCGCGCGTGCCGCATCCGCCTGCAGCAGACCGAGATTCGCGACGCCGTGATCGTCGAAGACCACCGCCTCGCCGTCGAGCACCACGTCGTGCCCGGCGAGTTCGCGGCCCAGGGCGGCCAGGCGCGGGTAGCGGCCGGTGACCGTATTCCCGGCGCGGCTGCGCAATGTGACCGTGCCGCCCTCGATTTCGGCGATCAGGCGGAAGCCGTCCCATTTGGTCTCGAAGGCCCACTCCTCGCCGTCGAGGGTGGAGACGTCGCCCGTGGTGGCGAGCATCGGGGTCAGGCCGTGCGGGAACTCCGCGGGGCGCCCGGGCTTGCGACTCGGAATCGGTTGCTCCGCAGGAGCTTCCGACTTCATCAGGTGCATCAGCCATTGGTTGCCGTTGGTCTGGATGAAGGCGAAGCGGCCCTCGACGCGCGAGCCGTGCAGGCGCACGATCACCTCGTCCTCGCGCCACTTCTCCGTCTCGTAGGTGCCCGAATCCCAGATCGTCATCTCCCCGGCGCCGTATTCGCCCTTCGGGATGGAGCCGTGGAACTCCAGGTACTTGAGCGGATGGTCCTCGGTGTGCACGGCGAGCCTGTTCTCGCTGGGTGTGGTGGGGGGGGGCGAGGGGGGCGCCCCCCCCCCCCCCCCCCCCCCCCCCGGGGGGAGGGAGGGGGCCGGGGGGCCGGGGGGGGGGGGGGGGGGGGTATAAGAAGAGGGGCCCCCCGCGGCGGGCGGGGGGGCGG
>NZ_JARWQD010000007.1 GCF_029869545.1 Nocardia wallacei | reverse complement strand
CGCCGGTGAGCGCGGCGGCGGCGTCCGACGCCGCGGCCAGCAGCACGGGCACACCGGCGTCGGCGGCCAGCCGGGCCGCCGACAGCTTCGAGGCCATGCCGCCGGTGCCGAGCGCCCCGCCGCTCCCGGCGATCACCCCGTCGAGATCGGCGCTGCTGCGCACCTCGGGAATGAAATTCGCCGCGCCCTTGCGGGGATCGCCGTCGTAGAGCCCGTCCACATCCGACAGCAGCACCAGCGCATCGGCCCCGACCAGGTGGGCCACCAGCGCGGCCAGCCGATCGTTGTCGCCGAAGCGGATCTCCTCGGTGGCGATGGTGTCGTTCTCGTTGACCACCGCGACCGCGTGCAGCGACCGCAGCCGATCCAGCGTCCGCTGCGCGTTGCGGTGATGTTCGCGGCGGGAGAAGTCCCCGGCGGTCAGCAGCACCTGGCCGACGGTGCGATCGTAGCGCGCGAAGGAGGTCCCCCAGGCGTGCGCCAAGGCCAGCTGGCCGACGCTCGCCGCAGCCTGCTTGGTAGCCAGATCCTTTGGCCGCGAAGACAATTTGAGCGGCGCGATCCCCGCGCCGATCGCCCCGGAGGACACCACGACGACGTCGGAACCGGCCCGCATCCGCGCCTCCACGGCATCGGCCAGCTTGTCCAGCCGACCCGTGTCGAGCCCGCCCTCAAGGCTGGTCAGCGCCGAGGACCCGATCTTCACCACCACGCTGCGCGCCGTCGCGATCGCCTTACGCGCCGCGCTCAGATCGTGCCCCGAATCAACTCGCGTCATAACCGAACTCGCTCCCACAACACCGAACTACACCCACCCAGCCGCACCCCTTGCACGTCCCCGCACCCTCTACAGGCCCCTGCACGTGGTGCGGGAACAGGTAAGGGGTGCGGCGCGCCTGGCTCACGCCTGATCCTCGTCCTCCGAGACCAGGCCGCGGCGCACGCGGGAGGCGTGCTTGCGCTCCGCCGCCGAGATGCGCTCGATCTGGTCGAGGCGTGGGTCGGTGCCGCGGCCCGTCATCCGCATATCGACACCGGCGGAAATCTGTGGCTCCCAATCGAAGCTGATGTCGCCGATGGTGACCGGGGCCCCGGGCTCGGCGCCCAGCTGCGCCAACCGCTCCTCCACGCCGAGGCGGGCCAGCCGGTCGGCCAGATAACCCACGGCCTCGTCGTTGTCGAACTGCGTCTGGCGCACCCACCGCTCGGGACGCTCGCCGCGCACGATGAAACCGCCCGGCACCTCGGGATCCACCTCGACGCTGAAACCGCTCTCGCCCTTGACCACCGGCCGGATCACCGGCCGTTTCGGCGCCGCCTTCGGATGCGCCTCACGATACTCGCGCACCAGATCGGCGAGCGCGAAACTCAACTGCCGCAAGCCGTCCCGGCTCACCGCCGAGATCTTGAACACCGGCCAGCCGCGCTCGGTGAACTCCGGGGTCACCATATCGGCGAGTTCGGCGGCATCGGGAATGTCGGTCTTGTTGAGGATCACCACGCGCGGGCGATCGGCCAAGTCCCCGAGCCCGGCGTCGGCCTGCAGCGCGGGTTTGTACGCGGCCAGCTCCGCCTCCAGCGCATCCACGTCCGAGACCGGATCGCGGCCGGGTTCCAGGGTCGCGCAGTCCACCACATGGGCCAGCACCGCGCACCGCTCCAGATGCCGCAGGAAATCCAGGCCCAGGCCGCGTCCCTCGCTCGCCCCGGGGATCAGGCCGGGCACGTCGGCGACGGTGAAGGTGGTGTCGCCGCTGGACACCACGCCCAGATTCGGCACCAGCGTGGTGAACGGATAGTCGGCGATCTTCGGCTTCGCCGCCGACAGCACCGACACCAGCGACGACTTCCCGGCGGACGGGAAGCCCACGAGCCCGACGTCGGCGACCGACTTCAGCTCGAGAACGAGATCGCGCTCCTCGCCCTCCTCGCCGAGCAGCGCGAATCCGGGCGCCTTGCGCGCCCGCGACACCAGCGCGGCATTGCCGAGACCACCGCGACCCCCGCGCGCGGCGACGAACCGGCTGCCCGCGCCGACCATATCGGCCAGCACCTCGCCGTCGGGACCGATCACGACGGTGCCGTCGGGCACCTTCAGCAGCAGCTCGGAACCCTGTTTACCGTCCCGGTTGCCGCCCTCGCCGGGCTTGCCGCTGCCCGCCTTGGCATGCGGGTGGAAGTGGAAGTCCAGCAGGGTGTGCACATTGGGGTCGACCTCGAGGATCACGTCCCCGCCGTTGCCCCCATTCCCGCCGTCGGGACCGCCCAGCGGCTTGAACTTCTCCCGATGCACCGACGCGCACCCGTGCCCGCCCTTCCCGGCGCGGACGTGCAGCACGACGCGATCGATGAACTTGGACATGACCTGATCATCCTCCTTCTCGAACGGTCGGCTGGTCCTGGAGACAGGAAAACGGGCCAGGGTGTTTCGTCACCCTGACCCGCTTCGAAGTTTGTGGAAAAGGCTCTCCGGCGCGACAGGGCTTACCCACCCCGCCGGCTACGCAAGCTCCGCCGGCTAGCCATCCCCTAAGCCTCCGCCGGCTCCGGAACCACGATGTTGACGGTCTTGCGGCCGCGCTTGCTGCCGAACTGGACCGCGCCCGCCTCGAGGGCGAACAGCGTGTCGTCGCCACCGCGGCCGACATTCACGCCCGGGTGGAAGTGCGTGCCGCGCTGGCGAACCAGGATCTCGCCGGCCTTGACGGTCTGGCCACCGAAGCGCTTCACGCCGAGCCGCTGGGCATTCGAGTCGCGACCGTTGCGCGAGCTGGATGCACCCTTCTTATGTGCCATGTCAGAACTCCTCGTGCCGGGGTTCGCACCCCTGGTCGGACTACTTGATGCCGGTGACCTTCAGGACCGTCAGCTTCTGACGGTGGCCCTGACGCTTGTGGTAGCCGGTCTTGTTCTTGAACTTGTGGATGCGGATCTTCGGGCCCTTGGTCTGCTCGACCACCTCGGCGGACACCGACACCTTGGCCAGCTTGTCCTTGTCGGTGGTCAGCTCGGCGCCGTTCACGACCAGCACCGGCGACAGCGACACGGCGGTGCCCGGCTCACCCTCGAGCTTCTCGACCTTCACCAGGTCACCGACCGCGACCTTGTACTGCTTTCCGCCGGTCTTGACGATCGCGTACGTTGCCATCGGTCGGCTACCCTCTTCCTCTACTAGTGCTCGGCACTGTGCTCCCGCGGCCGGACTGCCGGATGCACCGGAGACCGCCGCACGTCTGGTCTGGTAATCACGCCGCCTCGGTACCTGATGGGCTCCCGTCTGAACGGGCCCTGCTCTGCAGCAGTCAGGTGACACAGCGCAATGCTGTCACCGGGCAGCGACTGTCCAAGATTACAGGACGCCCACCCACCCAACCAAACCGGCCCCCACGCCCTCCCGCCACGCCCACACCACCACTTCGGCACAACCACATCGTGATTCCGCACACCCGCGCCACCATCCCGCATGCCCACATCGTGATACGCGCGCCCACTTGCCGATTCCCGACGGCCCCACGTCATAACACCCGCACATCAACGTCACGGCACCCGCACGCCTACACCACCACTCCCGGCACGCCCACACCACCATTCCCGGCACGCCCACGCCACCACTCCCGGCACGCCCGCGCCACCACTCCCGGCACGCTTTTGGCCGGGATCCATACCGCGCGCAAACAGATTCCGACCGAGCACGCCGGATACGACGGCAGTTCGGGTACGCCCGGATCACGTCCGAGACGACGCACGCCCCCCATCTTGGGGTTGTCCCCCCGGGCCGGATTCGGGGGGGGGGGTGGGGCCCTGCCCCCGCGGGGGGGGGGGGGCTCGCGGGGGGTGGGGGGGGAGGATGCGGACGGTGTAGCCGACCGCGCCGGACAAGGG
>NZ_JARWQD010000006.1 GCF_029869545.1 Nocardia wallacei | reverse complement strand
TTTTTTTTTCATTTTTTCCTCTTCTTCTTCGGGCGCGGCCGCTGGGGTGCGCCTCCCCCCCCCCCCCCCCCCCCCCCGCCACTGGGTGGGTTACTTACTCGCTGTCGGCGTCGTGCTCGTGCTGCTCGGCGGTGTCAGCCGCCGTGTCCGGCGTCGTGGGGTCGACTGCGGCGCGAATGACTGCGGCAATCTGCTTGGCGACGTCGACCGGGATGAGCAGGTCGAGCTGCACCGTGTCGGGCGGATCGACGGTCAGGAATTCCGCGCGCCAGCGGTAGCCGCGATTGTTGTACTCCGCCCACATCTGACCGCGATCGGTGACCATGCCACCGAATGCCGTGACCAGGTCGCCGAGATGGGCCGTGCGCGTCTGCTTGCGCTGGTCCATCTCGAGCTTGGCCAGTGTCGCGGCGGCGTGCGCGGGGAGGTAGCGCGGCAGCATCTGAGTAACGGCCACGACGGCGACGACCTCGGGGGGTGTGTCGGCGTCGGCGTCGATCTCGTAGCTGGGCGGGCCTCCCGGTGCGATGTGGTGCGCGACGTCGCCGAATTGGGCTTCCAGCCGCACCCGACCGGCCACGTTTCCGTCACTGTCCGACTGGAGAGCGAGGCGGAGCCGTGCACCGGAAGTGTTTTCGTAGTAGTAACTTCCGGGCTCGTCGTCGCTGTCCCGCGATTTGAGCGCCCATCCTTCGGGGAAAGAGCGGGCGAGTTGTATTGCGTATTCGTCCAGCTTCATACTG
This sequence comes from Nocardia wallacei, assembly GCF_029869545.1. Classification (GTDB taxonomy): domain Bacteria; phylum Actinomycetota; class Actinomycetes; order Mycobacteriales; family Mycobacteriaceae; genus Nocardia; species Nocardia wallacei_A. Next base: position 1,761 of record NZ_JARWQD010000006.1, on the reverse strand, counting down.
TTTTCCTTTCTTGCGGTTATGGGGTGGGCTCGCGCTAGGTTTCCTGCTCCGCCCGTTGTTGCGGGTCGGCGCGTTACTGCCTGGGTGTCAACCCCGGCGCTTCTCCGTGCCTGGACATGTCCGGCCCATATGTCGCGGCCGCCCGATCGGGACGGGTCGTGAGAAGTCGGTATGTTCGCGTTAGCCCTGTGAAGTTTTCAAAGATCCGAGTTCGGGATTCCCCGCCCTTACCATCTATATTATTACACACCTTACACATCAGCAGTGTGATTGTGTGTGATGTGCGCCATATTGGGGCGGGTTTTGCGGTGTTGACGAAATTCCCTGTGCGCGGGCTCTAACTAGCCGGGGTGTTAGTCGGCGTGATAGAAGTCGTATTCGGGCACCTGGATGCCGTGACGACGTGCAGCGAGCCAGCCGATTGCGAGGAATCGGCGCGCGATTTCGGTTTCCGCGTCGGCGGCTTGGGCGGCCATGAGCACGCGCACGACGGCGGGAATCGGGCCGTCGGCCGCGAGTGCCGCCAGTGCGGATTCCTGGACCGCCTTGCGAGCGTGGAAGCGGCGGCCGTCGACGTGCAGGAGGATTGCGGCGGCGGCGAGTAGGTGGGTGCGTGGGGTCTCGCGTAGCTGGTTCGCGAGGTGGGTGTAGATCGCGGCGGCGGCGGGGATATCGATAACGGCCAGTCCCACCAACGCATCGCGGGCGGATTGCGAGGTGTCGGCCAGCACGCCGACCCTACTGGCCAAACCGGATTCGCCCGTGTCGTTCAAGATCCGGGCGCGGTAGTATTCGGCCGAATCGTCGCCGATAATCCCGCTGTCGGTGTCGTCGTGGTTGGCGGCTTCGGCGTACTCGGCGATTGTCTCGCGCAATTCGGCGAGAGTTTCGCGCGCAAACTCGGGATTCCGCCGTCGCTCGGCGTCAGCCTCGGGCATATTGGCCTCTTCGATCTCCCTGAACGCTGCTTCCAGGGCTGCGGGGTCGGGTATGGGGCCTTCTCCGTCGATCATTCGCGCGATGGCGGCGGGCGTCATTGCCGGATCGGGCAGAGTGCCGGATTCGCCGGAATCGAGATCGCGCCAGGGGCTCGTCTTGATGATGGCCGGTGTGTGCGTGCGGCTGCGTACGGGGATACCGGCCGCGACGAGTGTTTCCGTGATCATGTCCACGTAGATTTCCCCCTGTGCGGCATGGTCACTGTCGGCAATGAGAACGATCCGAGCCGCGATGTCCTGACCCTTAAATTCCGACGCCAGCGCTTCGGGGATGAATTCCTGAAAACCTGCGATTATGCCGATCGCGAACCCGAGCAGTCGACCATTCGGGCGTATGAACGCAACGGCGATGACGTTCTCTGTCGGGGCCTGACTGTCGGCGTCGGCCATGAGCGCGGGAATGGAAGCAACAAAGTCGCCCGTTTTCATCGTGCGGTAGTCGATCATTTCGAACCCTTCTGTAAGTCGATGCGGTCTCCGCCATGGATTCCTGTTCCCATCTGCTTACGGGTTCTATTCTATAAATATCACACACATTACACATCTTGAAGGGCTGTGTGGTTTTTCACGTGGTGGATTTCGTGATTTGGTTTGTTGCGCGGGTTTGTGGGGCTACCTCTGGGAGGTCGCCTCCGCGGCGAGCGGCGGGGTGTGGGGCAGCGCCCCGCTCGCGACCAGCGGGAGCGCGCGGGCGGGGGCCCCGGGGGGGTGTTACCGGGCGGGGGCCCGGGGGGGGGGGGGGTGTTTGGGGGGGGGGGGGGGG
>NZ_JARWQD010000005.1 GCF_029869545.1 Nocardia wallacei | reverse complement strand
CGGGCCTCGCCGCCCAGCACGATATGGCGCAGGGCGGCAGCGGGCGCGTCGGCGGGCAGCGTGTAGAACGCCGACGGTGTCTGGCTGAGCACCGTAATCCGTTCCCGCTCCAGCAGTTCGGCGAATTCGGTCGGCGAGGGTCGTGGCACCCGGGTCGCCCCCGCGGGCGCGGTGGCGCGCGGCCCGTCTAACTCTGCGTAAACGACCGGCTAACACCGGCGTAAGGGCCCGTGACCTGCGCGAAACTTCGTGGACCCTGGCTTGGCCGACGCGTCCGCGACCGTACGATTCAATTGTGAGCGTTCCGCAGGCCGTGCTGCTGGCAGTTCTGGCGGCCGTCGTAGGCCTGGCCGTCGGTGGACTGCTCATTCCGTATATGAACGCCCGGCAGGCGCAGCGCCGCGAGGCCGAATCCGGCCTCACCATGTCGCAGGTGCTGGACCTGATCGTGCTGGCCTCCGAGAGCGGCATCGCGGTCGTCGACGAATACCGCGACGTGGTGCTGGTGAACCCGCGCGCCGAGGAACTCGGCCTGGTCCGCAACCGGCTGCTCGACGAGCGCGCCTGGGCGGCGGTGGAGAAGGTGCTGGCCGGCGGCGTCAGCGTGGACTTCGATCTGACCCTGAAGAATCCGGTCCCCGGTCGCAGCCGCATCGCGGTGCGCGGGGTGGCGCGGCCGCTGTCGCGGGACAACTCCAACTTCGTCGTGCTGTTCGCCGATGACGATTCCGAACAGGCGCGGATGGAGGCGACCCGCCGCGATTTCGTCGCCAATGTCAGCCATGAGCTCAAAACGCCCGTCGGCGCGATGAGCCTGCTGGCGGAGGCGCTGCTGGAATCGGCCGACGATCCGGACTCGGTGCGGCACTTCGGCGAGCGGCTGCACGCCGAATCCGGCCGCATGGGCAAGATGGTGACCGAGCTGATCGCGCTGTCGCGGCTGCAGGGCGCGGAAAAGCTGCCGCAGCTCGAGGCCGTGGACGTGGACACCGTCGTCAACGCCGCCATCGAGCGCTCCCGCACCGCCGCCGAGGCCGCGGGCATCACCGTCAGCACCGACGCCAACAGCGGACTCGAGGTGCTCGGCGATGAGACGCTGCTGGTCACCGCCCTGTCGAATCTGGTCGAGAATGCGATCAACTACTCGCCGAAGGGCTCCCACGTGTCGGTGAGCCGCTCGCTGCGCGGCGGCTACGTCAATATCGCCGTCACCGATCGCGGCATCGGTATCGCCAAGGAGGATCAGGAGCGGGTGTTCGAGCGGTTCTTCCGCGCGGACAAGGCCCGCTCGCGCGCCACCGGCGGGACCGGGCTCGGGCTGGCTATTGTCAAGCACGTCGCCGCCAACCACAACGGCGAGATCACGCTGTGGAGCAAGCTGGGCACGGGTTCGACGTTCACGCTGCGCATCCCGGCCACCGATGCCGCGGAGCAGGACGGCGTGCCGGGCACGAACGCGGGGGACAGAAGGACTCCCACCGGAGTAGCGGTGGGTAAGAAGGAAACCGGCCCGCGCCCCGTGGGGCGGGCCAGACCCAACGGTGTGGAGGCAACCCGATGACGAGTGTGCTGATCGTCGAGGACGAGGAGTCGCTGGCCGATCCGCTCGCGTTCCTGCTGCGCAAGGAGGGGTTCGAGGTCACGCTGGTCGGCGACGGTCCGTCCGCACTGGCCGAATTCGACCGCTCCGGCGCCGACATCGTGCTGCTGGATCTCATGCTGCCCGGCATGAGTGGCACCGACGTCTGTAAACAGCTGCGCACCCGCAGCAGCGTGCCCGTGATCATGGTGACCGCGCGCGACAGCGAGATCGACAAGGTGGTCGGGCTGGAGCTGGGCGCCGACGACTACGTCACCAAGCCGTACTCCTCGCGCGAGCTGATCGCGCGCATCCGCGCCGTGCTGCGGCGCGGGGTAGGCGAGGAGATCGACGGCTCCAGCGAGAGCGGTGTGCTGGAGGCCGGGCCCGTGCGCATGGATGTCGACCGCCACACCGTGCAGGTCAACGGCAAGCCGGTGACGCTGCCGCTCAAGGAGTTCGATCTGCTGGAGTACCTGCTGCGCAACTCCGGCCGGGTGCTCACCCGCGGACAGCTCATCGACCGTGTCTGGGGCGCGGACTACGTCGGCGACACCAAAACCCTCGACGTGCACGTCAAGCGCCTGCGCTCGAAGATCGAGGCCGACCCCGCCAAGCCGGAGCACCTGGTCACGGTGCGCGGTCTGGGGTACAAGCTGGAGGCTTAGCCCTGTGCACCCCCCCGGGGGGGGGGGGGGCAGGGGTGGGGGGAGGCGCGGGGGGACAGGGGTGGGGGGGGCGGGGGGTGCATTGCGGTGCGGCCGGCGGGGGTGGGTTACGGTGTTACGGCGCGGG
>NZ_JARWQD010000004.1 GCF_029869545.1 Nocardia wallacei | reverse complement strand
GCCCCGTGGTGCACCAGCACACGCAGCTCGGGTGCGAAGCGGGGGGCCGCGCGCGGCCAGGTGGCGACCCCCCCCAACGGGCAGACCCGCACCCGCGGCGGGGGGGGGGGATGTCTTTGGGGGGGGTGTGGTTGGTGGGGGGGGTTGTGTTGGTTCTTTTTTGTTTGGGTGGGGGGTTGGGGCCCGCCCCGGGGGGGGGGGCTTCCCACCCCCCCGCCGCCCGGGCCCTCCTCGGAGTCGGCGGAGTGCATGCGAACGGTCTCCCAGTGGTATTCGCCGCCGAAGGCGTCGGGCAGGGACTCGGTAATCGATTCGGCCGCAACCTGTTTGATCGCGCGCACCGACAGCGGCGCGCAGGCGAGCACATCGGCCACCCACCGATCCACGCAGGCGTCCAGCGCCTCCGGATCGACCACCTCGTTGACCAGGCCGAGTTCGGCGGCGCGCGCGGCCGACATCCGCCGCCCGGTCAGCAGGTGCCCCATCGCCACCCGGTACGGCGCCTGGCGGGGCAGCCGGAACACCCCGCCCGCGCCGGGGATCAGGCCGAGTTTCGCCTCGGTGAGCCCGAATTGGGCGTCCGAGGCGGCGATCACGATGTCGCTGGCGAGTACCAGTTCGAAACCGCCGCCGAGGGCGTAGCCGCGCACCTTGGCGATGATCGGCTTGGCGAACCCGAACCGTTCGGTGATCCGGGGGAAGCCGGGCTTACCGGCACTGCCGAACGACGACCGGGCGGTGCCGGAGTCGATCCTGCCGACCAGCTCCTTCAGATCCTGGCCGACCGAAAAGGCCCGCCCCCCTTGCCCGCTCAGCACGACGGCCCAGATGCCGTCGTCGGCTTCGATGTCGTCCCACACCCGCGCCAGCTCCGCGTGCATGCGCAGGTTCATCGCGTTGAGCACCTCGGGGCGGGCCAGCTCCACGGTGGCCACGCGCCCGCCCTTGCGGTACTCGACGGTGGACAGGCCGGTGAGCGTCATCGGCCCACCCCGCTGCCGAAGCGGCGCACCTTCGCCAGAACGTCCGCGCCGTAGAACCGCAGCGCCTGCTGTCGCGCGAATTCCGCCATGTAGCAACGGAAGACGTCCTGCGGCTCCTCCGCGGCGACGACCATGTGCTTGTTGGCCACGACCGCCTCGGCGGCGAGTCTGCGCGCGGCCCGGTCGATCTCGCCGTCCATCTCCGCGGTCTCGACGACGGTGTCGAAGACGAGCCTGGCCTCGGGTTCGGTCGCGTATATCCTGCGGCCCCACAGGATCACGTCCCGCGAGAGCCGGTGGTCGCTGGAGCGCCCGAGCCGCAGATTCGCAGCCCCCGGGACGATGCCCTCCCGCGCGGCGGGGAGGCTGAAATAGGCGTCCGCACCGGCGATCACGCGGTCGAAGACGAGCAGCAGCTGCGCTCCCCCGCCGATGGCGAACGAATCCACCGCCGCGACCCAGGGTTTGGTGACCGGCATGTCGTCCCCGATCGCCAGCCCGCGCAGAATCTTCGCGATGTACCCGGTTTCGCGGCCGAGGATGAAATCGACGAACGAGATCTTCCCCTCGTGCAGGTGGGTGAGGTTGATGCCCGCGCTGAACACGCGCCGCCCGCGATAGCGCGGATGGTCCATCACCCCGCCGCGCAGCACACCGACCCGCGAATTCGGGTCCAGCAGCACCAGATCCACCGCCGTCTCCAGGTCGGCGACGTGCTGATCGTCCTCGGCGTTGAGACAGTGCGTATTGGTGATGGTGACGGTCGCGGTGGTGTCGGTGCGGGTCACCGTCGCCGCGGGCAGGGCGACGGACCCGGTGGCCGCGAACTCGTCGGCCAACTCACGCGCGCGCCGGGTCGGGGCGCGCATGGCGTCGAGGAGATGGTTGCCCGCCACCGGATCCGCGAAGACGGCCGAGAAGAACAGGCCCTGATCCACCTCCCAGCCCTCCTTCGCCGCCTGCGGCAGCCCGGCGTCGGCCGCGAGCTGTTCCTCCGACGGCAGCAGCCCGGGGAACAGATCCGTTGCGGTGCTTGCCAATTCGGGCAAACGACGGGATTCCCGGTGGTCCGCGGTCGCGGCGCGGTAGACATCGGAGACGTGCCGCCGCAGGAAGTCTCGCCGCAGCGACCGCAGCGACCGGTGTGGGGGGGCCCCCCCCCCCGGCGCCCCGGCGGGGCGCGAGAGGGCCCGGCCCCCCCCCCCCCCCCCCCCCCCGGGGAGGGCGGGGGCGCCGGG
>NZ_JARWQD010000003.1 GCF_029869545.1 Nocardia wallacei | reverse complement strand
GCCTATTTTTATTTTGCGCGGGTAACCTTGTGGGGGGTTTTTTCTCCCTATGTTCTTCTATCCCCCGCCCCAACCCCCCCCCCGGGCGTGTGTGGCGGGGGGCGCCCCGGGGGCCCCCCCGGCCAGCCACTTTCGAGAGGTTGAGGACATGCACCACATCGCTCGACGTACAGCTGCCTGCACCATGACGCTCGCCGCGGCGACCCTGCTGTTCGCCGGCTGCAGCAACGACGACAACAAGGATTCCGACAGCGCGGCATCGTCCACCCCGATGGCGGCCACCACCACGCCCGCCACCACCTCCGAACACGGGATGGACCACGAGGGCGGGTCCGCGACCGAGACCAAGATCGCCACTCCGAACGGCGAGTTCACCGTCTCCGGCAACATTCTCGAGAAGTACACCGAGATGGGCGGGCCGCAGAGCGCGCTCGGAGCGCCGGAGAAGGCGGCGGTGAACGGCCCCGACGGCGGCTCGTGCCAGGAGTTCACCGGCGGGTCGATCTGCTGGAGTGAGAAGACCGACGCGCACGTGGTGTGGGGCGACATCGGCGTCGAATGGGAGAACAACGGCGGCGTCAACGGCAAGCTCGGCTACCCGACCAGCGACGAGAAGGACATCGCCGGTGGTAAGGAGAGCGAATTCACCGGCGGCACCATCAGCTGGAACTCCGCCGACCGCAAGACCACGGTGACGGAGAAGTAGCACTCCCGTCGCGTCTCGGCCCCGGAAACCTCCCAAGGTTTCCGGGGTCGTTGCTGTGGATTGTCTGCGTGTTCGGGGTTGGGGTCCCCATTCCCGCCGCGGAATCGGTAGGTTGTCGGGGTGCACACTCTGTTGACCGATCGTGAGCTGTTGGAATCGCTCGCGCTAGAGGTGGAACTGAACCTGCGGCGGCATATCGACGCGGCCGACGGCTGGCAGCCGCACGACTACGTGCCCTGGGACGACGGGCGCAACTTCGCCTTCCTCGGCGGAACCGACTGGGAGCCGGGGCAATCGGAGCTCGGTGAGGTCGCGAAGCTGGCGCTCACGGTCAGCGTGCTGATCGCCGACAACCTGCCCTCCTATCACCGCGAGGTCGGCAAGTACCTGCGCACCGGTCCGTGGTGGCGGTGGGTCGGCCGCTGGACGGCCGAGGAGAATCGGCACGAGATCATGATCCGCAACTACCTGATGGTGACGCGGTCGGTCGATCCGGTCGAGCTGGAGCGCGCGCGGATGGCGCATATGACCGCCGGATTCCGCCGCCCCGCGCTGCATCTGCTGGATGTGCTGGCCGCCTGCGCGTTCGAGGAGGCGGCCGCCGCGGTGCGTCACCGCAATACCGCAGCGCTGCAGGAGAATCCGATCGTGACCGCGATCGCCGAGCGGATCGCCGCCGACGACGAGCTGCAGTCGGTGTTCTTCGCCAATCTCATTGCCGCAGCGCTCGATCTGGCGCCGGACCAGACCGTGCGCGCGATCGCCGACCGGATCACGGACTTCCGCATCCCCGAGGTCCCGCTGCCCGACGGGCGCAACAGCACCGAGGTGCTCGCCGAGGCCGGAATCTACGATCCGGCGCGCACGGGGGAACTGGTCTTCAGCCCGCTGCTGGAGCGCTGGAACATCTTCTCCCGCACCGACTTCGGCGATGCGGGAGAGCAGGCGCGGGCGGAGTTGGCCCACCTGCGCCCCTGAGGATCAGCGGCGGACGGCGCGCCAGAGGCCGACCGCGGTGCCGCGCAGGAAGTTCTCCCAGCTGAAGTGGTCGTGCCACAGCGTGATCCGGCCGTCCACGATCTCGAAGGTGCCGCAGACCCAGAAGGCGATCTCCACGGGACCGGCCCGCAGGTAGTCGATGCGCTCGGTGAGCACCGTGCTGCCCTCCGCGGCGGGGGAGCCGTGGGTTTACGCGGGGATTTGGTTGATATAGGCGGGGGTTACGGAAGACGGGCGGGTAAGGCCCCGCCGCACGCCGCCCCCGCGCCCCGCCCCGCGGGCGGGGGGGCGGGGGGGGGGCTCCACCCGCCGTTTTTTCTTACCCCGCCCCTAAAAAAAAAATCCCCCGGCGAAACCCCACGGCTCCCCCGCCGCGGAGGGCAGCAC
>NZ_JARWQD010000002.1 GCF_029869545.1 Nocardia wallacei | reverse complement strand
GATCTCGTTCACCACCTCCTGCGCCGGGCCGACGTCGGTGCCCTCACCGGCGTTGTCGCCGCCGAGGTCGTTGACGACCACCGCCGCCGCCGCAGCCGCCCACCTCCGCCCCGAGACCCCGCCCAGCCCCCGCCCCGCCCCCCCACTGCTGTCCGACTCGGTCAGTACCCGTGGCACGTATCGGCGACCACGCGCATCTGCCGCGGCATATCGGCGAATCGCGGATCGTCGTCGCGGAAGATGACCCGGCCGGGGCCGTCCGGCAGCTCCGGCCCGCCCTGGCCGCGCTCCCGGATGATCATCTTGCGCTGCTCGGGAGGCGCGTCGAACATGCGCTGGAACTGCACGCGGCGGTCCGGATGCTCGTCCAGATATGCCGCGAACCCGGGGGCGTGGTCGCGCATCGCGGCTTCCACCTGCGCGGCGGAGCAGGTGGAATCGGCCAGCGGATGCCGCTCACTCGGCTGCGCCGACGCCGTCCCCGACGCCACCACCACGCCCGCGAACGCCACCGCCGCCAACACCGACACCTGCGCGAACCTCGTAACCGACATGGTCGTCGTCCCTTCTTCGGATCGTCCGGCCACCGTGATCGGTGGCTCGGCGCCCAGTCCACCAGCGCCCCCGTTTGCCGGGCGTTAGGCCGCTGCGCGGCAAGGGGATAAGTACCGGCTTCCGCGGGCCGTTGTGCGGCAAGGGGATAAGTACCGGCTTCCGCGGGCCGCTGCGCGGCAAGGGGATAAGTACCGACTTCCGCGGGCTGCTGTGCTGCAAGGGGGACAAGCGCCCGCCTCCGCAGGACGTTGCGCGGCAAGGGGAATAGGTGCCCGCTTCCGCAGGCCGTTGTGCGGCAAGGGAATAGGCGCCCGCTTCCGCGGGCCGCTGTGCGGCAAGGGAATCGACGTTTCGCTACAGGTAGCCGCCGCTGCCCGGTGCGGGCCCCGGCGGCACCGCCTGGATGCGCGAGTGGTCGTCGCGGGAGGCGATCAGTTCCGCCAGCGTCATGCCGTCCGGGCCGATCGCGGGCCGCGGCCGGTCGCCGAGTTCGCGATCGAGCCAGGCGGCCGCCTCCGCCGGTGACAACCGGCCCACCTCCAGCTGGGCCAGGCAGCGGCCGGGCCGCACCACCGCCGGGTGCAGCCGGGACAGGTTCTCGTTGGTGGTGATCGCCACCAGCACGTCGCGCCCCTGTCCGAGCATGCCGTCGGTGAGGTTCAGCAGACGCGAAAGACCTTGGCCCGTGGACTCTTTCGCCGACCCGCGGATCAGCTCGTCGCAGTCCTCGAGCACCAGCAGCCGCCAGCGCCGCTTGCTCTCGTCGTAGGTGTCGACACCGATCGCGACCTCCATCAGATATCCGGGGTTGGCGAAGAGCACCTCGGGATCGAGCACGCAGTCCACCTGGCACCAGTCCGCCCATTCGCGCGACAGCGCCCGCAGCGCGGAGGTCTTGCCGGTGCCCGGCGGGCCGTGCAGCAACAGCAGCCGCCCGCGCACCTCCTCGGGCCGCAGGGCCATCAGCTGCCGCATGGCGGCGCCGACCTCGGCGCCGTAGTTGCCGTCGATCTCCGCCCAGGCGGCGGCGGTGATGGTGCGCTCGCGCCGCTGCGGGCCGTGGGATCCGATGTGCCAGAAGCCCATCGAGACCTGGCTGTCGTCGGATTCCGGTTCGACGGCCGCGTCCTTGGTGCACACCTCGACCACCTCGCGGGCCAGCACCTCGGTGACGGCGCTGACGTTGAGCATCGCGGTGCCGTTGGTGCGGCGCACGACACGCAGCGTCCAGCCGTCGCCGACCGACAGCGTCGCGAGCGTGCCGTCCTCGTCGCTGGTGCGCAGCACCCGCGCGTCGTCGGGCCGCAGCGGCGCGTCCGGCCTCAGATGCTCGATGTCGACCGAGACCGCGTGCGGCTGCTCGCCGCTGAGATAGGCGGCGATGCCGAGCGCATCGATGATGTCGCGGGCCGAATCGGAGTCGTCGATGTTCATCACCCACGAGGGCGCCCCGGCCGGGGCGGCCGCGGGGGCCTCGCGGCCCCAAAGCCAGAGGCGGTGCAGTGGGGGTGTAATGATTTTTACGATGGAACGGGTAATTTGGGGGCCCGGGCACCCCGTTTAGGAGATT
>NZ_JARWQD010000001.1 GCF_029869545.1 Nocardia wallacei | reverse complement strand
CCGCCCCCGCCCGCGCCCGCCTAATCGCGCGCCCCCCCCCCCCACCACCCCCGCGGGCTGACCGGGGGGGCGGCGGGGGGGGTCCCGCGCCCCCCCCCACGTTCCGGTGGGTGTGTGGTCGGCCGGTGGGGTCGGAGCCGCCGAGGACACCGCGCGGTTTGCCCGCCGGAATCGCTTGGGCAGGTTGCGTCGAAAGTGCCGTGGCTCCTTGGTTCGCGCGGTCGCCGAGCGTCCGGCGCCCGCGGAAAATGGCGTGCGCCCACCGGCGGTGTGCGGATAACGTCCGTCGTATGCGAATCGTGTGTGGAAAGAAGATCCGGGACGTGGACATCGGTTAAGCCGGTGAACTGGCCGCCCGGTACCGGTCCGTGCGGGTCGATCTGGGCACCGGCGACGGGCGTGCGGTACTCGCGGCCGCGGCGGCCGATCCGCGGCGCCTGGCGATCGGCGTGGACGCCAATGCGGCGGGCATGACGGATTCCTCGCGCCGCGCCCTGCGGTCCCGCGGCGGCGTGCCGAACGCGGTGTTCGTCGTCGCCGCCGCGGAGCAGCTGCCGCCCGGACTCGACGGCATCGCCGACGAGGTGACGGTGAACTTCCCGTGGGGCTCGCTGCTGCGCGGCCTGCTGACCGGCGACGCGGCCGTGCTGGACGGGCTCGCGCGAATCATGAAACCCGGTGCGGCACTGGACATTCTGCTGTCGGTCACCGACCGTGACGGCCTGCCCGGCCTACCCGTGATCGACGACGCCACCGCCCTGGCCGACCTCCGCACCCGCTACCCGGCCCACGGCCTGACCGTCACCGAGATCCGCGCGCTCGAACCCGCCGACGTGATCGCCGCGGCCTCCAGCTGGGGCAAGCGCCTCGGCGCGGGCGACCGCCGCCACGCTTGGCGAATCTCCGCCCGCCGAGCCGCCGCACCCGCCCGAACCGGCTGACAGCGCCCTCACCCGAGCCCCCACACCGGCCGGGCCGCGCGGGGGCGGGTCTTGGGCGCGGCCGCGCAGCCCCGCCACATCGCCCCCCGGCCTTCCCAGCACATCGCCCCCGGCCTTCCCGGCACGTCGGCCCCCGCCTTCGCGGCGCGTGGGCCCCCGCCTTCGCGGCAAGTGGGCACCCGGCTTTTGTGGTGCGCGGGCACCCGGCTTTGTGGTGCGTGGGCACCCGGCTTTTTGTGGCGCGTGGGCACCCGGCTTTCGTGGTGCGTGGGCACCCGGCTTCCGGCACACCGGCACCGCGATCTTTCCGCGCACTGGCACCCGCCGTCTCAGCGGGCCAGCATTCCGCCATTTCCGGCGCGGCGGCTCCCCCTCCATTTCCGGCGCGCTTTTGGCCGGAATCCACCTTCCGTGACTAATCCCGTGCGGTAGGGGTGCGGTCGTGGCAATGTCGGCCAGCGGGTGCGAAACATGGTGGACGGTGGTGGGATTCGTGCCATGCTGAAGTTCTGGTGCGAGGAGGGGCCGTAGATGCAGTATCGACCGTCGTCGGCGGAACTGTTGGAGGCGCTGGCCGAGCTGCTGCAGGATGTGCTGCTGCCGGAGCTTCCGGAGAATCTGCAGCATCGGGCGCGGGTGGGCGCGAATCTGGCGCGGATGCTGCGCCGGGAGCTCGAGCTGGCACCACCGTCGGGGGGCCGGGGGGGGGCCGCCCGCGCCCCCGGCCCCCCCCGGCCCCCAACCCCCCCCGGGGGGGGGGGGGGGGGGGTGGTGGGG